>JBJEPV010000036.1:0-15440 GCA_051881415.1 Candidatus Fimenecus sp.
AAAACTGCAAATATGATTTACGGTATTGAAACCAATTTTTACAGTGCGCAAGGCTCAAAGCCAAATGAAACGGCAAGAAGTTATAAGATGATAGCATTAGAGTCAAAGGATATTGCAGGTTTTAAATTTGTTTGGTTTACTGATGGCAAAGGGTGGAAACCTTCACGACACAATCTTGAAGAAACCTTTGATGTAATGGAGCATATCTATAACATCAAGGATTTGGAAAACGGCGTCATCAGCGAGGTCTTTAAGTGATGTCTAAAAAGATAACCAAATGGGAACCCGATAACTTTGAACTTGAAATGACCACCCATTGGTCTTTCCCGAAACGAGGAGATTGGGCAACTCACGATGCAAAATGGCGGGGGAATTGGTCTCCGTATATTCCCCGAAATATTCTTCTGCGCTATTCAAAAGAAAATGACTTAGTCCTTGATCAATTTGCGGGCGGAGGCACTACTCTTGTAGAAGCGAAACTCTTGAACCGCAACATTATTGGTATCGATGTAAATGATGTTGCCCTTGCGCGCTGTAAAGAGAAAACCGATTTTGAACACGAGGGTGCAAACGGCAAGGTGTATATTCACAAGGGGGATGCGAGAAATCTTGATTTTATTCCGAGCGAAAGTATCGATTTAATATGCACACACCCACCGTATGCAGATATTATTCATTATAGCGAGGATATCCCCGAAGATTTGTCTTTATTGAAGATAAAAGACTTTTTGGAAGAAATGAAAAATGTTGCCGCAGAAAGCTATCGAGTACTGAAAAAGGATAAATTCTGTGCTGTTCTTATGGGAGATACCCGCCAAAAAGGCTGTATGATACCGATGTCATTTGAGGTGATGCGAATTTTTGAGGACGCGGGATTTAAACTGAAAGAGTTGATTATCAAAGAGCAACACAACTGCAAAGCAACTGGATATTGGAAAACAAACAGTGTGAAATACAACTTTTTACTTATAGCACACGAATACTTGTTTGTGTTCAAAAAATGATTTCGCCTCCCTTTTTAGGGAGGCGTTTTTCGTTTTCCGTCAATTTTCATAAAAACATACAGTTTGCACAATACATATTCGGTAAAATGCTTTTTTTACGCGCATAGAATAAAATATGAAAAAAATAACTTGCAATTTTTTCGGTTTTCCTTTAAAATAAGGAACATATTTTTTAAAATTTGCAAGTTTTATTTTTTAACTTGCAAATTTTGCGAAAAAAGGCAAATTTTTCAGCAATAAATCAGAAGAAACAGGGTGTGAGCGTTATGGGAAAACGAGAGGGCGAGGTGCGTATCCCGTCGGGGTGCGCGATTGCCGCTGTGACAGACCGAAGCGGGGCGTGTTTCGGCGGGGCGGACATTATTGACTGTATCGCCTTAATGCATGACCGTTCCAACGGTTTGGGCGGCGGGTTTGCCGCGTACGGGATTTACCCCGAATACAAGGATTTGTTTGCGTTTCATATTTTTTATGACAACAACGACGCGCGTATTGAAACCGAAGCGTTTTTGTTCCGCCATTTCGATGTGGAAACCTTTGAGCAAATCCCGACGCGCAAAGTGAAAGCCATTGGAAAGTCGCCGCTGATTTGGCGGTATTTCGGCTCTGTGCCGCAAAGTAAAATCAAAAAGAACGACTTTGACGAGGAAGAATACACCGCCCGCTGTGTCATTCGTATCAACAATTCTATTCCGGGTGCGTTTGTGTTTTCCAGCGGGAAGAATATGGGTGCGTTTAAAGCGGTCGGCTACCCCGAGGATGTCGGCGAATACTATATGCTCGACGAATACAAGGCACATACCTGGACTGCGCACGGGCGTTTCCCGACGAACACCCCCGGCTGGTGGGGCGGTGCGCACCCGTTTACCCTTTTGGATTGGTCGATTGTGCACAACGGCGAGATTTCGAGCTATGACGCGAACCGCCGCTATGTTGAGCAGTTCGGCTACAAGTGCAATTTACAGACCGATACCGAGGTCATTACCTATTTGTTTGATTTGTTGGTGCGCCGCCAAGGGCTGACGCTCGAAACCGCGGCAAAAATCCTTGCCGCGCCCGAATGGGAGGTTATTGACCGAATGCCGAAAGAAGAACGCGAAATTTGCACCGCCCTGCGTACCGTGTATTCGGGGGCGCTGATTAACGGGCCGTTCTCGATTTTGGTCGGTTCCAAACACGGCTTGCTGGCGCTCAATGACCGCTTGAAGCTGCGTTCGTTGATTACCGCCGAAAAGGGGAGTAAAACCTATTTCGCGTCGGAGGAGTCGGCCATTCGCGTGATTTGCCCCGACCCCGAAAAAATTATGGCGGTGGAGGGCGGCACACCCGTCTTTATTCCGTTTGCAAAGGGGAGTGACTGAGGATGAATTTTACCGTACCGGATTTTGAAGTGGAGCGCAATCCCGCGCGCTGTATTTCGTGTGGGGCGTGCGTGCGCCAATGCTCTTACGGTGTGCATTATTTTGACGATGACGGCAAAACCGTTTTGGCGGACGAGTCGAAATGCGTCGCTTGCCACCGTTGTGCCGTGATGTGCCCGACGCGCGCAATTAAAATTAAAGATTACGAAATGGCATACCAAACGCATTACAACTGGACGCCGCAGACACAAAAGGAAATTGTAAAACAGGCACAAACGGGCGGCGTGCTGTTGTCAGGTATGTCGAACAACAAGCCGTACCCGATTTATTGGGACAAAATTCTGTTAAACGCAAGCCAGGTGACCAATCCGTCGATTGACCCCTTGCGCGAGCCGATGGAAATTCGTACCTTCTTAGGGCGCAAACCGAAAAAATTGGAATTTGACGAAAACGGCAAACTGAAAACCCATTTGGAGCCGCAAATTCAACTCGAAACGCCGATTATGTTTTCTGCCATGTCGTTCGGCTCGATTTCATTCAACGCGCAAAAGTCCCTTGCCATGGCGGCAAAGGAACTCGGCACGCTGTTTAACACGGGCGAGGGCGGCTTGCATCCCGGCCTTGCAGAGTACAAGGATTACGCCGTGGTGCAGGTGGCGTCGGGGCGTTTCGGCGTCTACAAGGATTATTTAGAGGGCAGCCGTTTTATTGAAATCAAAATCGGCCAGGGCGCAAAGCCCGGCATCGGCGGCCATTTGCCCGGCGAGAAGGTGACGGTTGAGGTCAGCAATGCGCGTATGATTCCCGAGGGGTCGGACGCGATTTCGCCCGCGCCGCACCACGATATTTATTCGATTGAAGATTTGCGGCAGCTCATTTGGTCGCTGAAAGAAGCCACGCAGTACAAAAAGCCTGTCGCCGTAAAAATTGCGGCGGTGCACAACTGCTCGGCAATCGTTTCGGGCGTGGCAAGAGCGGGCGCGGATATTATCGTCATGGACGGTTTCCGCGGCGGCACAGGCGCGGCGCCTACGCGTATCCGTGACAATGTGGGTATTCCGATTGAACTTGCGCTTGCGGCGGTGGACCAGCGTTTGCGCGATGAAAGCATACGCAACACCGTTTCGCTGGTCGCGGCGGGGTCATTCCGCAATTCGGCGGATATTGTGAAAGCCATTGCGCTCGGCGCGGACGCGGTGTATGTGGCGTCTGCCCCGCTGATTGCGATGGGTTGTCATATGTGCCAACAATGCCACACGGGCAAATGTAACTGGGGCATTGCCACCCAGCGCCCCGACCTTGTCAAGCGCTTAAATCCCGAAATTATGCACGAGCGCGTGGTAAATCTCATCAACGCATGGAATCACGAAATCAAAGAAATGCTCGGCGGTATGGGCTTAAACTCGATTGACTCGTTGCGCGGCAACCGTTTGATGCTGCGCGGCATCGGGCTTACCGACCGCGAATTGGAAATTCTCGGCATTGCACATGCCGGGCAGTAAGGAGGTACAACATGAAAAAAGTTATTGCCAGAGAAGAATTGTGCCTCAACTGCAAATTGTGTGAGGTCTATTGCCGCACCGCGCACTCCGTTTCCAAAGATGTTGTGCGGGCGCATTTAAAGGAAAATCCCGTGCCCGTTTCGCGCATCACGGTGGAGGGGGATAATCTCGACTCCGTGGCGGTCAACTGCCGCCATTGCGACGACCCCGCGTGCGTGGCGGCGTGTATTACGGGCGCGATGCACAAAGACCCCGAAACGGGGATTGTTTCGTGTGATGAAAGCCGCTGTATCGGCTGTATGACCTGCCTTGCCGTGTGCCCCGTCGGGTGCATCAAAACCGGCAAAGCGGCGGTCAAATGCGATTTGTGCCAAGAAACGGGCGAGCCGGCTTGCGTGAAAAACTGCCCCAATCGAGCACTTGTCTATGTGGAAGTCGGAGGTGACGGGGAATGAAAAACTATGCGATTGTCGGCGCGAGCGCGGCGGGGCTCTCCTGCGCGAAAACCTTGCGCGCGTTAGATGCGGACAGTGAAATCCATTTGTTTACGGATGAAAACTATTTGCCGTATTCCCGCCCGATTATTTCCTACTACCTCAAAAGCAAGGTGGAAAAGGACAAAATCTATTTGCAGGACGAAGCGTTTTATCAAGAAAACCGTATTTCTGTGCATTTGCACACGAAGATTGCAAAAATCGACGGCAAAACGCTTGTTGCCGAAAACGGCGAACAGTTCTCGTTTGACAAGGTTTTGCTTGCCACGGGCTCGGTGCCGTTTGTGCCGCCGATGGAAAATGTCGCCACGCAGGAAAATGTGTTCACCTTTTTGACCATGGGCGAAAGCGAACGGCTCAAAGATTACGCAAAGCCCCATATGCACGCGGTGATTATCGGCGCGGGCTTAATCGGCTTAAAAGCCGCCGAGGGCTTGCGGCCGCTGGTTTCCGGCGTGACGGTGGTGGAATTGGCAAATAAGGTTTTGCCGTCTATCCTCGACGATGAAGCCGCCCCCACCGTGCAGGCGCATTTAAACGCGAACGGCGTGGAAACCTTGCTCGGCGATACGGTAGTAGAAGCGCACGGCGACGAAAAAATTACCGCCGTGACCTTAAAAAGCGGCAAAATCCTGCCGTGTGATTTGTTGGTGCTTGCGGTCGGTGTTCGCCCGAATACGGCGCTTGCCGAAAGCGCAGGCGCGGAAGTTGCGCGCGGGATTACCGTCAACCGCGAAACCATGGAAACCACCGTACCCGATATTTTCGCGGCAGGCGACTGTGTGCGCAGTTTTGATATTTTGGACGGGCAGGAAAAAATCATTGCCCTTTGGCCGAATGCAGTGCGCGAGGGCAAAACCGCCGCGCACTATATGGCGGGCGTGCCCGCGCCCGACACAGGCAGTTTTGCGGTCAATGCGATTGACTTCTTCGGGTTGCGCATTTGCACCTGCGGGCTGATAAACTGTGACGGAGCGCAAATCCGCACACGCAAAACCGAAACATCGTATAAGCGCTTGCTTATCAAAGACGGTTGCTTGGTCGGCTTTGTTTTGATTAACTGTTCAGACCGCGCGGGCATTTACACGGGGCTTATTCAGAAAAAAGTACCGCTGTCGTCCTTAGAGGGCGATATTTTGGAAACGCCCGAACTGATGCTGTTTTCACGGGCGGTTCGCACCGAAAAATTGACGGGAGGTGTGCGCGTATGATTTTAACGGCAGGCAGACGGCCGTTCCGCGAGTTAAACGCGGAAATCCGCGCCGCATTGGAAACCGAAAACACCGTGCGTGTGGAGGATGTGAACGGACAGCGCTATATGGGCGCGGCGATGGACAAGGGCAAGACCTTGGAAATCCACGGCACGCCCGGCAACGATATGGCGGCATATTTAAACGGCGGCACAGTGGAAGTGTTCGGCAACGGGCAGGAGGCCATCGGCAATACCATGGGTGGCGGCAGTGTCACCGTGCACGGCCATGTCGGCGACACGCTCGGCTACGCGATGCGTGACGGTGAAATTTTTGTCGAAAAGCGCGCAGGCTCGCGTGCGGGCATTCATATGAAAGAGTTTGAACAAATGCAGCCTGTTGTGGTTATCGGCGGGATTGTCGGTGCATTCCTGGGCGAATATATGGCGGGCGGCACGCTGATTGTGTTGGGGCTTGAAAATCCCTACAACCAACCGTTGGTCGGCGCGCATTGCGCCACGGGTATGCACGGCGGGCGGATATTCTTACGCGGAGAATTCCCCGAAGAGAATATCAGCGAGCACATTTCCGTTGTGGATTTGGACGAGAAAGACCGCGCGGATTTACAACGCCATGTGCGCACATACTGCGCACGCTTCGGTGCGGACTTTGCGAAAATTATGGACGCGCCGTTTCACAAACTCATTCCCACCACCTCGCGCCCGTATGCAAATTTGTATACGCCGAATTAAAGGAACAAAAACAGAAAACAGGCAAAAGAAAAATCCTTGTGAATGCACTTCACAAGGATTTTTTTATATCGGTTTACAGTTTGTGCTTATTTCGATTTTTTCTTGGTCAGCACCAATGCAACCGCCGCAACTGCCGCAACGCCCGCCACGGCATACACTGCGGTGTCGCCTGTGGGCTCTGTGCCGCCGTATGTATCATCGGTTGTATTATTGCTGTTGGAAGCATTGTTGTTGTCGGTATTCGTGTTGTCGCCCGAGCCGCTGTTCTCAGTAAACGCGTTGGAAAGGCGGTCGCTCAAATCGGTGATGGTGTTGCGCAGGGTGTCAAACAGCCCGGCCAAGTCATTGTCCGAAAACCCGTCCGCAACATTATTGACAACATCGCTCGGGTCGAAGGTGCTGATGCCGAGGTCTTTTTCCGCATAGGCTTTTTCCATCAAAGCAACGGTTTTTGCCTCCAAGGCGGTTTGCTGGGTTTCATTCAGCGAAAAATCCGCGGCAAGGGCAGCCGCCGCCAACGAGGCGATTTCCTCGCGTCTGTCCGCATCGGCGAGATTTTCCACCGGAACGGCTTTCACGCCGGCTTGCACCGCCTGCGTCATGGTTTCTTCATTCGTTAAGTCGCCGCCGTTTTCGATAACCGCCTGTGCAAAGGTTTTGGCATCTTCATCGGTCAGTGCGTCAACCGCGGTGCCGGCAAATGCCGGAATGCACAGGGCAAACAGCATCATCAATGCAACCGCAACAGAAAAAATCTTTTTCATAACTGCAATATTCCTTTCTGTGCCCGCATAAAATGCAGACTATCCGTCAAATATACATTTGTATTATACCAACGGGAATTGTAAAAGTCAACCGAAAAAGTAATTTTTTTCGTGACTTTTTCAGCAGAATTTTCCGCGGATATTTTCCGCCGGTTTTCCCATACTGAAAATACATACGATATATTTTGGATTGCGAAAGGATTTTCAACGATGAAAAACGAAAAACACAACAAGAAACCGTCCGCGCGCGCCGTTGAGAAAATCAGCGAGGTCACCGAGGAGATTGCCGACATTTGGAACGGCTTTACCGAGGAGGGCGTGCGCAACGATGTTTTGGGCAGTTATACGGGTACGCCGACCGACAATACCGTCCACCCCGTGCAGGATGCAGACGATTTATAAAAAACACTTGCATTTTTTTTGCGACTGTGCTATGATGACATCGTAAGAATATAGGCTATGGTAGAGAGTGGGGCGACCCGCTCTCTTCGTTTTGTAAGGAGCTTTATGGCAGAGAAGAAAAAAAATACCGTCAGTGTGGTTTGGGATTTGGCACAACCGATTGCCGAAACGCTCGGGCTTATCTTGTGGGATGTCCGCTTTTTGAAAGAGGGGACAGATTGGTTTTTGCGTATTATAATAGATAAGGCGGACGAACCCGTCAGCATTGACGATTGTGTGGCGATGAGCCAGGCACTCGACGCGCCCTTGGACGAGGCCGACCCCATTTCGTGCAGTTACAGCTTGCAGGTGCAGTCGCCGGGGATTGAGCGGGAGCTTGTGCGCGATTTTCACTTCACACAGAACATCGGCGAAAAGATTATGGTGCGGCTCATTCGTGCCGTGGACGGCGTGCGCGAATACAAAGGCAAACTTGCCGCCTATGAAAACGGCGCGGTTACACTCGAAAAAGCAGACGGCAGTACGCTGTCCTTTGATAAAAAAGATGCATCGTGGGTAAAACTCGATGATTTTGGAGGTTTTTAAAAAAATGAACAAGGAATTTTTTGAGGCAGTCAAAGCATTGGAAAAGGAAAAGGGCGTTCCTGCGGAATACCTGTATGAAAAAATCAAGGCGGCGATTGTGGTCGCCGTAAAAAAGGATTATAACGGCAAGGATGTCATCTCCTGCGAAATCAACCCCGAAAAGAGCGAGATGTTCGTGTACTTACACAAAACCGTTGTGGAGTCGGTGGAAGACACGGACTGCGAAATCTCTGTGGAAGATGCCGCGCAGTATAAAGCGGACGCCGCCGTGGGCGACGAAATCCAAATTGCGCTCGGCACAAAGGACTTCGGCAGAATTGCCGCCCAGACCGCAAAGCATGTTATCCGTCAGGGCATTCGCGATGCAGAGCGCGGGCAGATTATGATGGAATTCCAATCCAAACAGCAGGAATTGGTGACCGCCAAGGTCGAGCGCATTGACCCCGTGACGGGCAATGTCACCTTGGAAATCGGCAAGGCAGACGCGATTTTGCCGAAAGCCGAGCAAGTCCCCGGTGAGGAATTCACCGAGGGCGAACTGATTAAAGTATTTATCGTGGATGTCCGCGACACCGAAAAAGGGCCGAAAGCGATGATTTCCCGCACGCACCCCGGTCTTGTCAAACGCTTGTTTGAAACCGAAGTGCCCGAAATCTATGACGGCACCGTGACGATTGAGGCGGTCTCGCGCGAGGCGGGTGCCCGCACCAAAATCGCCGTGCGCAGCAAGGAAGAGGATGTGGACGCCGTCGGCGCTTGCATCGGGCCGCGCGGCGCGCGTGTCAACAAAATCGTCGATGTGCTCGGCGGCGAGAAAATCGACATTGTGGTTTACAGCGAAAAGCCTGAGGAATTTATTGCCGCGGCGCTTGCCCCCGCCAATGTCTTAAAGGTGGAAATTGTAGACGAGCAGGCAAAATCCTGCCAGGTGACCGTGCCCGACAATCAACTGTCGCTTGCCATCGGCAACAAAGGGCAGAACGCCCGTTTGGCGGCACGCCTGACCGGCTGGAAAATCGACATCAAACCCGAAAGCGGGTTTTATGAAGGATAACATAGAAAAACACGAAACACCGCAAAGGGGAGACGAACCGAATGAAACAGAAAAAAATCCCGCAGCGCACCTGTAACGGCTGCGGCGCGCAAAAGCCCAAAAAGGAGCTGGTGCGTGTGGTGCGTTCCCCCGAAGGGGAAATAAGCCTCGATTTGACCGGCAAAAAGCCCGGGCGCGGCGCGTATATCTGCCGCGACATCGAGTGCCTAAAAAAAGCACGGAAAACCAAACGCCTTGCGCGCGTATTGGAATGTGAAATCCCCGAAGCGGTATATGCCGAAATGGAGGAAACACTGCAAAATGACGGACAGTAAGCTAAACGGCATGTTGGGACTTGCGCGGCGCGCGGGGAAAATAAGTCTCGGGCACGACGCGGCGCTCACCGCCGTCAAACAGCGCGCGGCGCACCTGTGTTTGGTTGCGTCGGACGCCTCCGAACGGCTTTACACGGAATTTGCACGGGCTGTGCAAGCCTTCGGCGGGAAAATCCCGCTTATAAAATCCGACTACACGATGGCGGAATTCGGGCAGGTCTTGGGTGCAAAAACCACGGCGGTACTCACCGTCAACGACCGAGACTTTGCAAAACGAATTTCGGAACTTATCGGGAGGGAATGAGTTTATGACGAAAAAATACAAGTTGCACGAAGCGGCAAAGGATTTCGGATTGCCCACCAAAAAATTGACGGACATTCTCTCGAAATACTTTGCCGGCGAAAAGAAATCACAAACGGCATTGGAGGAAAAGGAGCTCGACGTCCTGTTTGACGTTTTGACCGCCGAAACCGCGGTCGACAGCTTAGACAGCTACTTTGCCATGCAGAAAGCCTCGGCACCGAAGCCGAAGGCGCAGCCGCAAAAAAAGGCGGAGCAAAAACCGACGGCGGACAAAAAAGCGCAGACCGCTTCCCCCGCCGCGGCAGAGGAAAAGCCGAAAAAGGAAAAGGACAAAGACCGTCCGATGCAGTCGCGCACCAAAGGCGCGGTACGCCATATCGACACGCGTGCAGGCAATGTGGAACTCGACAAATACAACGAGCGCTATGAAAACATTGCGCCCGTCAGCGACCGCACGAATGACAACACCGTGCGCAAGCAGAAATTAAAACAGAAATCCCAGCAGTACAGAAAGCAGGGCATGCGCTCCAAAAAACGCGAAACCGAAAAAGAGCGTATGGCGCGTATCGCCGCCGAGCGTGCGAAAAAGCAAATCAAAATCACCGTGCCCGAGGAAATCACCGTCGGGGATTTGGCGGCGCTTTTGAAAATGACCGCCGCGGAAGTAATCAAGAAATTGTTTGCTTTGGGGCAGATGGCGACCGTCAACGAAGTCATTGACTACGACACCGCCGAAATCGTGGCAACGGAACTGGGCGCAAAGGTCGAAAAAGAGGTCGTTGTGACCATTGAGGAACGCATTATCGACGACACCGAGGACGCCGAAGAAGATTTGCAACCGCGTGACCCTGTTGTGGTCGTGATGGGGCACGTTGACCACGGCAAAACCTCGATTTTGGACGCCATCCGCAACACAGCGGTCACCGAGACCGAAGCGGGCGGCATCACCCAGCATATCGGCGCATACCGCGTAGATTTGGACGGGCAGAAAATTACATTCTTGGACACTCCCGGCCACGCGGCGTTTACTTCGATGCGTGCGCGCGGTGCACAGGCGACGGATATTGCCGTGCTGGTGGTCGCGGCGGACGACGGCATTATGCCGCAGACCATTGAAGCGATTAACCATGCCAAAGCGGCAGGTGTCAGCATCATTGTTGCCATCAATAAAATGGATAAACCCGGTGTTTCCACCGACAAAATTATGCAACAACTCACCGAGTACGAGCTCATTCCCGAGGAATGGGGCGGCGATGTGATTTGCGTGCCCGTTTCGGCGAAAACGCATATGAATATTGACAAATTGCTCGAATCCATTTTGCTGGTTGCGGAAATGAAGGAACTCAAAGCCAACCCCAACCGCGCGGGCAAAGGCGTGGTCATTGAAGCGCGCCTCGACAAGGGCAGAGGTCCCGTGGCAACCCTTTTGGTGCAGAACGGTACCTTAAATGCGGGCGACACGATTGTGGCGGGTATGTCCGTCGGCCGTGTGCGCGTGATGACCAACGACCGCGGTCAGCGTGTGGAGCATGCAGGCCCCAGTGTGCCGGTGGAAATTACCGGTCTTGTCGATGTGCCGCAGGCAGGCGATACCTTTGACGCGGTTTCCGACGAGCGCTTGGCGCGTGAATTGGTCGAGCAGAGAAAGCAAGAGGCGAAGGAAGCCGAATTCAGCCAATTCCACAAAGTCACGCTGGACAATTTGTTTGCTTCCATCAACCAGGGCGATATGAAAGAACTCAATATCATTGTCAAAGCGGATGTACAGGGCTCTGTGGAGGCGGTGCGCCAGAATTTGGAAAAACTGTCGAACGACGAAGTCAAGGTCAAAGTCATTCACGGCGGCGTCGGCGCTGTCAGCGAGTCCGATGTCATGCTTGCCAACGCATCAAACGCGATTATCGTCGGCTTTAATGTGCGCCCCGACCCCGTTGCGGCGGAGGTTGCCGAGCGTGACGGCATTGATATGCGTATGTATCGCATTATTTACGATTGTATTGAAGAAATCGAAGCGGCGATTAAAGGGATGCTTGCGCCGAAATTCCGCGAGGTTGTTTTGGGCAGAATTGAGGTGCGCAGCGTCTTTAAACTGTCGTCTTCGGGTATGATTGCAGGCTCGTATGTGTTAGACGGCAAGGTCACCCGCAACGCGCAAATCCGGGTGGTGCGTGACGGGATTGTCATTGCCGAGGACGCGATTTCCTCACTTAAACGCTTTAAGGACGATGTCAAAGAGGTTGCCCAAGGCTACGAATGCGGTATCGGCCTTGAAAAGTTCAACGACTTAAAAGAGGGCGATCTTTTCGAGGCGTTTGTGATGGAGGAATATCAGGACTGATAACCGCCTACGACGAAAAAACGAGGTAACAAAATGGCAGGATACAGAACGGACCGTGTTTCCGAGGATATTAAACGCGAAATCGTGGCGATGATACGCGAACTCAAAGACCCGCGCGTCAAAGATAAAATGCTGACGGTGGTGCGCGTAGAGGTCAGCTCTGACCTTTCCTACGCAAAGGTGTATGTCAGCGCGCTCGAAGGCTTGGACACCGCGAAAGAAGCGGTCAAAGGGCTTGTCAGCGCCACGGGGCGTATCCGCCGCGAGGTGGGTACGCGCCTGCATCTTCGCAAAACGCCGGAATTGAAATTTATTGCGGATGATTCCGTGGAGCACGGTATGGAAATTTTCAAACAACTGGAAGAAGTTTCGGAGGAGCACGATGCGTGAATACAATGCCGCGCAATGTGCGGCGGCTTTACAGGCGCAAAACAATATTTTGATTTTAACCCACCGCAATCCCGACGGCGACACGCTCGGTTGCGCATTTGCGCTGTTGCGCGCGCTTTTGTCAGGCGGAAAAACGGCGCGGGTGGCGTGCTCTGACGAAATTCCGCAAAAGTACGCCTATATGTGGGCGGGTATTTCCGTTTCGGATTTCACGCCCGACTTTCTCGTTGCGGTGGATATTGCCGACGAAAAACTGCTCGGCGAGCCGCTGTATACCGCGTATCACGGCAAGGTGGATTTGTGCATTGACCACCACCTGTCCAACACGCGGTATGCCGATGCGCTGTTTTTGCGCGAATGTGCGGCGACCTGCGAGTTGGTTTACGAGGTGTTGGCGGCGAGCAACACGGAAATCACCAAAGAAATTGCCGATTGTCTGTATACGGGGCTTTCGACCGACACGGGTTGTTTTCGGTATTCCAATGTGACGCCCGACACGCTGAAACTTGCGGCAAAAATGCTGGAAGCGGGTGCGGATGCGGCGGAGATTAACCGCGTGATGTTTGAAACCAAAACCCGCTCCTATTTAAAATTGGAAAAATTGGTTTTGAACAATCTGCAAATGTATTTTGGCGGCAAGTGCGCCGTGGTGACCGTAACGCAGGAAATGTTCCGCCAAAGCGGCTCTTGCGAGAGCGAGTGCGACGGCATTGCTTCGCTTTCGCGCCGCATTGAGGGCGTGACGGTCGGCGTGACTTTGCGTGAGCGCGAGGACGGCACCTTTAAGGTATCGCTTCGCACCTATGCGCCTGTGGATGCGGCGAAAATCTGCGGCAAAATGGGCGGCGGCGGGCACGCACGCGCGGCGGGCTGTGAATTGTCGGCGGACAATTTTGAAGCGGAAAAGCAGAGACTGCTGGAAATTATCCGCGCAGAACTTGAAAGCATATGACAGGATTTATTTGTATTGACAAACCTCAAAATATGACCTCGTTTACGGCGGCAAACCGTGCACGGGCGATTTTGGGGTGCAAAAAAGCCGGGCATACCGGCACCTTGGACCCGATGGCGACGGGGGTGCTCCCGATTGCGCTGTCGGGTGCAACGCGTTTTATTGCACTTTTACCGACTGCCGAAAAAGGCTATACCGCCCGCGTGCGGTTGGGGCTGACGACGGATACGCTCGATATAACGGGTACGGTGCTGTCGCAAAGTGCCGTAACGGTTACGCCCGCGCAAATCGAAGAAACGGCGCTTTCCTTTTTAGGGGAAAGTATGCAAACCCCGCCGATGTATTCCGCGCTGTCCAAAGACGGCGTGCGGCTGTATGAATTGGCGCGCCGCGGCGAAACGGTCGAGCGTGTACAGCGCAAAATCAAAATTTCCGCACTTACGGTGTCGGATTTTACGGAAAATGAATTTACCCTTTGTGTGACCTGCTCGGCGGGCACATATATCCGTTCGCTTGCCGACGACATCGGCAAAAACTTAGGCTGTGGCGCGGTGCTTTCAGCCTTACGGCGCACGGCGGCAAACGGCTTTACTTTACACGATTGTATTTCGCTTGACGAATTGGAAGCGTTGCGCGATGCAGGCAAGGTACAGGAACACATTTTCCCCGTGGATAAGTGCCTTGCGGCGTATCCTTCGATTACGGTGACCGCCCCGCAGGCGGTGCGCTTTCAAAACGGCGGGGAACTGTTTTTAAACCGCATCGGCAATCCGAAAGCGGGGCTGTACCGCATATACGCGCCCGATGGACGCTTTTTGGGGCTCGGCGAGGTGCCCGCAGAGGAGACTGCCGACTGTCTAACGGTGAGGAGGGTGTTTGTTGATGGATAAACAACGCGCAATCGCCCTCGGCACCTTTGACGGCTTGCACCGCGGGCATTGGGAAGTATTAAACGGCACAAAGCAAGGGGGTTTTACGCCGTCTGCCTTGCTGTTTTCCGAGCACCCCGCGTCGGTGTTGGCACACGCCGCGCCGCCCGCGCTTTGCACCGTAAAAAAACGCGAAACGCTGTTGCAGGCGGCGGGCATAGAAACTTTATATGTGGATTTTCGCGAAATTATGGCGATGTCCCCGCGTGCGTTTTTTGAAGAAATTTTAGTCAAACGCTTTTCGGCGGGCCTTTTGTGCTGTGGAGAAAATTACACCTTCGGGAAAGGCAAATCGGGCGACCCCGCGGTTTTAAAAGCGCTGTGCGACGAATATGGCATGCGCCTTTTCGTTGCAAACACCGTGGAGGTCGACGGTGCGTCCGTGTCCTCCACGCGTATTCGTAAGGCGCTTGAAGCGGGCGCGGTCGAGGCGGCAAACCGTATGCTCGGCAGGCCGTTTTCCTATGCATTTCCCGTGGTGGAAGGGGATAAGCGCGGCAGAAAACTGCACTTCCCGACGGTGAACCAATTTTTCCCCGACGGCTTTGTGCAGCCGAAATTCGGCGTGTATGCCGCTTTTGCCGAAATCGACGGCAAGCGCTACCCCGCCGTGACCAATTTCGGCGCGCGTCCGACCATCGGCACGAACTCCGTGCGCAGTGAGACTTATCTTGTCGGCTTTTCGGGGGATTTGTACGGCCAAAGCCCCGAAATTCAATGGCTTTCGTACTTGCGCCCCGAGCGAAAATTCTTAACGCTTACCGATTTGCAGGCGGCAATCGCCAAAGACGCTGTCCGCGCGGAAGAAAATTTCAAAAACACTATTGCAAACGGGGCATAAACATTGTAAAATAAAAAGCAGAAACTTCCAAAATTTTTATAAAGGACGGTGCTACCTATGTGGGCATTGAAAACTGCGTATTACCGCGCATTCCAAAAAATTATGAAAATCTTTATGATTTTTCTCGACTGGTCCGAGCCGGAATTGTTGACCGGCCCCGGCAGTATCAAAAAGCTCCCCGGCGTGATTGCCGACAAAGGCATTAACAATGTGATGATTGTCACGGATAAGGGCTTGATGAGTTTACATATCTTGGACGGTCTG
>JBJEPV010000037.1:0-2874 GCA_051881415.1 Candidatus Fimenecus sp.
CCCTCTGACGAGGGGGCTGTCAAATGCGCAGCATTTGACTGGGGGAGAGATTTTTTCCGTTTTTCTCCCTCCGTCACGGCTACGCCGTGCCACCTCCCTCGTCAGAGGGAGGAATAACGGGTCGTCGAGGACGCCGACCCCTACGCACAAAATACAATGTGTTCGCCCCTGCAAACCCCAATTTACCATTCTGTACAAAGTGTAGAATCTCAAACAGAAAAAAGTATAAACTGTACGAAATGAGATTCTTCGGCTATCGACTTAGAATGAAAACAAGCGGCGGGCTTTCACGCCCGTCGCTTTCAGAATGATTTACAGGTTGTTCCTGCCGCAGACTGTCTTTATTTTTTGTCTAATCCTAAAATATAGTCAGCGGAAACGTCGTAATATCGGCACAATTTTACAATGCAATCTACTCGCATTTCGCGTTTTAAATGCTCCCAATGCCCTACGGTTGCGTCGCTGACATTACAAATCTCTGCAACCTGTTCCTGTGTTAAATCGTGGTCAATCCGCAAGTCCCGAAAACGGTGTCTGTAATCCATTTTGCTCGCCTCCTGCATTCAACAATACTACAAAAAGTAGTTTTTATGCTTGAAGTCCTACTAATAGTAGTATATAATAAAGAAAAATGCTTGGAGGTTATGTATTTGGACCCGATATTCGACGAATTATATGAGAAATTGTATGAAACAGATTTGCGGACTTTTGCCAAAAATACCTGTGGACGAAAAACTGCGGAGAAAGTGCGGGAAATCGCAGAAACGGAAAGTGCTCTGCAACGGATAGTCCCTGTTGAAGAACGGGATACTCTCGAAAAATACACTTGCTTACAGCACGAACTGTCTGAAATAGAAAAAATAGATGTTTTTGCGGTGGCATTTTCGCTTGGTTTGCGTATCGGTATATCGGTATTCGGAAAATCGGTATGCACAGCGTTCACTACTGAATAAAAGGTGTCGGTGGGTTTAGGGTACTATCTATTTCGCTTCAAAATACGGTTTTCCTGACGCAATAAGATGCCGAAATCCGCCCCTACGCGAAAAAAATATTGCGTGCGTAGGGGGCGTCGACTCGGCGCCCCGTAAATTTTTCGCAATGCAAATTGGTTTATCGGTAGGGCGGGGGCAAGCCCCCGCCCTACCCTGAAAATACATTTCGTGCGTAGGGGCGGGTTTCCACGCCCGCCCGTACAAATACCCCCGCTTGGCACGGCAAATACCGTGCCAAGCGGGGGTTGGTTTACAGTATGTTTTTTACACAATCAATTCCCGATTTTTGTAGGTGAAAAAGTCGCGGGTGCTCGAAATGCCGCTTTCCGAAAGAATTTGTTGCACGGCGTCCTCCAACACGGTTTCCTCACTGCCGCAGGTGATGCACAGCGAGATTTTGTCGCCGTATCCGGTTGCCGCGGCGTTGATACTGCCGCGTCCGGGGCCCAAATACATTTCAAACCGTTCCAAATCGTCTTTGACCTCGGCGGGCAGGGTTTGATAGCCCACATTGGAAAGCGTGGTGGTAATGCTGTTGCCCGCAACATGGTGGTAGCCCTTGCGCACCACCCATTCGCGCAACGCGCGGGGCGAATATTTCACCGCAAGGTTATTGGTGCCGCGATAGGCGAGCGCAATACCTCTTTGCAAGGCTTCCGGCGATGACGCCGCTTGCATCCGGGAATGGATTTGCTTTGTCATCGTTTCCAAATCCACGGCATTTTCTTTCGTGGTACGCAAATTCCCATAAAACACAAAATTGCGCTGGGAATTGGAATGATACTGTTTGCGCAAGTCTATCGGCGCAGAAATCGTAACCGGCAAATCGCTGTCTTTCGCGTCTGTTTCACGAAAAATGGAAAGCGCCAGCGCCCCGCAAAGCATATCGTTTACCGTGAAGCCGCGCGGTTTGGTAAAGGACTTTGCTTCGTTTAAATCAATCGAAATACACGAAAAACGCGCAACCCAATAGTCCTGTGGATAGGAAAGATGCAGTTTGTAGGACTCTTTTTCAAACAGTTTTGCCGTCTTAGAACGCTTGTAGTACAGCTTGTACGGGTCTTTGAGCGCCTCTGCATCGGGTAAGGGTGCCTCTACGGGCGGCAAGCCTTTTGCGAGCAGTAAATAGTCCGCCATCAATGCCGCCAAAAAGCGGATACCCGCGCCCGCGTCGCCGTTGCCGTGGTAGGCATCCATTGTGACGCGGTTGCCGCGCACATACAGGCGAAACGACGGCTTGTCGGTATCGTACATCGCGGGCATTCGGAAAAACGGCTCGCCCTCGGTGACTACATCAAAATTCGTGGCGGGCACATGGCAGTAGCCGAAAAAAGTGCGCTCCAAATGGGAACACATAATTGGAAACCGCGGTGCAATCCCACGCACCGCCTCCCGCAAAATATCGGGATTCACAGGGGCTTTTGCCACAGCAGACAGACGGTATATTAAGCCGCCGAGCGCCGGATACATCACAGATACGGAATCGGTTTCATAACGCACGGACATAACATACCCTCCTGTCTGTTTACTTTTCCGTGTGTGCTTATTGCATCGCCTTTACGGCGTCGAATTCATCGGTAATGGATTTGTCGGGTGCTTTGGTGAGCAGGGAAACCACCACAATCGCCAAAGACGAAAGAATGAACGCGGGCAAAAGCTCATAAATGTTGAGCACCGGGCTGAGCTTTGCAATGACGTATTTCCAAATAAATACCATTGCGCCGCCGGTGATCATACCGGCCACAGCACCCGCTTTGTTGGTGCGTTTCCAGAACAGCGAGAAGAGCACCAGCGGGCCGAACGCCGCGCCGAAGCCTGCCCACGCAAAGGAAACCACGCGGAAAATCGAACTGTTTTCGTCAAGCTCGATAATCACGCCGAT
>JBJEPV010000038.1:0-2850 GCA_051881415.1 Candidatus Fimenecus sp.
CGACAAGAACAATGGCGTAAATATTGAAATACAGTCATTTTAAAGATTTGAGGAACAAGATTTGAAAACGTATGCTACATATTTTGTAAATGATGAAAAAGAACCGTTAAAATACGGCGAAATAAATCTTATCAATCCGCCCCGCCAAAGATTGCGCGGCGAAGTAAAAAAAACGGGCATAGAAGCCGTGCCCGTGTTCTGCGGCTTTTGCGGCACGGATTACGAACTGATGAAAATGGGGGCGCGCGGCGCGTTAAATCCCAAATTCCCGCAGGGCGAAAAACGGCTTATCAACGGCCATGAGGGCGTTGTGTGGGTACCGCAGGAAAACCGCTTTGCCATTGTGTTAATCCGCGGCGGCGACAGCTTTGACCCCACCCGATTTACAGAGGACGAAACCTATTTTGAATACGGCTGTGACGGTGCGGACGGCATTTTCTGCGACAAGGGATATTTCAACCCCGATATGCTTTTACATTTGCCGAAAAAATACGAGGGGCTCCGAAAACTTCCCCTTTCTCTTGCGAAAAGGCTGGTCTTTTCCGACCCCTACGCCTGCGCGGTGTTTCAGCATGAAAGAATGTGTGATATCGGCGAGGCGCAGAATTTCCGTGTTGAGCTTGCCAAAGAAAAATGCGATGAACAAACCGCCCGCAAAAAAGCCATAGAAAGCACATTCGAGCGTGTTGTCATTTTCGGTCTTGGCACAACGGGACTTTTCATCGGCGACCAAATCCGCAGAAATCACCCGCAAGCGAATATTTTATTCGTTGCAAGAAGTGATGAAAACAGCAAAAAAGCACAGTTTGTAAAAACGGAACTGAAATGTGATTATCTTTCCGTAAACGGACTTTCAGAAAGCGAAACCGCCGCCGCAATCAAGCAGAAAATCGGCGGTACGGCAACGGTGTTTGTGGGCACAAGCGGAACAGAAACAGAGCACCGCATTGCTTTCTCCGAGGGTGTTCTCGGCTGTAACGGTATTTACAACAGTTTTTCCTTAGGACCGAAAGTCACTTTTGACACCATGCCCTTCGGCTTTAAAAATCAGGTGATTTTAGCGTCTATCAACTTTACGCAAAAGCATATGGAAACCGCAATCGAACTGCTTTGCGACAGCAAATTTGACCGCCTTGTAGAACGCATAGACAAGGACGAATTTACAAAAAATCCCATAGACGCATACGAAAATAAAATCTATTCCAAGGGTGCGCCGTTAAAAACAGCGGTTATTTGGAACAGCGATTATATTGATACGGAGGCATAAGCAAAAATGAAAGCCATTCAGATTACAAAACCCGGTGAAATTAAAATCGTTGAAAAGGATATGCCCAAAGCGCAAAAGGGCGAGGCGCTGTTAAAGGTGCTTTATTGCGGCATCTGCGGTGCAGATGTGGCGTCCTATACGGGCAATCAGCCCTTTACAACATACCCCAGAATCCCCGGGCATGAATTTTCCGCACAGATTGTGGAAATACCCGAAAACAGCAAAGGGCTGAAAGCGGGCGATATTGTCACCTGTAACCCCTATTTTAACTGCGGCGAGTGCTACGCCTGTAAGCGCGGAATTGTGAACGCCTGCCACGATAATCAGACTATGGGCGTGCAGCGTGACGGCAGTTTTCAGGAGTATATCACAATGCCCGTTGAAAGAATTATAGACGGTAAGGGCTTAACCGCAAAAGAACTTGCCCTGATTGAGCCGTTTTCCATAAGTTGCCATGCTCTGTCCCGCGCAGAAGTGAAATCGGGCGACAATCTGCTTATAATGGGCGCAGGACCTATCGGACTTTTTGCGCTGATGAAAGCAAAGGCAATGGGGGCAAGAGTGCTTATCGCCGATATGCTCGAAAGCCGCCTGAACCTTGCAAAGGAATACGGCGCGGACTGCACGGTGAATGTGAAAGCAACGGATTTACATACCGCTTGTGATGAATTTACAAACGGCAACGGATTTGATGTGTGCGTGGAGGCTTGCGGCGCACCTGAAACCTTCCTTTCCTGTATATCCGAGGCGGCGCACGGCGCAAATATTATTTTAATCGGCAACGGTAAGCGGGAAACTACCTTTGTCCATTCCGTTATTCTCAAAAAAGAACTGAACATTTTCGGCAGCCGCAATGCCTTTACAAAGGACTTTGAAGAACTGATTGATTTGGTTGCCGGCAAAAAGGCGGATGTATTGAAAATGGTCAGCGGCATATACCACAAAGAGAATGCGAAAGACGCTTTCGAGGCGCTTTCTCATAACGACGGCACACTTGCCAAACTTTTAATTGAATTCGGGGAATAAAAATGAAAGAAACAATACTGCAATTCGGTACAGGTAATTTTTTAAGAGGGTTTGTGGATTATTTTATTGACGCGCTCAACAAGAAAAATCTGTATGGCGGCAAAATCGTGATTGTTTCGCCTACCGATTCGGGCGCGGTGGAGAAAATCAACGCACAAAACGGCAAATACAATCTGATTTTGCGCGGCATTGAAAACGGAAAAGAAATCTGCGAAAGAACGGAAATTCACGCCGTTTCCCGCGCTGTCAATCCTTACCGTGATTTTGACGCGTTTTTGTCCCTTGCCGATAATCCCGATTTGCGCTTTATCATTTCCAACACTACCGAAGCGGGCATTTGCTTTGATGAAACCTGTAATTTCACAGATAAACCCGCCTTGTCTTTCCCCGCAAAGCTTACGCAGTTTTTGTATGCGAGATATAAAAAGCGGTTAAACGGCTTTGTAATTTTGGCTTGCGAACTTATCGACAATAACGGCAGGGAACTGAAAAAATGTGTGCTTCAATATGCTGAAAAATGGCAACTCGGTAATGATTTTATCACTTGGATAAAAACC
>JBJEPV010000039.1:0-15218 GCA_051881415.1 Candidatus Fimenecus sp.
GCTGTCAAAAATAACATTGATTGTTTTATCATCAATTTTGGCATAAAAGCCTTCTGTAAAACGGGAAGTCGTTGATGGCATAGGATAAGTTTTCTGATGAATCAAATCTTTCAATTGTCTAAGATTATCTTGATTATCGATTTTCTTAAAATAAAACATAACTTATAACCTTCGTAATTTTATTTCTGCCGGAAACGCATTTTTCGCGTCGTGGCGGGCTTCCGCGCCCGCCCGGGGAAAACAGGGACGGTTATATCTCGCACACAGTACCGTCCCCTGTGCTATGCACCCTCTTTTCGGTACTTCCATTGTAGCACGAAACCGAGAAAACGGCACAAAAAGAAACCGATTTTGTAAAAATTTGTGGCTGTGCACAAGAAACGGCAGATTGCATTCAGCAATCTGCCGAAAGTGCGTCCAATACGGCTTCGAGATTTTCTTCGGAATATTCGATTTCTGTTGCATACTGCCGCACAAGGTTTAAAGCAAGGTCAACATCAAACCCTGCGCATTCTTTCGCGCACGCGCGGTACAGCGCCCACAGAAACTGCACCCCGTGCACACAAAAAGCGGCGCGTACCGACAAATTGCCGTCATTGAGCGCCCCCGCAAGATGGCGATACAAAAAACAGCAAAGTAAATTTTCAAAAAACGGTGCGCTGTCCTTGGCGAACGGCGCGGCAAATGCATCGGGCGGCAAGGTGCAAAGTTTTTCGAGCACCGCGTCCCAACCGTGGTCAAGCCGTTCCAAAGCAGCATAGAACGCCGCCCAAGCGGCAGGGCTTTTTTGCGGCAAATGCGCATCTGTCACGACCAAAATGGAGTGCATACGCCGGTGCAGTGGCACAAAACGGCGCTGTGCCAACTCGAATAGATAGGCGCGCAAATCAAAAAATGCGCTTTCTTCGAAGGTGGGGGTGTCCGCCGCCCCGTCATCGGAGAGTACCGTCAGCGAGAACGGTGTGTCCGCGCACAACAGCAACCGCGCCGCCGTTTCACAGCAAAGCCCCAAACCAACTTCCGTTCGGTCGGAAAAGAAATTCCGAAACCGCGGGTGGTCGCGGCAGATTTGGCAAAGCGCATTTTCGCCGAGCGTCAAATAAATGTCACACAGATTACGGCGGTTTAAAAACGGACAGCGCTCGTGTTCGTCCAGTCGAAACGATGCGCAACCGTCTGTGATTTCGATATTTTTCCGTAGTTTTTCGCCGATTGTGCCCGTCTGCGCACGGTAAAACGCAAGCGCGTCTTCGTCAATATCAATTTCCCAGCCGATACAGCAGTTGTGTCGGCATTTGTCTGCAATACAGCGAAATTCTCTAAAACTGTTCGGTGCAAATTCTTTCATGGAGAGGGAATTTCCTTTCCGAAAAACGGCTTTTTCAATCGCATTATACATAAAGTGAAAATCTGTGTCAACACCGAAAGTTTTAATCGGGAAAATGATAATTTTTTCGGAATTTTGATATTCTTTATCAAGATATTTCGGTACAATACAGCCAAGAACAACGCAAAAGGCGGGTAAAATATGTCTTTTTTATTGGTGGTTATCTATATTGTCTTTATTTCGTTGGGTCTGCCCGACTCACTGTTCGGCGTGGCGTGGCCCGTGGTGCACACGGAATTCGGCGTGGCGGAGAGTTTTGCCTCGCTTTACAGCATGATTACGGGCGTGTGCACGGGCGGCGTGAGTTTTCTTGCGGGCAAGGTATTGCGGCGGTTCGGCACGGCAAAGGTGACGCTCGTTTCCATATTGTTGACCGCCGTGGGGCTGCTCGGTATCAGTTTTGCGCCCAATCTTCTTGTGATGATGCTGTTTTCGGTCATTTTGGGCTACGGTGCAGGGATTATCGACACGGGCGTAAACAACTTTGTGTCGCTCCATTTTAAGGCGCGGCATATGAATTGGCTCCATTGCTTTTGGGGTGTGGGCGTCACCGTAAGCCCCATGATTATGTCTGCGTTTTTGGCAGGCGAAACGGGCGCGTGGCGAAACGGCTACCGCGTGGTGGCGGCCATGCAGCTTTGCATTGCGCTGATTGTTGCATTTTCTTTGCGCAAATGGATACGCGTTGAAAAAACAGGCGCACCCGATGCGGAAAATGCGCCGAAAACACCTGCGCCGCAGGAAAAATCGTTTGCGTCCTTACTGCGCACAAAAGGCGTGCTTGTGAGCATTCTCTCCTTGGGGCTTTACTGCAGTATGGAATTTTTAATCGGCACTTGGGGCGCGACCTATCTTGTCAATGCGGCGGCGCTTTCGCCCGATGCGGCGGCGAAGTGGATTTCTCTGTATTTCGGCGGGATTATGCTCGGCCGGCTTGTTTCGGGCTTTTTATCCGTTAAACTGAAAGATAACACCTTGATTTTTCTCGGTATTTTCGTGTCGCTTTTGGGAATTGCGCTGTTGGTTCTGCCCCTCGGCACGGTATCCCTTTACGGGCTTTTGCTCATCGGGTTCGGCTTCGGGCCGATATTCCCGAGCATCATTCACGCCGTGCCCGCGCGCTTCGGCAAAGACTATTCGGCGGATATTACAGGCTACCATATGGGCGGCGCGTATGCCGTCGGCTTTTCGGTGCAGTTGGCATTCGGCTTTATCGCGGCGGCAACCACATTTAAAATTACGCCGTTTGTGCTTTGCGGGCTTTGCCTGTGCTTGCTGTTTGCACACGCCGCGGCGGTACACAAAACGGCGGAAAAATAAAAGCGTCCGCATCCGACAAAATTTCTATGGCAATTCTGCGGCAAATTTGGTATGATAGTTTCAACGGCGAATTTTCCCATTTTTATTTTGGAGGACAGAATATGTTTACTTTACAATCGGCATTTCGGAAAAACGGTACTTTATGCGAAACCACGCAATTCGACAATGACGGCTTTACGCTGGACTTTACCCAAACCGACGGGGAAATTTGCGCGGTACTGACCGCGAAAACGGATTTGGATTTCTCGTCCCTTTCCCTTTCCTGCCCGATGGATTTTGCGGCAGACGATTTATTTTTTGCCAACGGCTACCAATCGTGGACGACCTCGCGCGAATACGGAAAAACGGACACCGCCCCCTCGGTGACGCGGCTTGCGCACATTTCGCGCCTGACCACGGATTTAGCCGCTATCTCGGGCGATTATCTCTTTGCGCCCGCAAGCGGCAAAGGGGTATTTCATTCGTACACCTACTGCTATTTCCGTAAACGCGACAGCCGCGACATCACACTGTACGGCTCGAAAAGCGAACGGCAGGGCTTTACGGTGTTTGTCGCCGATATGCAAAACGGCGTATTTACAGTAAGAAAAGATATTGAAGGCTTGCATCTTACAAGCGGGCAGGTCTATGAAGTATTTCGCATCGCCAAAATATCAGGTGAATTTGACAGCGTGTTTGACCGCTATTTCTTTGATTTTGTTGGTGTTAAAAAGCCCGATATTCCGCGGCTTGCGGGCTACACCTCGTGGTACAATTATTTCCAAAAAATCGACGAGCACATCATTTTGCGCGATTTGGCGGGACTGGACTGCGCCAAAGACGCGGTAAACATTTTTCAGGTAGATGACGGGTATGAGCCCGCCGTCGGCGACTGGCTTACGCCCGACGCAAAGAAATTCCCGCACGGCATGGGGTATATTGCCGAGAAAATCCACGAAAAAGGCTACAAGGCGGGGCTGTGGCTCGCGCCCTTTAACGCCCAGCGCAGTTCGCGGATTTTAAAAGAGCACCCCGATTGGGTAATTCGTGACAACCGCAACGGCAAGCCGCTGCTCGGCTGTGTCGGCTGGGGCGGCGCATATACCTTTGACATTTACAACGCGGAATTTCGTGCCCATTTAAAGAAAGTGTTTGACACGGTGCTTCTCGATTGGGGCTTTGATTTGGTGAAGCTCGACTTTCTTTACAGCCAATGTATGCAGCCGCGCGCGGGCAAAACCCGCGGCGAGATTATGTGCGACGCGGTGGATTTATTGCGTGAACTGTGTTATGACAAGCGCATTCTCGGGTGCGGTGTGCCGCTCGGCGCTTGCATGGGTATTTTTGACGCGTGCCGTATCGGCTGTGATGCAAACAAGGTATTCAAGCCGCAAATCCCCAACAAACTCGGTGTCAATCCCGAAATCCCCTCGTCGCAAAACGCCATCAACAACGCGATTTTCCGCAATCATTTGGACGGCAGAGCGTTTGCCTGCGACCCCGATGTATTCTTTTTGCGCGACAACAATTTAAAATACACCTTACAGCAAAAATTATTGCTCGGCAAGGTCAATGCCGTTTGCGGCAATGTGCTGTTTGTTTCGGACAATGCGGGCGACTATGACGCACAGTCCGTGGAATATATGAAAGACTTTTTTGCGGACAAAAACTACAAGGTTCTTTCGGCACAGTACGAGGACAGCGACCGCATTCGCCTGCGTTTTTCGGAAAACGGCGCGGAAAAGGAATTGTATTTTAATATTTTGACCGGCGACGGCAATGTTGCGGAATGTTTATAAACAAGTAGGAGAACTAAATGGAAATCACGCAAATCCTTTCACAGGAATTCAATTTACAACCGTGGCAGGTCACGGCGGTGGTCGGGCTGTATGACGAAGGCTGTACCGTCCCGTTTATTGCGCGCTACCGCAAAGAGGCGCACGGCGCGCTGGACGATCAGACCATTCACAGTCTGTTGGAACGGCTTGATTATTTGCGCAATTTTGCCGCGCGCAAAGCCGAAATCCGCACGGCAATCACGGATTTGGGACAGATGACCGACGAAATCGAAACAGCGCTCGAAAAGGCGAAAATCCTGTCAGAATTAGAGGATATTTACCGCCCGTTTCGCCCGAAACGCCGCACGCGCGCCACAGTTGCCAAAGAAAAAGGCTTGGAGCCGCTTGCGGATTCCCTATTCGCGCAGGAAACTGCCGCCGACCCGTTTGCGGAGGCGGAAAAATATATTGACAAAGAAAAAGGTGTTGCCTCGGCAGACGAAGCATTGCAGGGCGCAAAGGATATTTTGGCGGAGCGCGTGTCGGACAATGCCGATATTCGCCGTCGGCTTCGCAATTTGTATGCGGTGACAGGCGTGATTTCGTCAAAAGCCGCAGAGAAAGACAAAGACAGCGTATACACGGCATATTATGATTACAGCGAACCTGTTTCCAAAATCCCCGACCACCGTATTTTGGCGCTCGACCGCGGCGAAAAAGAGGAATTTTTAAAAGTCGGCGTCAGTATGGACGAGGAAAAAGCGTTACGCGTTTTGGAAAGCGAAACGGTCAAAAATCCCTGTTCGCCCAGCGCACCGATTTTAAAAGAGGTTTGCGCGGACGCGTACACGCGGCTTTTGGCGCCCTCTATCGCGCGGGAAACGAGAAACACGCTCACTGCGCGTGCTGCGGCAGGCGCTATACGCAATTTCGGGTTGAATTTGCACGAATTGTTGATGCAACCGCCTGTCAAAAACAAGGTCACTTTGGGGCTTGACCCGGGCTACCGCACAGGCTGTAAAGCCGCCGTGGTGGACGGCACGGGCAAGGTGTTGGATACGGGCGTGCTCTATATCACCCATTCCGACGCACAAAAAACTGCCGCCGCCGAAAAAGTGAAATTTTTTATCCAAAAATACGGTGTGGAAGTCATTTCCATCGGCAACGGCACGGCGAGCAAGGAAACCGAAATTTTTGTCAGCGATTTATTAAAATCCGTTCCTCAAAAAGTATCTTATATGGTGGTCAGCGAGGCGGGCGCGAGCGTTTACTCCGCCAGCAAACTCGCCGCCGAGGAATTTCCGCAGTTCGACTTAACGCTTCGCAGTGCCGTCAGCATTGCACGGCGACTGCAAGACCCGCTGGCGGAGCTTGTAAAAATCGAGCCGAAAGCCATAGGCGTGGGGCAATACCAGCACGATATGCCGCAAAAGGAATTGGCGGCAGAACTGGATTTCGTCGTCGAATCGTGCGTCAACGCCGTGGGTGCAGACTTAAACACCGCCTCTGCGCCGCTGTTACAGCATATTTCGGGTATTTCCGCGGCGATTGCCAAAAACATCGTCGCATTCCGTGAGGAAAACGGGCGGTTTGAAAGCCGTGCGCAGTTGAAAAAAGTCCCGAAATTAGGGCCAAAGGCGTATGAGCAATGCGCGGGTTTTTTGCGCATTTCCGACGGCAAAAATCCCTTAGACGCAACCGCCGTGCACCCCGAAAGTTACGCGGCGGCAAAGGCTTTACTTTCCGCGCTCGGCTTTTCCGAAACAGATATCGGCACGCCCGCGCTGTCTGCCCTTTCCGCGCGTGTTTCCGCGTTCGGCGAAGAAAAATTGGCAACGGAAATTTCGGTCGGCTTGCCGACGCTTGCGGATATTATTTCGGAACTGCAAAAACCCGGACGCGACCCGCGCGACGAACTCCCCGCGCCCTTACTTCGCACCGATGTACTCGAAATGAAGGATTTAAAACCCGGTATGGAGCTTATCGGCACGGTGCGCAATGTGATTGACTTCGGCGCGTTTGTGGACATCGGCGTGCACCAAGACGGGCTTGTGCATATTTCGCAGATTTGCGACCGGTTTATCAAACACCCGAGCGAGGTCTTAAAAGTCGGCGAAACCGTCAAAGTGCGCGTGCTTTCGGTGGACGAGAAAAAAGGACGAATCAGCCTGACGATGAAGCAAACCTGAAAGCGAATTTTCGTTCACCGAGAAGTGAATGAAAATTCACCGAAAATGCCGAAAAATCAAGGTTTTTTCTGCAAAAAAATACACAATTTCTTCCTTTTTTGCATATTTTTAGGTTGACACCTTTTCGGCAGAATACTATAATAAAAAGCGATTTGAAGTTAGGCTGTATTTTATTTCTGTGCAACGGCGGGCAAAAATGAAAACGGCTTAACTTTTTATTTTGGAAATTTATTTTTGGAGGCTGACTCTTATGGAAAATATCGGCTATTACAACGGCAAAACAGGCTTGATTGAGGAAATGACCATCCCCATGGGCGACCGCAGTGTCTATTTCGGCGACGGCGTGTATGACGCGACCTATTCCGTCAACCACATCATTTTTGCGATTGAAGACCATTTAGACCGCTTTTACAACAGTTGCCGCCTTTTGGAAATCCCCGCCCCGATGGAGCGCGAAGAATTAAAAAAGACGCTGTACGATTGCGTAAAGCAGGTCGATGACCCCAACCAATTCGTCTATTGGCAGTGCACCCGCGGCACAGGGATTCGCAACCACATTTTCCCCGAGGGCAAAAGCAATTTGCTGATTTACTGCCTGCCCTGCCCGATGAAAGATTTGAGCCAGCGCTATAAACTGATTTCGATGGAGGACACGCGTTTTTACCACTGCAATGTCAAAACCTTAAACCTCATTCCGAGCGTACTGGCAAGCCAGCGTGCCAAAGAGGCGGGCTGTCAGGAAACCGTGTTCCACCGCGGCGATTTGGTCACGGAATGTGCGCACTCCAATGTGTCGATTATCAAAGACGGCAAATTCATCACCCATCAACTTGACAACCTCGTGTTGCCGGGCATTACCCGCAAGCACTTAATTGAAATCTGCAAAGAAAAGGGCATTCCCGTGGAAGAGCGCGACTACACCATGGACGATTTGCGCGCGGCTGACGAAATTATCGTTTCGTCTTCGGGGGCTTTATGTATGCCCGCTTGCGAATTAGACGGTCAGCCCGTCGGCGGCAAGGCGCCTGAAATCATCAAGATTTTGCAGGATGCCTATCTTGACCGCTTACATAAAGAAACCGCTGTAAAATAACAGCCTTACGGGAGGGAAACCGCTATGACGCAAAAGGAACTGACCGATTTCAACATCGGCGAAAATTTGGATGCACTTGCCAATTTAGACCCGCGCGGCTACGGTGTTTGCCGTATTTTGTATGCGGGGGCGCGCGAATACACGGGCGAGCCGTTGACAATGCACGCCGCAAAACTGCTTTGCAATACCTTAAAAGAAGGCGACCTTGTCTATTTGATGACGGGATTCGTACTGCTCGACAACAAAGCCGCTGAAACCGACGGCATTGTCAGCACAATGCTGCTGGCGCGCGCGCTCGTTTTGGCATTCAATGTCAAACCCGTTGTGATTTGCCAGGAAGAAAATTTAGAGGCGGTCAAAAACATTGCCCGTGTCATCGGTCTGCATTTGTATTTCACCATGGAGGATTTAAAGGCAAATCCCGTTTCTATGGCGGTTGTTCCCTTTACAAAAGACAAATCCAAAGCCGAGGCGCAGGCGAATGCGTTGCTTGAAAAGGGTTTCCCTGCGGCGGTGATTGCCAACGAATTCCCCGGTGAAAACCGCGTCGGCGAATTCCACAACGCCGTCGGCAAACGCACCACGCCGTTAGAAGCCAAAGCAGACATTCTGTTTGAAAAATTACAGCAGGCGGGCGTGTTGAATATCGCCATCGGCGATCTCGGCAATGAACTCGGTATGGGTGCGATTATCGACCACTTAGACAAATATGTGCCCGGCTGTGCGAAAGACACCTGCGTTTGCGGGTGCGGCGGCGGCATCGCCACACGCGTGGCGGCAGACAACATCATCACCGCCACGGTATCCGACTGGGGCTGTTACGGTATGATTGCCGCTATCGCCTATCTGTTGGGCGATATGGACATTATGCACGACGCAGAGCTCGAAAAAGAGGTGCTGACCACCGCCGCAAAAAGCGGTATGGTCGATATGTATGGTTGGACGATTCCTGCCATTGACGGGTTTGATTTACAAACCAATATGACGATTGTCACACTGATGCGCGAGTGCATCAAATACGCGCCGAAACTCGAAACCAAATGCAAAAACTGGTTTGACCGCACGCTGGCGCTCGGTTTCTTTGACGGGCAGTAATTCGCCCGGCTTTATGAGGTATTTTTATGCAAGAGCCTTTGATTTTACACGCGGGCGACAGCGCGCTTGTGGTGGAATTCGGGCGGGAAATTGCGGAAGATATTAACGCGCGCGTGCACGCGCTGGACGCCGCCGTGCGGCAAAAGCACATCATCGGCGTTACGGAAACCGTGCCGACCTTTCGCTCGTTAACCGTATTTTACGACCCGTCCGTGTTGTCTTACGAACGCTTGCGGCGAAAACTGTTGAAACTCTGCAAAGGGATTTCGGTTTCTGCCGATACAGGCAAAAAAATTGTCGAAGTGCCTGTACTGTACGGCGGCAGTTACGGCGAGGATTTACAAGATGTTGCCGCGCACGCAGGGCTTTCACCGGAAGAAGTTGTCAAAATCCACACAGGCACCGATTACCGCATTTTTATGCTCGGCTTTTTGCCGGGCTTTGTGTATTTGGGGGGTATGGACAAACGCATCGCCTGCCCGCGGCTCGAAACCCCGCGCACCAAAATTCACGCGGGCGCGGTCGGCATCGGCGGTGAGCAGACGGGGATTTATCCGCTTGCCTCGCCCGGCGGTTGGCGGCTTATAGGCACAACACCCGTGCGCCCTTATGACAATACCCGCACCCCGCCCGTACTGTTCTCGGCGGGCGAGTATATCCGTTTCGTATCTGTCACAGAGGATGAATACCGCGAAATCGAACAGCAGGTGCAAAACGGCACCTATGTCTGCAAAGTGACGGGAGGTGCCGAAAAATGAGCATTCGCGTTATAAAACCCGGGGTGCTGACCACCGTGCAGGACGGCGGCAGAACGGGCTTTCAGGCAAAGGGCTTTAATGTTTCGGGCGTTATGGATCGCCGCGCCTACCGTTTCGGGAACTTCCTTGTGGGCAATTACACCGACGAGGCCGTTTTGGAAATGTCCATGTTCGGCGGGAGTTTTACCTTTTTAGAGTCCAATTACATTGCGATTACGGGCGCAGATATGGGCGCAACCGTTGAGGGCATTCCCGTGCCGATGTATGAAACGATTTTTGTACGCGAGGGCGATACGCTTTCGTTCGGGGCGGCAAAGGACGGGATGTATACCTACATTGCTTTTGCAGGCGGATTAGATGTGCCGCAGGTGCTCGGCAGTCGCTCCACCAATCTCAAATGCGCGCTCGGCGGCTTTAACGGCCGTAAACTTAAAGCAGGCGACATTTTGCCGTTTCGCAAGCCGCTGGACGATTTGGGCGATTTGCGTGTGCACCACCTGCCCCAAGAGCGCTTTGACAGCGAAGCGCCCATTCGCGTGGTGTTGGGGCCGCAGGATGATTATTTTACCGAACAGGGTATACGCACCTTTTTATCCGCCCCCTACCGCGTCACCGAACAGACCGACCGTATGGGCTGTAAATTGGACGGCGAAAAAATAGAATACAAAGACAAGGTGGATATTATTTCGGACGGCATTGTATTCGGCAGTATACAAGTGCCACCCAAAGGCACACCGATTGTGATGCTTGCCGACCGGCAGACCACGGGCGGCTACGCAAAAATTGCCACGGTCATTACGGTGGATTTGCCGCGCTTGGTCCAAAAAAAGCCCGGCGACACCGTGCATTTTGCGGCGATTTCGGCAAAGGAAGCCGAAAAACTTTTAAAACAGGAACAACAGCAGTTTGAAACCTTATTATTACATTACGGAGAGGACTTAATCGGATGAATATTTACGAACATACTTCCCCCTACGAGGTACGGCAGAAAATTCGCACGGGTGAAATTACGGGGCAAACCTCGGGTATGTGCTTAGGGTATGCACAGGCAAACCTTGCCGTGCTCCCGAAAGAGTTGGCGTATGACTTTTTGCTGTTTGCCCAGCGCAACCCCAAGCCCTGTCCGATTTTAGAGGTGTCGGATGTGGGCAGTCCGTATTTAAAGAAAATTGCCAAAGACTGCAACATTGCGTCGGACATTCCGAAATACCGCATTTACGAGCACGGCGAGCTCGTCGGCGAATACGAAAATGTCGAGAAATTTTGGCGCGACGATTTGGTGGCGTTCTTAATCGGTTGTTCTTTTTCATTTGAGGCGGAACTGTTGGAGTCGGGCGTTTCTGTACGCCATATTGAAGAGGGCAAAAATGTACCGATGTATTTGACCAATATCCCGTGCGAGCCGGCAGGCGTGTTTTCGGGCAATATGGTGGTCAGTATGCGGCCTCTCCCCTATGACCAGATTGTGAAATCGGTCAACATCACCGCGTCCATGCCGCGCGTACACGGTACGCCCGTGCACATCGGCGACCCCGCGGCAATCGGGATAAAAGACATCAACAAGCCCGATTTCGGCGAGGCTGTGACGATAAATCCGGGCGAAACCCCCGTATTTTGGGCGTGCGGCGTTACCCCGCAGTCGATTGTCATGCACTCCAAGCCCGAATTTTGCATCACCCATGCACCCGGGCATATGCTCATCACCGATGTGAAAAACGCGGATTTGAAGTTCTGAATACAAAGTATAAATCGGCAGATAATTTAAGCGCCCCCCTTGTGGGGGAGCTGTCGCGGCATCGCCGCGACTGAGGGGGGTTCAGTATAACTACTGCAACGAAACGCGCGCGGGCTTTACGCAAAAATGCCACCCCTTGGGAAAACAAATTGTGGTATCAATTTCTACGGACATATCCCGTCAAATTTCGCAGGCAACAACCGATTGACAACTACATTGTCGATTTTTATTCCTCTCCCGCCAAACTGATTGTTGAACTTGACGGCGGCGGGCACTATTATCAGCAACAAATGCAGTATGACAAACAAAGAACCGCATATTTAGAAGAAAAGGGGTATAAAGTTATTCGGTTCACAAATTTAGATGTTGATAAAAACTTTTACGGCGTATGTACCGTGATTGATTTGGAAGTGAAAAAGCGTTGCCCCTCCGTCACGCGCAAAGCGCGTGCCACCTCCGAACCCGGTGGGGAGGTTTAAAACTACCACTGAAAAGGAGTGATTTTCTTGTTAAAAGTTGATTTAAACTGTGATATGGGCGAAAGTTTCGGCGCATACAAGCTGGGGCTCGACAGCGAAGTCGCCAAATACATTTCCTCTGCGAATGTGGCGTGCGGCTTTCACGCCTCTGACCCCGTGGTGATGGAAAAAACCGTTTCGATTTTGAAAGAAAACGGCGTTGCGGCGGGTGCGCACCCGGGCTTTCCCGATTTAATGGGCTTCGGGCGGCGCAATCTGAATGTCAGCCCCGCCGAGGCAAAGGCGTATGTGCAATACCAAATCGGTGCGTTATGGGCGTTTTGCAAGGCAAGGGAAATCCCTTTACAGCATGTAAAGCCGCACGGCGCACTCTACAATATGGCGGGCAAGGATTATGCACTTTCCCGCGCGATTTGCGAGGGCATTGCCGAGGTGGATGACCGCCTGATTTTGCTCGGGCTTTCGGGCAGTCAGATGCTCAAAGCCGCCGCAGATGTCGGCTTGCGCTGTGCAAAAGAGGTCTTTGCCGACCGCGCCTATGAGGCGGACGGCTCGTTGGTCGCGCGCACCAAGGCGGGCGCGATGATTACCGATGAGGACGAGGCGATTGCGCGCGTCATCGGCATGGTAAAGTATGGCAAGGTAAAAGCCTTGACAGGAGAAGAAATCGAAATTGAGGCAAATTCCGTTTGCGTACACGGCGACGGCGAAAAAGCGCTTGCGTTTGTTCAAAAAATCCGTGCCGCGTTGCTTTCGGAAAACATTGAAATTGCGCCGCTTGCGCAAATTGTATGATTTTAAATAAAGAAGGTCTTTGTATGCAACTCCCCGCCCGTGTCTATGCCGAAATCAACTTGGACGCGATTTGTCAAAATGTGCAAAACGCGATGGATAAAGTCGGCAAAGAGACCAAAATGATGGCAATTATCAAAACCGATGCGTACGGACACGGCGCTGTGCCCGTGGCAAAGGCGTTAAACGAAATCGGCACATACGCGTTCGGCGTCGCCACCGTGCAAGAAGCGGTGCAACTGCGCCGCGCGGGGATAGAAAACCCGATTTTGATTTTGGGCTATGTGTTCCCCGCCGATTACGAATTGCTGATTGAAAACGACATTATGCACGCGGTATTTCAGTACGAAACCGCGAAAGCGCTGTCTGAAAAGGCAGTTTCCCTTTCCAAAACCGTGAAAATCCATATTAAACTCGACACGGGAATGGGCAGAATCGGTATGCAACCGACCGAGGAAAGCCTTGCGGAGATTGAAAAAATCGCCGCGTTGCCGAATATCGAAATCGACGGCATTTTTACGCATTTTGCCTGCGCGGACGAGGCGGACAAAACCTCGTGCAACCGTCAAAAGGAAAAATATTTGGATTTTGTGCAAAAACTCGATGCGCGCGGCATAAATATTCCGATAAAACATATGTGCAACAGCGCGGGCATCATTGAATTTTCCGACAACTTTTTAAATATGACCCGCAGTGGGATTATGACCTACGGGCTGTACCCGTCCGAAGAAGTCAACAAGGCGAATTTGGAACTGCACCCCGCTTTGCAATTAAAAAGCCATGTGGCGTTTGTGAAAACCGTCGGTAAGGGCTTTACCGTCAGTTACGGTTCGACTTATGTGACCGACAAAGAAAAAACCGTCATTGCCACCGTGCCGGTCGGCTACGGTGACGGGTATCCGCGGGCGCTGTCCAATAAGGGGAAGGTTTTAATTCACGGGCAATATGCGCCGATTGTCGGCAGAGTGTGTATGGACCAATTTATGGTCGACGTGACCGATATTCCGAATGTCAAGCAGGGCGACGAGGTCACCTTGGTCGGCACGGACGGTGACAAGCGCATTTCCGTGGAGGAAGTCGCCGACAACGCATACAGCTTCAATTATGAATTTTGCTGCGGCATCAACAAGCGTGTGCCGCGCGTGTATATCCGCAACGGCGAAGTGCAGGAAATTAAAGAATTCTTAATTTGACAACAACACCGTTTTCCGCTACAATACATAGTAGGCAATACAGATGAAAACGGAGTTTACAAAATGGAATTTGATAAATTTGACGCGTTTGACGCAGGCATTGAACTCGGCGGACTTCGCAACCGCAACGAAATTCGGCTTTTGGTTTGCTATCTTTTAAAAGCCTTGGACAAACCCGCGCCGAAATCGTTGGTGGTGGACGCGATTTTAAATGACGGGCTTGCCAATTTCTTTGAAGTCAACGAGGCGATAGCCGAACTGTTAAAAAGCGGCAATATCGACCGCGACATCAAAGACGGCGAGGAAATTTTAACCGTAACCGAGCGCGGCAGAAATTCGGCGGAGCTGTTGGAAACCACCTTGCCGAAAACCGTGCGGGAAAAGGCGGTCAACGCCGCGATTAAGTTTTTCACTTTGGCGCAAAACAAGCGCGAAAACAAAATATTAACGGAAAAATTAGCCGACGGCGGCTACAATGTCACCTTTATTTTGGGCGACGAGGGCGATGAACTGATGCGCCTGACTGTATTTGTGGCGGACAGTTTACAGTTGGAAATTGTCAAAAACAATTTTTTGGAAGACCCTGTGAAACTGTATTCGAGCATTATCACCGCCCTGACAATTTAATTGAACAGAGCAAACAAAAACCCGCCCGCACAGCGTTTGTACTGTGCGGGCGGATTTTCCTTATAAAAAGGTAAAAAAATAGCCCCCCTATTGGGGAACTACTTTCATGGTGTCGGCATCGACCTATTTTCCCGGGCCGCTTCCAGCCAAGTATTTTCGGCACGAATGAGCTTAACTACCGTGTTCGGAATGGGAACGGGTGGACCCTCATCGTCATAAACACCGACTTTTGAGAAACTGTGTTTTGCACATATCTCCCAAGTGCGAGATAGAGTATACCATAGCTTCTGCGGAAATGCAAGTGTTTTTTGCAAAAAAGTTAAAAATTTTTAAAAATTTTTTCAAAATCGCAGATTTACTCCGAAATCAGCACTTTTTCCACCGCGCCGACATACATTCTGTGGAAATCTTTCAGCGCGTAGGTGTCCATAATGGAGTTGTCTAAAAACCCCGCAGGGTCTAAATCCTGAAATGCGATTTTTTTGCAGACCAAAACGGTTTTTGCCTGTTCAAATGTCACGCCGCCGAACGCGTCAGCGGGCACAAGCCCCGTTTCTTTGCATTTGTCAATCTCTCTGCCGGATTTTGCGCCGCAAATGCCGAGCGCTTTTTTCTGTTCCCCGCCGAAGAAACTTAACGTGAAACGGTCGTATTTTTCCATAAACTCGTATGTGTAGCGCTGGGGGCGCACAAACACAAACACCACATCGCGGCTCCAAAGTTCGCCTACCCCGCCCCAGCTGACGGTCATTGTGTTAAAATCGTCCTTGTTACCTGCCGTAAGCAACGCCCA
>JBJEPV010000040.1:0-2833 GCA_051881415.1 Candidatus Fimenecus sp.
GAGTGTTTTGCACTCGTCCTTTTTGATGTTAGTTGCCGCTTTAAAATTACACCTCAGCAATGACTTCGACTTCCACAAGCACGTCTTTCGGAAGTGCCGCCGCCGCAACGCAGGAACGTGCAGGCTTGGAGGTGAAGTAACTGCCGTAAATGCTGTTAAAGGTTGCAAAATCCGACATATTTTTTAAGAAACAGGTGGTTTTGATAACCTGGTCAAAACTCGAACCTGCCGCCTCTAAAAGCGCACCGATGTTTTGGCAAACCTGTTCGGTTTGCCCCTCGATTGTGGTCGATTCCACTTCGCTTGTTGCGGGATTAATCGCAATTTGACCGGAAGCATACAAAATGCCGTTTACGATTTTTGCCTGCGAATACGGGCCGATTGCCGCGGGGGCGTTGTCGGTATGTACGGTTTCAATCATGTTCTATTCCTCCTAAACTTAATATGCTTTAATTTGATAGCCTTTGGAAATTAAGGCGTTTTTAATGGATTCAATGTGTTCAAAATTGCGTGTTTCCAAAACCAAGCGCAAATAACAGCCGTTGATGTCCGAGCCCTCCGAAGCGCGTTCATGGTGGACGGAAATGATATTGCCGCCCTCGCTTGCAATCGTGTCGGCAACGCCCTTTAACTGCCCGGGCTTGTCGAGTAACTCAATGGTGAGCGAGTAGGTTCTGCCGGATTTTAACAAGCCGCGTTTAATCACACGCGAAAGAATGGTCACATCAATGTTACCGCCGGAAACCAAACAGCAAACCTTTTTGCCTTTAATGTCCAATTTATTAAACATCGCCGCCGCAACGGAAACCGCGCCCGCGCCCTCGGCAATGAGTTTTTGCTGTTCAATCAAGGCGAGAATGGCCGCCGCAATTTCGTCCTCGGAAACCGTCACAATCCCGTCAACATATTTTTGGCACATCTCGAATGTGACATCGCCGGGCTCTTTTACGGCAATCCCGTCTGCAATCGTCGAAACTTCGTCTAATTTTTCAATTTTACCGTCTGCAACGGATTGGAGCATACTCGGTGCGCCTGCCGCTTGCACGCCGTAGACCTTTACTTTCGGATTGAGCGCTTTAATCGCAAATGCAACGCCGGAAATCAGCCCGCCGCCGCCGATGGGAACGATGACGACATCGACATCCGGTAACTGCTCTAAAATTTCTAAGCCGATTGTGCCTTGCCCCGCAATGACATCTTCATCATTAAACGGATGAATAAAGGTGTACCCTTTTTCATCTTTTAACTGCAAAGCGCGGTTATAAGCGTCGTCATAAACGCCTTCTACAAGGCAAATATCCGCGCCGTATTTACGGGTTGCCTCCACTTTGGAAATCGGCGCGCCGTCGGGCAGGCAAATTAAAGATTTAATTCCGTTTTTGGTGGCGGCAAGCGCTACGCCCTGTGCGTGATTTCCCGCAGAACAGGCGATAACGCCTTTGGCTTTTTCTTCGGCAGATAACTGTGAAATTTTATATGCCGCACCGCGTACCTTGAACGACCCCGTGACCTGCAAATTTTCGGTTTTTAAATGCACTTCGCAGTCTGGGTTGATTTTCGGCGCCATAATCATATCTGTACGGCGGATGACATCCTTTAATTGAAATGATGCGTGATACACCTTGTCAAGCGTCAGCATAGTTTTATCTCTTCTTTCAACCAATGTTTGCAAACCATTATATACCTCTTTACCCGCAAAATGCAACTATAAATCCAAGAAAGTCCGGAAAAATTTCAAAAGGATTAAATTTCAGTATTTTGTTGCTTTATATGGATTTTTGTTTTATAATGCTTTGCGATTGATTTTTTTCGCGTTTAGGGGGAAAAGTATGACAAAAATGCAGAATTTGATGCCGCTTTGGGGGCCGTATTCCAAAAAATACAGCGGTATTTCCCGTATCACAAACCACGCAAGTGAAAAAGGTGTGCGGTTTGATTTGGTGGTGAGCCCTGCCGTCAGTAATACCAACACTTGCCCGCCGAATGTGACCATTCCCGTGGGGGTGCATCCGTGGACGGCAAAAGCAGATTACACACACTATTCCTACCGTTGCGACTTAGAGTGGAAAGACAAGATCTATGCCGATGTTTCTTTTACAAAACTGACCGAGGACAGTGTTTTGGTGCGCACATCGCTTGTCAACCATTCCGAATTGCCGCAAAACTGCCTTGTGAATTATTTTTCCGCACTTGAATTCCCCTCAAAATATACAACAACCGTGTCCTTGCCTGAAAAATGTATTTTTAAAAAGGCCTTGGACTATGAGACCTTTGATTACAACACCCGCCGTCCGTGGGATAAGCAGGTTATGGACGCATTGCACAAGGGCGAATTTTTTGACGATGCATTCACAGACCACCGTGGGCTTGGTGACCGAGATAACAACCGGTATATTTTGCAAAAATTTCCGAAATTCGGCGAGGAAGCTGGGGACAGCGTTTCCTATGTACTGGACGGTATCTCTGCATTTGAAAATCCTGTTTTAACCGTACGCTATCAAACAACGGGGGAAAAAGACAGTACCTTTACGCTGAACGGGAAAACAACCATTGTGTTTCCTGCCACCCACAACGGGTTGCAAACGGTGCAACTTGCTTTGCCGCACGCAGAACAGAATGCCTTGAATTTATCTTTCGTATCCCTTGGCACGGGCGGCGTGGAATTGGACTTTTTGGCGGTGACGGAGCAAGCGGACGCTATGCAAATTGTTTGCAAAACGGAGAAGCATCCTTTTGTGCCGCAAATCCAAACGGCGCTTTTTTCGGACGGTGCGAAAGCGGTTTATCGGTATGACGGAGTAGAAAAACCGTTTGTATTACGCACTTTTAAGAT
>JBJEPV010000041.1:0-2830 GCA_051881415.1 Candidatus Fimenecus sp.
CGTTTTCATCATTTCCCGTGCTTTCTCTCGCCAAGCGTCGGCATCTTCCAACAGAAAATCCGATGTAAAACAGGTATAGACAAGCGTACCCGCGGGGATTTTGTAATTGCCTTTTCGGTCTTTTTTGAGAGGCAGATTAAAATTTTGCGTTTTATATACCGCGCGGCTGTCACGGTCATATTTCGCGTCGGTGCGATAGACATAGCAATGTTTGCACCCCGTGCTGATTTTTTGACACCCGTGCCACAAATTCCAAGTTACCGATTGCATACGCGCGTCCTCTTACTTCAACAGCGGTTTCAAATACTGCCCCGTATACGATTTTTTGCATTTGGCTATTGTCTCGGGCGTGCCCTCGGCGACCACCGTGCCGCCGTTATCGCCGCCCTCGGGACCTAAATCGATAATATGGTCGGCGACTTTAATCACATCGAGATTATGCTCAATCACGACAACGGTGTTGCCGCCGTCCACAAGTTTTTGCAACACCTCAATTAAGCGGTGCACATCGGCAGTGTGCAAACCTGTGGTCGGCTCGTCCAAAATATAAATCGTTCTGCCTGTGGGGCGGCGCGAAAGTTCGGTGGCGAGTTTGACGCGCTGTGCCTCACCGCCCGAAAGCGTCGTGGCGGGTTGCCCGAGTTTCACATAGCCCAAGCCCACATCGTAAATGGTTTTCAGCTTGCGGTAGATTTTCGGAATGTTCTCAAAAAAGCCCATTGCCTCTTCAATGGTCATTTCCAAAACATCGTAAATGGATTTGCCCTTGTATTTGACCTCCAAGGTTTCGCGGTTGAAGCGTGCGCCTTTACACACATCGCAAGGCACATAGACATCTGCCAAAAAGTGCATTTCGATTTTTACAATGCCGTCGCCCTGGCACGCCTCGCACCGGCCGCCTTTGACATTGAAGGAAAAACGGCTGGCGGAAAAGCCGTGCATTTTGGCGTCCTGCGTTTGGGCGAACAAGTTGCGAATATCGGTAAACACGCCCGTATAGGTCGCGGGATTGGAGCGCGGGGTTCTGCCGATGGGGGACTGGTCAATATCGACCACCTTGTCGAGATGTTCAAGCCCTAAAATGTCCTTATGCTTGCCGACGGGCTTTTTCGCGCCGTTCAATTCATTGGCAAGGCGCTTATACAGAATTTCGTTAACGAGCGACGATTTGCCCGAGCCCGAAACGCCCGTGACAGCGATAAATTTGCCCAGCGGAAAATGCACATTGATATTTTTCAAATTGTTTTCCGCCGCACCAAGCACCACCAATTCTTTGCCGTTGCCTGCACGGCGGGTTTCGGGCACCGAAATTTTGCGTTTGCCGCTTAAATACTGCCCGGTAATAGAGTCGGGGCAGTTTTGAATATCCTCCACCGTGCCGGCGCAGACCACTTCCCCGCCGTGCACACCTGCGCCCGGGCCGATGTCCACAATATAATCGGCGGCGTACATCGTGTCCTCATCGTGCTCGACCACAATCAAGGTGTTGCCGAGGTCGCGCAGATGTTTTAAAGTGCCGATGAGTTTTTCATTGTCGCGCTGGTGAAGCCCGATGCTCGGCTCGTCCAAAATATACAAAACGCCCATAAGGGAAGAACCGATTTGCGTCGCTAAGCGAATGCGCTGACTCTCGCCGCCCGAAAGCGTCCCTGCCGAACGGGAAAGCGTTAAATATTCTAAGCCCACGCTGGACAAAAACTGTAACCGACTGCGGATTTCCTTTAAAATCTGCGTGCCGATGACCTGCTCGCGTTCGGAAAGCTGTAAGCCGTCTAAAAACGCCAATTCCTTGACAATCGACATTTGCGTAAATTCAAAAATATTGATGCCGCCGACCGTCACCGACAGGGAAATCGGCTTTAAGCGTGCGCCGTGGCAGTCGGGGCAGTCGCAGGCTTTCATCACCTGTTCAATCTCCCAACGCGACCACTCGCTGGTGGACTCCTTGTAGCGGCGCTCCAAGTTGTTGATAATCCCTTCAAATTCGGCATTGTAACTGCCCGTGCCGTACATATTGGTACGCTGCATTTTGAGTTTCTCGCCCTTTGTGCCGTACAAGAGCGCTTGGAGCGCCGATTTGGACAAATCGCAAATGGGGGTGTCCAAGGTAAATTTATACTTTTTGCCGAGCGCTTCATAGTACATTTGCGCAATGGTGCCGCCCTCGGCATTTGACCAACCGCTGGCACGGATGGCACCATCGCGGATAGACAGTTTTTTGTTCGGAATGACCAAATCGGGGTCAACCTTCATAAACACGCCCAAGCCCGTGCAGGTGTCGCACGCACCGAACGGATTGTTAAAGGAAAACATACGCGGTGACAACTCGTCAATCGACGCGCCGTGTTCGGGGCAGGCGTAGTTCTGCGAAAACAGCATATCCTCGCCGTCTAAAATATTGACGAGCACCGTGCCGCCCGTCAATGCGGTGGCGGTTTCCACGGAATCCGCCAAGCGACTGCGAATTTCCTCGTTCAGCACCAAACGGTCAACCACAATTTCAATGTTGTGCTTAATATTTTTATCGAGCTTGATTTCTTCCGACAAATCATAGAGATTGCCGTCAATGCGCACGCGCACAAAGCCCGAACGGCGTGCGGCATCGAGTTCTTTTTGATGCTCGCCTTTTTTGCCGCGGGCGACGGGCGCCATCACCTGAATTTTGGTGCCGTTTTCGAGCGCCAAAACACGGTCGACAATCGTATCGACCGACTGCCGTTCGATTTTTCGTCCGCAAACGGGGCAGTGCGGCACGCCGATACGCGCATACAAAAGGCGCAGATAGTCGTAAATCTCCGTCACCGTGCCGACGGTGGAACGCGGATTTTTC
>JBJEPV010000042.1:0-2824 GCA_051881415.1 Candidatus Fimenecus sp.
CGAAATTGATAAGATAGCCTGCAGGGATAAAAACATATCCATCACCCGCGATGTCAGCGGAGAAGGCGTGCAACAGGCATTGCTCAAAATTTTAGAGGGCACTATTGCCAATGTGCCGCCCCAAGGCGGCAGAAAGCATCCGAACGAGGAGTGCATTCAAATCCATACAGAGAACATACTGTTTATCTGCGGCGGCGCATTTGTCGGACTTTCGGATATTGTCAATCAACGGACAACCGAAAAAAGTGCAATCGGGTTTCATACCGGGAATGTGCAACTCGAACGAAACGAGGCGTGCGAGCCACTCCCCTGCGATTTGCACAAATTCGGTATGATTCCGGAATTCGTCGGCAGAATACCGGTACTATGTACTTTGCAGGCGTTGCAGGCAGAGGATTTGCGCCGCATTCTCGATGAACCGGAGAATTCCATCGTCGAGCAATACAAAAAGTTGTTTAAAATGGAAGGCATTGATTTAAAATTTACAGACGGCGCGCTGGATTGTATCGCGAAAAAAGCGATTGAGAACAAAACAGGTGCAAGAGGTCTGCGCAGTATTGTGGAAAAGGCGTTAAACCCGCTGATGTTCAGTCTGCCGAGCGATGAAGCGGTCAAGCGCGTAACCATTGACGAAGCCTATATCAACGGCACCGGTGAGCCGAAAATCAAGAGAACAAACCCAAAGACGGAAAAGGCGTCCTGATTACGCAAAAGCGAAAAAGGACGATAACCCAAGAAGGAGTGAAATACGATGGCAACCATACTCGATGCGGCACAGTATATTTTGGAAAAAACAGAGGATAGCATGCCGTACTTAAAATTAGAACGCTTGTGTTATTATGCGCAGGCGTGGTCAATGGCGTGGGACGAAGAACCGATATTCCCTGAAGAGTTTTACGCAGGCGAAAAGGACGCTGTCTGTTACGAACTCTTCGACGGCGTAGGGCATCAACTTTTTGTTTCGCTTGCGGACAGCGCAGGCAATTCGGACGCGCTGACCGAAGACCACAAAGACACAATTGATTCCGTGCTTGATTATTACTATGAATACGCTGCAAAAAAGCTCGGCTACCTCATTCGGTTTGACCATCCGTGGAGAGACGCCCGTGAACGGATGGAACAAGACAGGCATTTCAGCGGCATCATCACCAAAGAAAGTATGAAAAAGCACTATCAAACATTGCTGTGATGCCAAAAATGCCGCCGGTAGGAGAGACATAGCCGGCAAAATATTATCAAAACAAGCTGATATTCAGCGCTAAACCGCCGAGTATCAGCTTTTTCTTGTAAGACGCGAAGAACTAAAAGGCGTTTCTTTGAACAGTTCTTCGGCGTTTAATCATGAAACTAAAAACAGTCCAAATTTACAAGCGCACTGCGGTTGATGGAAAACAGCAGTGCACACACCGTATTTTCGTCTGCCTCATAATCGGAACGAATCCATTGCAAAATAACCCCCGTACTGCCGTTCAAAATATAGGAATACACATACTGTTCAATTTCTTTGGGAAAGGTAATATCCAAATTCTCGATAAACTGAATAATGGATTGTTGCATAAATCGGGAACGAAACGCGGGGTCTGCCGCGTCCACCAAAAGCGTGCGAAAGGACTTATCGTTTTCACGTATGTATTTTAAAAACGAGAGGATATATTTGTGCGCGCCCAAATCGTTTTCCTCGCCGATTTTTTGCAAATGTTCTTCGGTGGATTGCAACAATTCATTTTCCAACTCTTCCAATAAGTCCTTCGGCTCGTTGTAATGGGCATAAAAGGTGGAACGGTTTAAGTCGGCTCTTTCGCAAAGCTCCCGCACGGAGATTTTGCTGACAGAGCCTTTTTCTTTCAACAAATCCATAATGGCATTTTTAAACATTTGCTTGGAAAGCCTTGTGCGTTGATTATTTTTTGTATTCATACATTATTCCGTCACTTTCCCGTTGTGTTGTCGGTTTGGCAACCATTATTACACAAACTGATGATTGTTAATCCGACATTGTGTTGCTATAATCAAAGTGTAAACGAAAATCTGCCGATTGTCAAGCAGAAAAGAGAGGGAAAAGCCATGACAAACAAACTGAATTCGCCGCTGCTGCGTAGCCGCATCACCAAAGAGGATGTGCAAAAGAGTGAAAAATGGCTGGGCTATCTGTTAGGTCCTGCCGGCGCATTGCTGTTAAATGCGATTTTGGCAAGTTATCTCAATGTGTATTACACTGATGTACTGAAACTGACCAATGTGTGGGGTGGTGCATTTTTGGCAGTGTTCCCCATTGTTTCCAAAATTATTGATGCGGTGACCAATGTGGTGATGGGGCAAATCATCGACCGCACAAAAACAGCACAGGGCAAAGCTAGACCGTATTTATTGCTTGCCGCGATTTTACTGCCGGTTACGGGTATACTTCTGTTTACCGTTCCCACAGCGTCGCAGACGGTGCAGGTTGTGTGGGTTATGCTTTCTTATAACCTGTTTTATTCCTTTGCGTTTACCATTTACAATATGAGCCACAACCTCATGGTGCCGCTTTCCACAAGAGATGTTCAGCAAAGAGGCTCGCTTTCCGTATTCAATAATATTTCGAGTGTAGCGGCAACGGGCATAATTGTGGCCCTGTTTTTCCCGATGCTTGTGATGCCTGCCATCGGCGTGAACAAATCTGCTTGGATTACCGTTATGGCAGTGGTATCCGTTTTGGCGCTTCCACTCACATTGGTGGAATATTATTTTACCCGCGAACGCATTACGGAAGAAAACGAAGGCGCAGAGGAACAGAAAATTCCGATTAAAAAATAGCATATCCGGTTAACGATGCTTTACGCTA
>JBJEPV010000043.1:0-2819 GCA_051881415.1 Candidatus Fimenecus sp.
TACCGTGCACACACAAAAAACGGCAAATGGTGGTCTTGGATTACGGACTACAACACCTCGAACACAAGCGGCTATGCCGGTGTGCTCGGCAAGGAAATTGATATGCTGCAAATGACACTTGCCGATTTGCCCGGATACGCCGTGGAATACCGTGTTGCCCCCACCGGCAAAGACTATCTCCCTTGGGTGCGGGATTTCAACGAAACCAATTCCAACGGCTATGCCGGTGTAAAAGGCAAATCGTTTGACCGCTTGCAGGTGCGGGTTGTGAAAATTTAAGGCATTTGGCCAACATGAAAAATATATATGCAAGTCAAAATGCAAGTCAAAATCTATATTTAATGACTATATATCAACAAATTTTTCAATAATATTCTGCGCTCATAACCCGGAGGTCGTGTGGTTCAAGTCCCACCCCCGCAACCAGAACCCCCTCGGACTTTGTCCGAGGGGGTTATTTTTTTTCTGTTGTCTCTCTATTGGTTCTTGTATATCTATTTTGATAGAGTATATAATCCATAATAAACCTACAAATGCATTATGGAAATGATGCTCCTTGCAAGTCCTATCGCGTAGTGATATAATTATAAAGTATTAAGATTGAGCAAACGGAGGCGACTGCTTTTGAAATTTCCGCGCCTGAAAAACGCTTTAATGTGCAGAACACTTGTTTATGTCATTGTTATAGGGGGATTTATTGCGCCTATTATTATTGCGGCAAATTTCAGTTTTTTACCGGATGCTTTAAAAGGGAAAGACAGTGGTTTCGGACGGTTCTCTGTCTTCATTTTTTGAGATATCAGATACCAAGACGCAGGGCTGTTCCCTGTCTTTTTACTATGGAATTGTCGATTTGTCAAGATGATTTGAAAAATCACGCCTCCGCATTTTCCAACGCTTCGATTTTTGCTTCTAATTCGTCAATTTCTTCTTCCAAATCGTCAATTTCCGCCTCTGCCGCCGAAACGCTTTCTTCCCATTCGGCATATTGCGCGGTGTCGCTGTCTTCGGGTTCTTCCGCTTCCAAATCCGCAAGGGCGGCCTCTGCGTCTGCAAGCTCGTCTTGCAAGGTGTCCAATTCCGCTTGCAAGGCGTCCAACTGTGTTTCCGATTCGGCATCTTGTGTATACACATCATACTTTACGCCGTCTTTGTCCGCTTGCAATTCAATGACGATTTTTTCATGCTTTTCTACCTGTTTAAAAGCATTTTTGAGCTTTTCCGAAAAGGTTTCCATACTTCTTTCCCCTCGTAACGCGTTTGTATCATAAGTATAAACATGGCAAAATATGCTGTCAATCACAACGGCAATGCACAGTCCCGAAAATCGGACTTTGCATTGCCGCTTTTTTGCAATATTTGTTGTATACGCACCGTCTTTACGCAATATCCTTTTTCACATATTGCCGAAATGCCACGATGACGGCGATTAGGGCATACGCCATACCTATCAGTATAAGTGCGGCGTCAAGGCTTGATGTACTGACGATTTCCGAGCCGTCCGCATAGCCGAAAGGCGTGATGTATTTCAAAAACTCTGCACGGTCGGTAAGATTTGCAACAATATTCAAAAAATACATCATTATTGCAACGCCAAGCCCTGTGCCGATACTGCCGCGACGCAAAAATGCAGAAATACAAAAGCAAATGCCCGCAATTTCCAACTGCAAAAGCAGATAGGCGAGGTGTAAAAGCGTCAGTTCTTTCCACGGTATGGGCTCGTCGATGCACACTACACACAGTAGGGAAATACCGTAAACGATTACGTTTAAAATGAGAATTTGAAGAATCACCGCAAGGAGTTTTTCGGTGACGACCTTTACACGGCTGACAGGGTGCGTGAGCAAAAATTCCGCCGTGTGTTCCTTTTCTTCCTTTGAAAGCGCCGAAACACCGCACAGCGCGGCAAAAAATGCGCCGCCGAGACCTAAAATATTACCGCACTCCACCGCGTAAAAGCCCAAAAGAGAGCCGAAACTGACTTTATCCATACCGAATGCCGCGGTAAAATCGCCCATGGAGGCAAACATATCGCTGACGCCCTCCATTTCGCCTTTCATTTCGGGGAACAGGAACAGGCAAACTGCCAACAAAAATCCGATGGAACAAGTCCACACCGCAAGGGAAACGCGGCTCTGATGCAGTTCGTGTTTTACAATCGTCATTTTTCCGCACCTCCGTCCTCATAATAGTGCATAAATATTTCTTCCAAATCAGGCTCGTCTACGGATAAGTCACGCACAGACTGTTGCGCGAGGGTTTGTAAAAGCAAATTGATGTCGCCGCCGTAAAGAAAGCTTATTGTGCTGTCCGTTTGCTGTATATTACGGGTGTCGGAGAGCGCATGAATATCCACATCACCCTGCACGCGCACACGCTTTGCATTTGTTTTTGAAAGCGCCTCCACGCTGTCACAGGCAATAATGCTTCCCCCGCGGATAACGGCTGCACGGGTGCAGTTGTGCTGCACCTCGGAAAGAATGTGTGAGGAGAGAAATACAGTTGCGCCCGCCTTGTGGCGCTCCTTTAAGATTTCAAAAAACTCTCTCTGCATGAAAGGGTCAAGTCCGCTTGTGGGCTCGTCAAGGATACAAAGGCGGGGATTGTGCTGTAATGCGCACACGATACCCACTTTTTTGCGGTTGCCGAAAGAGAGTTCGTCAACCTTTTTTGCGGTGTCCAAGCTGAGCCGTTCACACAAATTTGATGATTCACGGGCGCAATCTGTTTTGCGTAAGCTTGCAGAGAGTTTTAAAACCTCTTTTACCCGCATATTTCGGTAGAACACCGCCTCGGCAGGCAAATATCCCACTTCTTTG
>JBJEPV010000044.1:0-2814 GCA_051881415.1 Candidatus Fimenecus sp.
CTTTGTCCGCCGCACCAACGAGTCCGTCGCCGTTGACATCGCCGTAAAGGACAACTGTTACGGTTTTGACCACCTCGTTTGTGGTGCGGTCATAGTATGTGATTGTTGCGCCCGTGCCCACAAGGTCGGCATCGGCAAGTATATCGCCGTTGATATTTTTGATTACCACATACATTTCTGCCGTGTTGAGTTCCGCTTTGCAGTCGGCAACCGTATTTGCACCTAAGACCAAACCTTCGGCGTGCATATCAGCTTCAATAATGACAATATGCTGTTCTGCGCCGCAAATGGTGCAAATTCCGTCAACGAAGTTGTGGGGCGGGAGTTCTTCGCTGCCCGCAACATTTTCATATTTGTATGTGGGCGTACCGGGAGCCCCTACGCAACCGGGATATGACGCATTGTAATATACCGTGCCGTGGGTGTTATCAAGCGTCGGGCAACCGTCTGTACCGAGCGTTTGATACCATACCTGTGTGCCGTCTGTTACGCCGCCGCTTAAAAGATATGCAACCTCACCGCTTGTAAATTGTGTTGCGGTTTTCGCGGAAACATTTTCTACTGTGCTTCCGTTATTGCTTCCTACGGAATCTCCCTTAAAGTATTTGCTGTTATGATAGCAGTTGTTAACCGTACCGCCGGTGCCGGCTCCGCATATGCCGCCAACATCCGAAGGAGCACTGATTGCGGCTGAGCTGTAACAATTCATTATAGTTGCATAGTAATTATAACCGGCTATACCGCCTGCACCATAGTTTGAGGCACTTATTGCGCCTGTGTTGTAACAGTTTCGTATTTCACCGCCGAAATTCACCCCGACAATACCGCCGACATTGGAGACGCCGTTGACTGCACTCGTATTATAGCAGTTTAATATTCTACCGTAATTATGCCCACAGACGCCGCCGACACGGTTTTTACCGTTGAAATATGAGCCGATAACGCCGACATTTTTAATAGTTCCGTCCGAACAACCGAACAAGCCCACATAGTCCACACTTGCATCATCAAAATACAAGCCTGTTATTTCGTGACCTTGACCGTCAAAAGTGCCCTCATACCTATTGTCACTGTTACCGATAGGCGTCCATTCAAGATAATTGCCCATGTTCGCAATGGAATTTACGGTAATATCGTTTACAAGCACCGCATTGGCAGCGGTGTTTTGCGCTGTACCATCCGTCAGCGTACCGTTTACAAGGGCGGCAAACCAATAAAGGTTTGCATAGTTTTTGATTTGATATACGCCGTCCTTCAATTCGGGCGGTTCGTAACTACCGCAACCGGAGCACACGCCGTTCACATAATTATGCTTTTCCTCAATAACATTGATTGTTATATCGTCCGTGCATGTGCCGCCGTTTTTCGTTAAAGATACGGTTATGGTTTTACTGCCCACCGTTGACATATCTATATCGTCAATATCGGTTGTGAAGTTTGTAACCGTTTCAGAGAAACCGTCGGAATAAAATGCCGTTACGGTTATATCTTTCGGCTTTACGGTTGTATCTAACAAATACGCCGCATTTGCAATCGTTGCTTCGATTCTTTCAGGTGCAATTGCGACTTTCCCGTCAGTTTGATTACAGCCGGCATTTTTACACCGGTGCCAATGGTATGTATCATCGTGTTTCCATTCGCCGCTGAAATCGTGGGACATAGCGGGAGTCAGAATTTCGCCGCAGACAGTACATACAACCGGTGTTGTGCAGTCACCGTCATCTTCTGACTCATGCGGCTTTTTTTCGTCTTTCACGGTACATCCCGCATTTTGGCACTCATGCCAATGGTATGTATCATCGTGTTTCCATTCGCCGCTGAAATCGTGGGACATGGCGGGTGTTGCTATTTCACCGCAGATAGTGCAGTAAACCGGCGTTGTGCAGTCACCGTCATCTTTTTCGGGTGTATGATTTTTTTCAACGATATCACCGTTATTGATGAATGTGCCGTTGTTAATAACTGTGCCGTTATTGGTAAACCCATTGTTGTTAATAATCGTGCCGTTATTTGTAAGGGTTACGCCGTCGGGAACAGTTAAGGTTGCTCCGCTTGGAATAACCAATGTTTTTCCCTCGGGGATTGTAATATCCGCAGGAAGAGTTAAATTTCCGTAAACTTCAAGCGTTCCGTCTTCATTCATTTTAATTCCGGAGTTTGTGCCAAAGTTGCCGTTGGTTGCGGTTACGGTACCGCCCAATAGGATACAAATGCCTTCCGTCAACCACGAACCGCTGCCAATGTCCGAACCGCTTTTGTTGCCGTTCGCCGTAACGGTACCGCCGTTGATAATGACTGAACCACCGCCGCCTATCGTGACATAAGCACCGCCGCCGCCGATTCCGGCGCCGCCGCCTCTACCTGTTGCCGTAACAGTACCGCTGTTAATAATAACTGTGCCGCAAGTATTTTGTCTTTCACCGCCGATACCGGCGCCGTAATTTCCGCCCACCGCATTCAGTGAGCCATCGCCCTCAATAATCAGCGTTCTGCCCGTAACGACGCATATACCGGATACCTCAGATCCTGCCTTTATTGTATTTGTACCTTCAAGGATTAGCGTTACTTCGCTGCTGTCATTAGCTCCGCCTATTGACATAGCGTAAGCAAAATTTGTACCGGAACGGTCAATCGTCAAATCTTGCGCCTTGATTTTTACCGGTATATCCGTGTTAACATGAAGTTCGTATGCTGTTGTGGAACCGGTTACCGTTAAAACTGTATTGGGGTCAACATTATCTATGATTTGTCCGCTGCCATACGCAACCTTTATCATACCGGGATTGTTTTCATCCGATGTAACGGTTACTCTGA
>JBJEPV010000045.1:0-2797 GCA_051881415.1 Candidatus Fimenecus sp.
AGATTTTCGACATCGTGGTTGAGGATATGGACCGCCAGGAGCGCGGGCTGAAAGGCTGAGTCTTTCAAACGGAACACAACACCCGTTTTGAAGAATAGACTTGAGAGAGATAAGGATGAAAACAAGCGAAAAACTGAAAAAACGCAATGTCATTATTTTTTGTATATGTGCGATGATAGTTGTTGCGGTTACAGTTGCGGCAATACTTTTTTCTGTCAATAAACCCGCAACGGCGTTCGGCAACGGCAGTATCACTGATGCAGATTTAGCGAAAATTGATGTGGATGGGATTTTGTCGGACGGTGTCAATCAGCGCATTACGAGCACACTGCTTACGGAAAAAGGGTATGTGATTTCCGATGACCAAACGCTAAGCGAAGAAAATCAATCTGTTTGGTACGATTGTACGGATTTGCCCGATGACGCGCCGTTGCCTTTGCAACATTTTTCCGTGTCGGTGTCTGCGGACGAAAAAATGAAACTGCTGGGCTGTAATTTTTCTTACGCACCCGCGAATATGCAGAGCGAGGCGTTAAAAACTGCGGTTTCTGTATATACCTCCGTGGCCGGAACCGACAAATTTTCGGCGAGAAACGGTGAACAGTTTACATTCCTTGAAATGCAGAATTTCACGGCAGAAGATTTTGAAAAGTACGGTTCCGCTTTTCAAATCGTCAATCAATCCATGGCGTTATTTTTGGATTTTAATGCTACCGACAGCGTGCATTTTTACGGGTACTGTCCAATTCATGCGGAAAAGTAAAAATGCCGATGGATAAGTTCAATATAAATTCCAAAAAATTCGTCGCTTTCTCTTGACATTCGGCGAACTTCGGTTCATAATAGCAAGGCAAAGTCAATGAAACCGATTTTAACGGCGGTTTTTCGGCTTTGCCTATGCAAAAAAACATATCGGTAGGTAAGGCTCCCACAGGGATACGGGCTGCTGCCGCGAAACGGTGGAGACACCGTCAGCAGGTCAACAGGGCATATCGAACACGAAGGTGTGCTCTAACGCAGTTTCATTGCCCTTTGAAGCTAAAGCTTGAACGAAATTGTAGTATACGCTCGCGCATACCGTCTTTTCGTTCGGCGGTATGCGTTTTTTGTTGTATTTTAAAATTTCAATTTGTGAGGTGAAAATGATGGACACAGGAAGCGCAATAAGTGCAGACCCGAACCCTCCGCGATCTAGGGGGATGAAAACCGCGGCTTTTTGTGCCGTTGTTTTCTGAAAATCGGTTTTGCGCTTTGTTTCCTATTTTATGCCTTACCGGGCAAACTGAATTTAGGAGGGAAACAAGGTGTACGAACAAGTACTTGCATTGTTGGAAGAGAAAAAATATCCGGAATTAAAAGCGATGCTTTCCGAGATGAACGAGGCGGATATTGCCGCGATTTTTGCGGATTTGCCGCCCGAAACTTTGCCGCTTGTCTATCGGATTTTGCCGAAAGAACTTGCCGCAGAAGTGTTTGTCAATATGGAGTCCGACGCGCAGGAGTTGCTCATTCGCGCATTCAGCGATAATGAGCTGCGCGAGGTGCTCGACGAACTGTATGTTGACGACGCGGTCGATATTATCGAGGAAATGCCTGCAACCGTTGTCAAGCGTATTTTACAGCATACCGACCCCGAGGTGCGCAAAAGCATCAACGAAATTTTGCAGTACCCCGAGGACTCCGCCGGCAGTTTGATGACGATTGAATATGTCGACTTGAAAAAGTATATGACCGTGGACGATGCGTTTACGCGTATTCGCCGCACGGGTGTGGACAAAGAAACCATTTACATTTGCTATGTCACCGATGAAAACCGCAAACTGCTCGGGATTGTGACTGTCAAGGATTTACTGCTTTCCGAAAAAAGTAAAAAAATCTTTGAAATTATGGACACAAATATCATTTCGGTCAACACCTTGGAGGACAAGGAAATCGTTGCGGACAAATTCCAAAAATATGACCTTTTGGCATTGCCCGTGGTCGACCAGGAAAACCGCTTGGTCGGCATTATCACGATTGACGACGCGATGGATGTCTTGCAGGATGAAAACACCGAGGACATCGAAAAAATGGCGGCGATTACGCCTACGGACAAGCCGTATTTAAAAATGACGGTCTTTGAAACGTGGAAAAAGCGTTTCCCGTGGCTTTTATTGTTGATGGTTTCGGCAACTTTCACCGGGAAAATCATTCAGCATTTTGAAAATGCCTTGCAGGCGTATGTCATACTGACCTCGTTTATTCCGATGCTAATGGATACAGGCGGGAACTGCGGCGGGCAGGCTTCGGTTACGATTATCCGCGGTCTTTCCTTGGGCGAAATCGAATTCCGCGATACTTTCCGCGTAATTTGGAAAGAACTGCGCGTGGCGTTGCTGTGCGGTGTCACCCTTGCCGCCGTAAATTTCTTAAAATTGATGGTCATTGACCGCGTGACGCTGTCGGTTGCAGCTGTGGTTTGCGTGACCATGGTTTTGGCAATTATGCTTGCGAAATTCATCGGCTGTACCTTGCCGATTCTCGCCAAACGTGTGCATTTAGACCCCGCCGTGATGGCAAGCCCGTTTATTACCACGATTGTGGACGCGCTCTCGCTGTTGATTTATTTCCGCGTTGCGTCAATGGTTTTGGGTATATAATGGATTTTACAGCCCCGTAAGGGGCTGCTTTTTTTGTGCATTCCCTTCCGTCCGTTCGGAAACGGGTATACATTCTCGCAAATTGGGGGTTGTGGGGGTATTAACGGAACGGGCAAAATACAATGCGTGCGTAGGGGTCGGCGTCTCGACGACCCGTT
>JBJEPV010000046.1:0-14963 GCA_051881415.1 Candidatus Fimenecus sp.
AATTTTTGTACGGTGTTTTTTCTTCCCGCCTTTACGAACGGTGAAAAAAATGCTATACTGAAAACATATAAATATGAGGAGAGTATTTCCCTATGAATTTTACGCCAATCAATCAAAACGGCCTGTACGAGGGCTTTGCGCTGATTACCAAATCCGAAAAAAAGGTGACCGCCAAAGGTAAGGACTATTTGGATTTGACCCTTTCCGACAAAGACGGTGAAATCTCCGCCAAATATTGGGACTATAACGAAGCGGTGCAGGGGCAGTTCCCCGCCGAAACACTTGTGAAGGTACGCGGGACGATTTCGCAGTACAACGGCGCTGACCAATTCCGCGTGGAGCGTATTCGCAAAGCGACGGACGCGGACGATGTCAATATGGCGGATTTTGTGCGCTCGGCTGCGTACAGCGGCGAATATATGTATGCACAGCTTTCGGCGTGCGTAAACGGTTTTGCGGACGCGGATTTCAAAAAACTCGTGTCCTATATGTTAGAGCAAAATAAGGAAAAACTCCTGTATTGGCCGGCGGCTTACCGCCTGCACCACGCGTTGCGCGGCGGGCTGTTGATGCACACGCTGTCGATTGTGCGGCTGTGCGAGGGCGTTTGCAAGGTGTATCCGTTTGTCAACCGGGATTTGCTTTTGTCGGGCGCGATTTTGCACGATATTGCAAAACTCTCGGAATTCGTCGTCGGCGACACGGGCATTGCCTCGGGGTACTCGGTCGAGGGCAATTTAATCGGGCATCTTGTGATGGGTGCGCGCATGGTGGACGAGGCGGCAAAAGCACTCGCTATCCCTGCGGAAAAATCCGTTCTGTTACAGCATATGGTGCTTTCTCACCACGGCGAGCCGGACTTCGGCGCGGCGGTACGTCCGCTGTTTTTGGAAGCGGAGCTTTTGTCGGAACTCGACTTAATGGACGCACGCGTCTACCAAATCCACGACGCCACCACACCTTTGCAAAAAGGCGCGTTTACGAATCGTTTATGGGCGCTCGAAGACCGCAAAATGTATAACCACGGCCTTTCGGACAATGACAAACAGGTGCAGTTGTAATCCGTAAAAACAAAAAATACAATATAGATTTTGGGAGGTTGTTCGTATGCGAAATCACGAAGTAACGGCAAGGCAAAGGCTTTTGAATGTAGACGGGTCTTTAAAAGAGCCGGGGTTTTCACGCAGGCTTTACCAAATCTATGACCGCGCGGACATCAAAGCCCCGAAATTCCGCATTAAGGAATGGGATTATTATTTGGTGCTCTGCGACGATTATGCGGTGGCGTTTACTGTTTCCGATGACGGATATGTCGGCCTGCAATCGGTTTCTCTGCTCACCTTCGGCGAAACGCCGTGGGAGCACACCGAAACCGTGCTGACACCGTTCCCGATGGGCAAATTAAAAATGCCCTCGACGAGCGAAACGGGCAATGTGGTTTACCGCGACAAGCGGCTGTACCTCGCCTTTGAAAAGACGGCGGGCAAGCGGCACATTGTGTGTCAATTCAAGAATTTTTATGAGGGCAAGACCTTTTCGTGCGACATCACCTTAGCACAGCCCGATATGGACACGATGGTGATTGCAACGCCGTGGAAAGAGGACAAAAAAGCGTTCTACTACAACCAAAAAATCAACTGTATGCGCGCAAGCGGCGCGGCGCAGTTTAACGGCAAAACTTACACCTTTAACCCCGAAACCGATTTCGGCACGCTCGACTGGGGGCGCGGCGTTTGGACTTATGACAACACTTGGAATTGGGGCTCGGGCAATGCGGTTGTGCACGGCAAGCCGTTCGGCTTTAACATCGGGTACGGCTTCGGCGACACCGCGGCGGCGAGCGAAAATATGCTGTTTTATGACGGCGTGGGGCACAAATTAGACGATATTACCTTCCATATCCCCGCTTCGTCTTACACCGACCCGTGGAAAATTTCTTCAAGCGACGGGCGGTTCGAGATGGATTTTGTACCGATTTTGGACCGCGCGGCGAAAATCGATGTCAAAGCGATTGTCACCGACCAGCACCAAGTGTTCGGCAAAATGACGGGCACGGCGGTTTTAGACGACGGCACTGCGCTTGAAATCAAAGATTTACTGTGCTTTTGCGAGCGCGTACACAACAAATACTAAAAGGAACTATTGAAAAATGGACTGGACGGAAGTAAAAATTGAAATCCCCGCAGATTGCATTGACCGCGCGGCGGATATTGCCAATATGGTTGTCCCCTACGGGATTTATATTGAGGATTACCGCAATTTGGAGGCGGAAACTTGGGAAATCGCCAACATTGATTTGATTGACGAAGAACTGTTGCAAAAAGACCGCACAAAAGGCTATGTACACATTTATATATCCCCCGAGGAAACCCCGCAAGAAGCGGTGGCGTTTTTGTCGGAGCGCTTCACAGCGGCGGGAATTCCGCACAAAATAGATTTGAGTCTTTGCAAAAATGAGGATTGGGAAAATAATTGGAAGGAATTTTTCAAGCCGATGAAAGTCGGCGAAAAACTGCTCATTCAACCCCTTTGGATTGACGAAGTTGACAACCCCGAACACCGCGCGGTGCTCACCATTGAGCCGGGGCTTGCCTTCGGCACGGGTGGGCACCACACCACGCGGTTGTGCTTGGAAACGCTCGAACGGTATGTAAAGTCAGGTGACGCGGTACTCGACACAGGCTGTGGAAGCGGGATTTTGGCGATTGCCGCCCTGCTTTTGGGGGCAAGTAAAGCCGTTGGGGTTGACATTGACGAGCTCGCCGTAAAAACCGCCATGGAGAATGGCAAGCAAAACGGCTTTACAGAGCCGCAACTCACCGTTTTGCAAGGTAACCTTGCCGATAAGGTTACGGGCGCTTATGATGTGGTGGTCGCAAATATTGTTGCGGATATTATTATGCTGTTCGCAAAAGATGTCGGGCGGTTTTTAAAACCCGACGGCGTATTTATTACCTCGGGCATTATCGACACGCGCGAACAGGAAGTACGCGCCGCTCTCGAAGCAAACGGCTTTGCCGTGTTGGAGCGCAACGAGCAAAACGGCTGGATTTGCTTTGTGTGTAAAAAGGCGTAAAGGTTTTTTCTGTTTTGCGGCAATGCGCACGGCACGCGCGCGACATTTTACATTTATTTATAGTTTGTTCATTGACTTTTACTGTGGATATGGGTATAATATCCATATAATCTTATTTAGGAGGATGTTTTTTATGAATATGAAAAAAGTTTTAAAAGTTCTCGCCATTATCGCCGCGATTGCAGGGGCTGCATTCGGCGCTTATGTTCTTGTTAAAAAGTATGTAGACAGCAAAAAAGTTGTCATCGGCAACGATGCGGAAAACTATGTTTCCTGCTCCTGCTGTGATGACACCTTCGTTTCCGAAACGGTTGCATAAGACACCATAAAAAGCAAACGGGTTGCATTATGCAACCCGTTTTTTGTTTTCTTTATTTTTATTTGCTTTTCGGGCGGGCAATCAGCGACACCACAAGCCCCGACAGCATCGCGGCGGAAATCCCCGCACTGCCCGCTGAAAGCGGACCTGTCAAAACGCCGAGCAACCCGTCCTCACGAATGGCGTCTTTTGTGCCCTGCGCCAATAAATTACCGAAGCCCGTCAATGGCACGGTTGCCCCACAGCCCGCGAAATCCGCAAGCGGCTGATAAACGCCCAATGCACCCAGCACCACGCCCGCAACCACAAACAACACCAAAATGCGCGCCGGCGTAAGCTTTGTGCAGTCCATTAACAGTTGCCCGACCGCGCAAATCGCACCGCCCACTAAAAATGCTTTTAAAAAAATCATACTTACTTCCTCCCGTTACTACATTTTGCCGAAAAGTTTGTTTTATGCACAAAAATGTGGTAAAATACTGTTGAAAATATCGTTTTGAGGTGATTTACTTGAACAGTACCTTTGATTGCTATACGCTTTATAACGGCGTGCAGGTGCCGTGCATTGCGTTCGGCACTTGGAAAATGCCAAACGAAGTTGCCGCCGCGTCGGTACAGTGCGCAATAGAAAGCGGCTACCGCCATATTGACACGGCGGGCGCTTACCAAAATGAAGTCGGTGTCGGCGAAGGATTGCGAAAAAGCGGTATTGCGCGCGACGAGATTTTTTTGGTCAGCAAACTGCCCAATGCCGACCACGGTTACGAAAAAACGATTGCCGCGTGCGAGCAGTCGCTTCAAAAACTCGGCGTAGACTATTTGGACGCTTATTTAATTCATTGGCCCGTGCTTGTGGAAAATCAAGACCATGTCGAAGAGGATTTGTGCGACACCTGGCGCGCATTTGAGCGGCTGTATCAAGACGGCAAACTGCGCGCGTTGGGCACGAGTAACTTTTTAGAAGAACACATTGACCTGTTGAAAGCAAACTTCAAAAATTACCCGATGATAAATCAAGTGCAGTTACACCCACAAAATCCGCAGGACGAAATGGTCGCCTACTGCAAAGAAAACCGCATTTTACCCGAGGCGTGGAGTCCGCTCATTCAAGGGCAGGCGTTCAAGCGCGAATTGCTTGTGGAAACCGCCGCAAAATACGGTGTGAGTGTAGCGCAACTTTGCATTCGCTGGATTTTCCAAAAAGGCGTTGTGCCCGTACCGAAATCGACCACGCCCGAACGTATCAAAAACAATGCGGATATTTTCGGGTTTACGATTTCCGACGAAGATATGGAAAACATCGCCACTTTGCGCAAATACGGGATGATCGGTGACCCGCCGAGCGTACCGCGCACACATCAAGTGGTTGGGTTTTAAAGAACCTGTTCAACAAACGGAGAACACGATGAAAAAGAAAAAAAGTTGGGATAAAAAGTGGTACACCGACGCGTTTTTGCAGGAATTGAAAGCGACCGCGCGGGTGCGTATGGACGGCGATTTGCCGATTACCGAAAAATATGCGCCGGATGCGGGCTCGGATATTGCCATTGACCCGCGTTTGCTCGGCGGGCCACTCGGCAAAAACGCAAAAATGATGGCTTGTCTGCCGGATTTTTTGCTCGACCGCGTCAAAATGAAACTCAATGCCAAAAACATTGCGTCGTTTCGCCAAAGCTGTGACCGTATTTCCAGCGCGGTGTGCGTGCGCGGCGGAATTGATATGGAGGACAAAACCGTGCCTGCCGCGGACGGCTATGCCATTCCCATTCGCATTTACCGAAGCGAAAACTGCGCACCCGGGTGCGGCTGTTTGCTGTTTTTCCACGGCGGCGCGTTCATCGGCGGCAGTATTCCGCCGTATGATGAGGGTTGGAAGGTATTTGTAGAAAAGTTTTCTATGGTGGTGGTCAGCGTCGGCTACCGCTTGATGCCGGAAGCCCCCTACCCCACCCCGCACGAGGACTGCTACCGCGTGTTGGAATGGGTATACGGCAACGCAGACCTTTTGCAGATTGACAAAACGCATATTTTCGTCACCGGCGACAGCGCCGGCGGCAATTTGGCGCAGTACTGTTCGACGCGCGCGAAGGGCACGGATATGGTGCGCGGGCAGATTTTGTTATATGCCACGCTGAATATGTTTCGCATAGAGGACAAGTATTATAAACTCGACGGCAAAAACTTTACATACGAGCCGAAGCAAAAACGGCTGTCTCGCTGTATCGTCAAACAACTTGAAATGATGGTAAACAGCTTGCAGGATATAGGCGATGCCATCGGCATTACCGCGCCCGACCCGTATTGCAACCCATACACCTTCGACGCCGCAGGCAATCCACCCACCTTTATTTCGGTCGGTGCATTGGATTTTTTGAAAAATGACTGCATCGCCTGGGCGCACAAACTGCAAGACGAAGGCGTGCCTGTGAAAGTGGTTGTCTATAACGGTATGGGGCACGGCTATTTGAACGCGATGGGTGTTTTTCCGCAGGCGGAAGATGTGGTCGATGAAATGGGGCAATTTATAAAAGAGCACAGTTGATTTTTTGAAAACACATGCAAAAAAGCGGAACGAAGGATTTCCCTCGTTCCGCTTTTGTATGCTCGTTTTTCGCGTATCAATACAGTTCTTCCCCGTTTATATACAGGTCAAGCAAGGACGCGTCAAATGCATCGACCGTGCCGTCGCCGTTCAAATCGGCGGCGGCAAGCTGGGCTTTGTCGGTAATTTCCGCCGCGCCGACTGTCGCCTGTGCCACTTTTGCATAATCGGTTGTATTGACAGCATTATCCGCAACCACATCGCCGCGCCGCGCAACGGTATAGGTCGTGACGGCGGTGCCTTGCGTGACGGTCACCGTGCCGCCCGTGGTGGTGCCGCTGACAGAAACCGTACTGCCGTACGGCGCGATAAACGCCGTGCTTAAACTTTGATTTTTCCCAAGCAACACAATTCCGTCTGCCTTGCGAACGGCAATGTCGGTATCGGCTCTGCCGAGTGTCAGCGCATACGGCGTTTCACAAAGCGTGGGATAGGTCAATACGAAGCTGCTGTTGGTAAAGCGACCTCCCGTTGCGGTATGCGCATCGGCAAAGGTGGTGCTGTCATTGTCAAAATAGCGATTGGTGCTGTTTGCGCCGACCAAAAAGAAATCGTAATAAATCGAAGATTGGTCATCCCAAGTCAAATCCACGGCGTACCATTTGTTGTCTTCCATTTTGACATAGTTCCACGCGTGCCCGCCGCCGTTTGCATCGCCAACGACAATCACGCAGGGAATGCCCTCGCGGTCACAAAGCATTTTAAACGCCTCGGCGTAGCCTTCGCACACAGGCTTGTACGGCTCTAAAAATACGCTGGTCGGTTGGTGCGCCGTACCGTTTGTAAAGGTGGAATCGTACGAAACCTGCTTTGCAATCGTATCGTGAATGGATTTCACCTTTTCATAGCGCGTATACCCTTTGACCTCGAATGCATCAAACGCCGCCATCATACGGGTATAATAGTCCGTCACCGATGCTTTATCGGCATACACGGCGGTATCATACTTCATTGTACAAGTAATGCTTGATACTGACAGCGTGTAAACGCCACTGCTCACGCGGTAAGAATAGCTGTAAGATAAGGTATACGCGCCCAGCCAAAACAACTCGGGGTGGTCATCCATCAATGCAGCAACACCGCCCTGTACTGCGAGAACGAGTTCAGTTTGCGCCTCGGTTGTCAGCGAGGCCGATGTGTTTTGGCAGGTAATGGGCGTTGTAAAGGTGATTTTCACGCCGTTTACATTGTCCGCGCTGTCCACCCCCGCGTTTAACAGCGTGTTATACACATCCTTTTGCCGTTCGGTCAAGTACATATAGAAAGTATACGGTGTGTCGGCATTGCCCCCGAAAAAGGGCTTTGTCGCGCCGGAATTGTCCATCGACGGCACCGCGGTGCGCGGGTCAAATTGCACGGCTTGCGTGTATCCCATATCCACCGTAATTTCCGTGGGCGTTTCTGCGGCGGCGCAAAGATAAAATGCACCGTTTGACAACAACAGCAAAAGCACCGCAAACCGACTCATCCACTTTTTCATACTATGTCTCACCTGTTTTTTTCTGTTCTCTTAAAAAGCAAACGGCGTTCACAAGCAGAAGCGAACACCGTTTACCGAAAGACCTTTAAGCCGCTAAATTTCTTGCGCCCGAAGCCGCCTGCAAAATCCAACGCGCATCTACCGCATTGATTCTGCCGTCGCCGTTTACATCGGCGCAAGCCCGCTGTTCCGCGGTGAGCGTCCGCGCACCGGACGACGCCTGCAAAACCCAACGCGCATCTACTGCGTTGATTTTGCCGTCGCCGTTCACATCACCGCTGCCTGCCGCACCTGCCGCCGGGCGCACAACCGTATAGGTATCTACCGTTACGCCGGCTTTGACCACCGAAAGCGTCGTGCCGTCTGCCGAAGTCTGTATAGAAGTGCCGGGCGCCGCAACAAACGCATGGGCTACGGTCTCGTCATCATACAAATACACGGTTTTTGCGGCTTTATCCACCGACGCGCCGGAATTGCTGTTTAAGAACATCGGCAAATATGCCGTCGAGGACAGTGCGGGGCAGGTCGCCGAATACCCCGAAAAAACACTGCCTGTATACGGGTGCTCACTCGCAAAGGTATTGCCGTCAAAATGGACATCTCTGGTCTGCGAACCGACCAAGAAGAAGTCATAATCCACTTCATCGTATGTGTCTTGGTCATCCCAAGTTACATCGACAGCGTACCACTTGCCGTCCTCCATTTTTACATGGTTCCACTCGTGGTCAGAACTTACGGCGATAACACAGGGGATGTCCGCCAAATCGCAAAGGATTTTGAACGCTTCGGAATACCCCTCGCACACCGACTGGTGCGGTGCTAAAAAGACGGAGGTCGCATAAAATGCGGAATCCTTAAAATCATCATCATAGGTTGTTGCCTGCGCAACCCAATCGTGCAGGGTTTTGAGTTTATCAAACCGCGTTGCGCCCTCGGCAACCACGGCTTTTGCGGCGTTCATCATCGCTGTGTAGTCCTGTTTCACCGCAGTCCAAGACGAATACCCGGGCGGCACGATCAGGGTGATATCAACCTGCTCTATCGCAAAGCGATAGGTATTCCCTGAAACCTGTACATAGCTGAACAATTCTTCGGTGCCGAAGGTGTAAATCCAAAACTGCTCGGGGTGGTCAAACACCGCAGCCGTAAACGCACCGAACAGGGAGTCGAGATACGCGTCAATGATTGCATCGGGAACTTCAAAATTGCCCTCCGCATCCACCGTGGTCACAAATGTATACGGTTCGGGAAATGTGACCGCAATCGCATTTTCCAAATCCGTTGCTGAAACCACCGCGTTATAAATCGCTTTTCCGTTCGCATCCAAATTGCTGTAATAGGTAAACGGCGTATTCGGGTCTTCGGCATAGAGATTCACTTTTTGCCCGAATACGGACTGTCTGGCCGCTTCGGCGGCCGGCGGCGGATTGGAACGGTCGATAGAATAGATGTGTTGTTCCCCGCGCATTTGCAGTTTCGGCGTGTCCAACGCCGAAGCCCCGATGCACAGCGTACTGCACAGCAGGACAAAGGTCAATAAAATACTGATCGTTTTTTTCATAATTTTTCCCTCTCCATTTATATTGTGCAATCGTTACCGATTTTGCAACAATGCAGACAATTCATCCATAAATGCGTTAATATCGCGGAAATGGCGGTACACCGACGCAAAGCGCACATACGCCACCTCGTCAATATCCTTTAATTTATCCATCGCCAGCTCACCGATATGTAAGGAAGTCACCTCGCGGTCGAGCGAGTTTTGCAAGCTCGCCTCAATGTCGTCCACCGCTTTTTCCAGGGTATCCATTGCCACGGGGCGTTTTTCGCACGCGCGCATCATCCCGCGCAACAATTTATTACGGTCAAACACCTCACGGGATTTATCCTTTTTAATCACCAAAATCGGCACGCTTTCGATAATTTCATAGGTCGTAAACCGTTTGTTGCATTGCAGGCACTCCCGGCGGCGGCGAATACGCTCGCCCTCGTCGGTCGGGCGCGAGTCAATGACCTTGCTTTCTTCATATCCGCAAAACGGACATTTCATACAAATCACTCCATATCTAACGCAATATATTGTGTATTTAATTGTATTATAGCAAATAGACAGCACAATGTAAAGCAGAAAAAACCTTTACAGCCATTTTTTTAACGCTTGCTGTGCGGCGGCGATTTGCGCGGGGGTTTCGTAGCCGTTTTCATACAGTTCGATAATATAATCTCCCGTGTATCCCTGTTCGCGCATCACCCGCAAAAAGCGCTGAAAATCAAACTGTGCGTTTTCACAAAACGGCACAACGCAGTCGCGCGTTTCGGTATAATCGCTGATGTGCACATGTTGGATAGAATTTGCGAATTTTTCCACAAACACATACGGGTCAATCCCTGTGCGGCGCGCCTGTTTGATGTCGAGCACCATCGCAAAATCCGCACCCAGCGCATCTCGCATTTTTTCTAAATAGGCGGGGCTTTCCGAACGGTAGTGCACCACATTTTCCTGACAGAGCGTCAGCCCCTCGGCTTTGGCGAGCTGTTGCAAAATGCCGAAGCGTTCAAACACCTGCTCGTCGGGAATACTGCCGGGAATTTTTGCCCCGTGCATCACCAAAAGCGTGGCGCCGAGCGTGTGCATCCCGTCAAAATAGCGGCGAAACTCCTCCAAACTCTCTTGAAAGCGGCGTTCGTAGGAGCTGAAATAGTAATACGATTCCGTAAACGACGCGTAGGTGTGAAAGCTTTTCACGCGCAGGCCGTACTGTTTTTGAATCTCCGCAAAGCGGTCGATATAGTTTTTGTCTAACTCATGCGGCGAATTGATGAAAATTTCGACGCAGTCCGCGCCGAGTTCGCCTGTTTTTGCAAGTGCAAGCTCCGTTTCCAGCGGATAAAAGCACGCCGTGGAAATACCGATTGCCATAAAAATCACCTGTTTGCCAAAAATTGTGCGTTGCGACAGAGAAAATCGCCTGTTACTATTATTGTAATAGGGAGGTGCATAAAAATGCAAGCACTATTTACCGAGTTTCGTATTTTTTTGACCGATTTTTGCCCGGCGGCACGAAAATTCTTTCGCTACGGCATACCGACCGCGTGCGGACTGTTGCTTTCTTCGTTTGTCTGCCGTTTTTTCTTAGGTACAATCGGGCAGTATGATAAAATGCTGCGCGTTTGTGCGGAGTTGTTCCTTTGCGGCAAAGAATTGTTTTGCGCCGTGCTGTTTTCGGTTTTGCTGTTACAGCTTTTGCATATGGCGTATGTTTGGGATTACGGCGAGCCGCCGCAAAAATAAAAACCGCCCGAGCAACGAATGCCGCGGGCGGCGCAAAAGCAAATCTGCAAACGCGAATTGTAAATGAATTGCTTTTGCTGCCCTTATCTTTTGCGCAAACGGCGAAAATATGCAATAAAAAACAGCTTTCTGAAAAAAAGATAAAAAAAGGCTTGCTTTTTTCGGCGCACTGTGATAAAATACCAAAGCACTAAAAAAACTATCGCTTACGAACGGAGGTCAGAAAATGGGCGCTCTTGAAATTGTCCTCGGCATTTTGTTGATTTTGGCATCGCTTGCCATTATCGTCATTGTGATGATGCAGAAAAGCCGTGAAGGCGGTCTTTCCGGTGCGATTGCAGGCGGCTCTGACACCTTCTTCGGGAAAAATAAAGGCAGAACGCTTGAAGCGCGTTTGGCAAAAATTACAAGATACCTTGCCATTGTGTTCTTTGTCCTTGCATTTGCCGCAACGCTCTTGATGCTGTTCTTCTAAGCCGTAAATAAAAAACACGGCGGCAGTTTCGCCGCCTGTATATGATCCACTAGCTCAGTTGGCAGAGCACTTGACTTTTAATCAAGGTGTCCGGAGTTCGAATCTCCGGTGGATCACCAAAAAGAAACAGTCCGACACAGTCGGGCTGTTCTTTTTTTATCGTTTCGGAGATTCGAACTCCATCGTCCATCTTTTGCGTCAGCAAAAGGGACATATAATCGGATATTTGCGAAGCAAATCGACAAGGCGCAGCCTTGTCGAATCTCCGGTGGATCACCAAAAGAAAACCGCAGTTACAGAAAAGAGTAACTGCGGTATTTTTCTATCTTTTCAAGACATTATCAAGCGGACTGTATACTGTGTAATTGACTGTCATTTTTGAAGTAGTCAAGTGCACATACCTTTTCACCATTTCAAGCGAAGTATGCCCTAAAATCATTTGTAAAGCGTAAATATCTCCACCATTCTCCAAATACCGAGTAGCAAAGGTGTGCCGCAACAAATGCGGACGAAGGCGCGGAATATCTGCCTGTACTTTCAACTTGCGGAACAGTTGTTTAATCGTACTTTGTTGCAAAGCAGTCAAATCGTCTTTCACAAATAACGGTGTCTTGTCACAACGGTATGGAATAAGCGCAATATACCGAAGTAATGCCTTTTTGCTATGCAAGCCAAGAGGAACTATCCGTTGTTTGTTGCCCTTGCCGTTCACAATCGCATACCCCTCGGCAATGTGAATATTACCGCTTTCCAAGGTTACCACTTCATTCAGCCGCAAGCCACTATCCAACATTAAAGCAAGTATGCAGTAATTGCGAACATCAACAAACCTACCACCGCGAAAGCATCGGAACAACCGTTGTATCTCGTTATCAGTCAAAACATCAATCGTTTTTCTCTGTGCTTTCGGTAGTCGAAATTTTTCGGGTATGTTTTCTTGCAAATATTGTTCAGCATAGCACCACGAAAGGAATGCGCGCAAAGCACGAATGTATGTCTGTATTGTTGTGCTTGTAACCTCTTTTTTTGACAAATACAAGTAATACCGCTTGCAATCCAATTCACTTATGCTGTTTATGGGTTTGTTTGCATTCCCGTCAAAATCTGCAAAAAAGCCAAGACAGCGGGAATAATAAAGCACCGTATTTTTTGCGTTTCCGCGTATCTGTTGTTCAATCAAAAAGGCAGATATGCAATCTCGCACCGTCATTTCAAAAACTCCTTTTTTGAATATTTACTCTTGCTTTTGTTTTCGTCTTATGTTAAACTGACGATAGTTAAATCGATTGTTGAAGTCCGTTTCTGTATCGGAGATTTCAACTGTGCGTTCAAAGGTTAGTGTTGCACCACTGACCTTTTTTTCTGCCTCTTTTTCGGTTGTGTAATATTTTTCGGGCTTTTTAATACCGCGACTGCAACGATACAAATTGAAATTAGGCGGGTAAAATTGAAGCCGTGCACCTTTAATAATCGCTTTTGGTGTTCCTGTTTCTGTGTCGTCAAGAAATTTTACAGACATACCATCTTTTAACGCAAGACCAGCATTTTTGTACTCTTCTAACTCCATATCACCAAGATACGCCGTAAGGTAAGCGCCGATATTATCAACATTTTCAAGCGATTTCACCGATACAAAACCAAAGCCCCAGATTTTTTGCATTTCCGCATTGGGTATATATGGCGCTTTCTTGTCAAATATCATTATCATATGGGCGTGCCAAGCACCTCGGCCTTGCGGTTCCATTGCAACGATATATTCAAAAGGTTTGATTTTGTATTTTAGGCGTTGTATAAACTTCCTAAAATCGTCATAGAGCCGCTTGGGGTCGGTCATATTCTCGGCGTATGTCAGCGTTATCCAAAGGCAATATTCAGGATTTATGACATTTGCATTGATTAAATCTCTCAATTTTCCAAGAGAAACACGAACGCTGTTTTTATCGTCAACCCGACTGCCTATGTGCTCAATTTTTTTTACCTCTCCCGTTCGCTTGTCCACATAATGCTCGCTGTCCATTTTTTGAATAGGGCAGAAAAAATTCCTATGTTGTGCATACATAATTTCAATGATATTACCCATTTCTTTGACGCGGACAGTATCCGTACCATTTGGGCGTATGTTTTCGTTAAGTACAGTTTTTTTCATTTCGTTCCTTTCTGTATAAAAATACAAGTTTTGTTTGTTTCATAAAAAACACCCTTTCTTTGTCTTTTAAAATTCTGATAATATACTATCAAAATCAAGTTAATTCCTGCGGGGGGCTGCCCCCGCGGTGCTTGGGGGCACAGCCCCCTCCAACCCCCAAGCGCAAGCAACCGCGCCGCCGAGTTGGGGTATTGCCCATTTCTGCATTACATAAAATACACTTCCTTTTTTATCAAAAATCTATTGCTACATTTGGTAGCATTTTAAATATATCAATTCATAATTTTTTACGCAACTTCTAAAAATGTCTGTTTTGCTAACGAAAGTAGCATTTTTCTTTTGTTTTCTCTTTTATGCTTCCTTTTTCTCTGCTTCTCGGGTATAATAAATATCACCAATAGTAGCAGGCGGTGTTTCTATGAATATCAAAGAAAGCATTACGCAACGCATAAAAATGCTTCGCAAGCAAAATGGCTACACGCAACAACAAGTAGCAAATGCAGTCCATATTTCTCGGTCTGCTTACTCGCAATACGAAATGGGGTTAAAACAGCCCACCATTGACACGCTTTACCAATTAGCAGACCTGTACAAGTGTTCCATTGATTACCTTGTCGGCAGATACAATTAAAAGAAAAAGGCTATCGCACTTCGTAGTGCAATAGCCTTTTGTTTTGCTGTTCGGAATTTTTCTACGCATTCAACCAAGTATCATACTACACCCACGCTACCATATATTCATTACCCTGTAACTCATTTACTTTTATCTTTGGCGGTACAGGTCACCGCCCCAATTAGCCGTGTATATTTAATTGTCAAGATAATCATAAACTTATTAAGAGATAAATGGGTGAACAAATTGTAAATTTACTATCAAATTCATATGTTATCCAAATCCATATCCCCGCAATTCTCCACAAGCAAAAGCCCCCTTGCGGGGGCTTCCCGCCTGCGGGCGGAATATGCTGAATAATGCCGCGCCCCAAAGTTCTCCTAAAAATCGGTCACTGCGTCGCGACACACTCCCTGCTAACCGTTCGCGTGCTTTATATATGGTTGCTCGGGCTTCGCCCTGCGCCTATTTTACTGCTAAATACAGGGGGGCAATTTCTGCCACGCTCTCCACTATTCTCCCCTGTACCCCTCTTACAAATACCACGCGCAAACTTTTAATCAAGGTGTCCGGAGTTCGAATCTCCGGTGGATCACCAAAAAGAAACAGTCCGACACAGTCGGGCTGTTCTTTTTTTATCGTTTCGGAGATTCGAACTCCATCGTCCATCTTTTGCGTCAGCAAAAGGGACATATAATCGGATATTTGCGAAGCAAATCGACAAGGCGCAGCCTTGTCGAATCTCCGGTGGATCACCAAAAGAAAACGGATACGCTTTTGCGTGTCCGTTTTTTTACTGAAATGCGGAGATTCGAACTCCATCGTCCATCTTTTGCGTCAGCAAAAGGGCGACAAATTGGGGTTTGTCGGGGTAATTAACGGAACGGGCATTGACGTTCTCTACACATAAAATACAATATGGGCGTAGGGGCGTGCATTGCGCGCCCGTTTGTAGGGGCG
>JBJEPV010000047.1:0-14822 GCA_051881415.1 Candidatus Fimenecus sp.
GAGGCACAAAATAATGTTACTGCCGAAAAGAGTAAAATACCGCAGAGTCCACAGGGGTCGTCTGACCGGTAAAGCGACAAGAGGCAATAAGGTCACCTACGGTGACTACGGTCTTGTGTCTCTGGAACCGGCTTGGATTACTTCCAACCAAATCGAAGCCGCCCGTATCGCCATGACGCGTTACATTAAGCGTGGCGGTCAGGTTTGGATTAAAATTTTCCCGGATAAGCCGATTACCGAAAAGCCGGCTGAAACCCGCATGGGTTCCGGTAAAGGTTCGCCCGAATACTGGGTGGCCGTTGTCAAGCCCGGCAGAGTGATGTTTGAAATTGCAGGCGTTCCCGAAGAGACCGCGCGCGAGGCTATGCGTCTTGCCGCGAACAAGCTCCCGGTCAAATGCAAGTTCGTCACCAAGGCACAGCAGGAAGAGGAAGGTGAGCAAGCATGAAAGCAAGTGAAATCAGAAAACTTTCCCCCTCGGAGTTGGATGCTAAACTCTTGGAGTTAAAGGATGAGCTTTTCAAACTGCGCTTCCAGCAGGCCATCAACCAACTCGACAATCCGATGCGTATTAACGCCGTCAAAAAGGATATCGCCAGAGTGAAAACCGTTATCCGCGATATCGAGCTGCACGGCGCGCAGTCGTAAGGAAAGGGAGGGTATTTAGATGAGCGAAAGAAACCTCAGAAAAACACAGGTCGGTCTTGTAACCAGCGATAAAATGGACAAAACTGTCGTGGTTTCCATCAAAGACAGAGTTCAGCACCCGCTTTACAAGAAGATTGTGAACCGCACGGTAAAAATCAAAGCCCATGACGAAAAGAACGAGTGCGGCGTCGGCGATAAAGTCCTCGTCATGGAAACCCGCCCCCTCTCGAAAGATAAGAGATGGCGCGTAGTCGAAATCATTGAGAAAGCGAAATAATTTCTAAGGAGGCTATTACTGTGATTCAACAACAGACTTACCTCAAAGTAGCCGACAACACCGGCGCGAAGGAAATTATGTGCATTCGCGTTCTCGGCGGTTCCGGCAGAAGGTATGCAAATATCGGCGATGTGATTGTTGCTTCGGTTAAGAAGGCAGCACCCGGCGGCGTTGTCAAAAAAGGCGACGTTGTCAAAGCGGTCGTCGTTCGTTCGGCAAGCGGTGTGCGCAGAGATGACGGTACTTACATCCGTTTCGATGAAAACGCAGCCGTATTGATTAAAGAAGACAAAAACCCCAGAGGCACCCGTATCTTTGGGCCGGTTGCAAGAGAACTTCGTGATAAAGATTATATGAAGATTCTTTCTCTTGCTCCCGAAGTACTGTAAACGGAGGTGCAGTCAGAATGAATAAGGTTCATGTAAAAACCGGCGATACCGTCGTTGTCATCAACGGCAAAAATCGCGGCAAACAGGGCAAGGTTATGCAGGTTGCACCCGCCGAAGGCAAGGTTATTGTGGAAGGCGTTAACGTGGTCACCAAGCATGTGAAACCCCGCAAAATGGGCGAAGCAGGCGGCCTTGTAAAAGCCGAAAGCGCATTGTATGCAGATAAAGTTCAGCTTATCTGCCCGAAATGCGGCAAGGCAACAAGAGTCGGCCACGAAGGCACCGGCAAAGACAAAAAACGCGTTTGCAAAAAATGCGGCGCAAAATTTGAATAAGGGAGGGACATAACACATGGCAGCAAGAATGAAAGAAAAGTATCTCGCTGAGGTTGCTCCGGCACTTCAAAAAAAGTTCGGCTACAAGAGCGTTATGCAAATCCCGAAGCTCGATAAAATCGTTATCAATGTCGGTTGCGGCGAGGCGAGAGACAACTCCAAGGTCATTGACGCAATCACCAAGGATTTGGCACAGATTACCGGTCAGAAACCCGTTCCCTGCAAGGCGAAGAAATCCGTTGCGAACTTCAAGCTGCGTGAGGGCATGACCATCGGTGTGAAAGTAACGCTGCGCGGCGAGAGAATGTATGAATTCCTTGACAGATTCTTCAATCTCGCGCTTCCCCGTGTGCGCGACTTCCGCGGCATCAACCCGAACTCCTTCGACGGCAGAGGCAACTACTCCATGGGTATCAAAGAGCAGTTGATTTTCCCCGAAATCGAGTACGACAAGATTGACGCGGTTCGCGGTATGGACATTTGCTTCGTTACCACAGCCAATACAGACGAAGAAGCCAGAGAGTTACTGACTCTCATGGGCGCACCGTTTGCGAGATAAGGAGGGATTACAGTGGCCAAAACTTCTATGAAAGTCAAACAGGCAAGACCTGCCAAGTATTCGACAAGAGCTTACAACAGATGCAAAATCTGCGGCCGCCCGCATGCTTATCTGCGCAAATACGGTGTTTGCCGTATCTGCTTCAGAGAATTGGCACACAAGGGTGAAATTCCCGGCGTGAAGAAAGCAAGCTGGTAAGAAAGCAATTGCAAAGGAGGCAAAAGTATGCAAATTACTGATTCCATCGGTGATATGCTCACCAGAATCCGCAACGCGAGTTCTGCAAAGCATGACACGGTGAAAGTTCCCGCATCCAACATGAAGAAAGCAATTGCGCAGATTCTTGTGGACGAGGGCTATATCAAGAGTTTCAAAGTGGAAGAAGACGGCAAGCAGGGTATGATTGAAATCGAGCTGAAATACGGCGCGAACAAGGCTCCGGTCATCACCGGCCTTCGCAGAGTTTCCAAGCCCGGTCTTCGCATCTATACCAACTGCGAGGATATGCCGAAGGTGATGAAGGGTCTCGGTGTTGCGATTCTTTCCACTTCCAAAGGCGTTATGACTGACAGAGAAGCCCGCAAAGCCAATGTCGGCGGCGAGGTTCTCGCATATATCTGGTAAGGAGGTTACAGTATGTCCAGAATCGGCAGACAGCCCATCGCTGTTCCCGCAGGCGTCGATGTGAAAATCGACGGCAGTACTGTTACCGTGAAGGGGCCGAAAGGTACGCTTACCAGAACAGTACACAACAATATGAACGTCGAGATGGCGGACGGCGCAATCGTCGTCACCCGTCCCGATGACAGCAATCTCAACAAATCCCTGCACGGTTTGACCCGTACATTGCTTCACAATATGGTCGTCGGCGTGACCGAGGGCTTCAAAAAGGAATTGGAAGTCAACGGCGTCGGTTACCGTGTCGCAAAACAGGGCAAGGATTTGGTGATGAACATCGGTTTCTCGCATCAGGTAACGATGACCGAGTCCGAAGGCATTACCATTGATGTTCCCGCGCCCAACAAAATCATCATTTCCGGTGCCGACAAGCAGAAAGTCGGCCAGTTTGCGGCAGAAGTACGCGAAAAGCGTCCGCCCGAACCCTACAAGGGCAAAGGCATCAAATATGCCGAAGAGCATATCCGCCGCAAAGAAGGTAAAGCCGGTAAAGGTAAATAATGGAAGGAGTGAAATTCAGTGGTTAACAGACCTGACAGCAAAAAGGCGAGACAAAAACGCCATAAAAGAGTCCGTGCAAAAGTTTCCGGCACCGCAGCGTGCCCGCGTCTTGATGTTTTCCGTTCACTCCAGCATATTTATGCGCAGTTGATCGACGATGTTGCAGGTGTCACCCTTGTGTCGGCATCTACAACCGAGAAAGACTTCAAAGACTACGGCGGGAACAAAGACGCCGCGCGCGCAGTCGGCAAATTGCTCGCAGAAAGAGCCGCCGAAAAGAACATCAAAGATGTTGTGTTTGACAGAGGCGGTTATGTTTATCACGGCAGAGTGGAAGCACTCGCCGAAGGTGCCCGTGAGGGCGGCCTGAACTTCTAAGAAAGGAGAAATGACAATGGCTACAAAAATCGACGCATCTACCCTCGAACTCGAAGAAAGAGTCGTTGCGATTAACCGTGTTTCCAAAACCGTTAAGGGCGGCCGTATCATGAAATTCTCCGCTTTGGTAGTTGTAGGCAACGGAAACGGCATTGTGGGCTTCGGTCTCGGCAAATCGGGCGAAGTACCGGATGCAATCCGCAAGGGCATTGAAAACGCGAAAAAGAACCTGATTGAGGTTTCTCTGAAAGGGACCACAATCCCCCACGAAATTGTCGGCAAATACGGCGCTGGCGTGGTTTTGATGAAACCCGCCGCCCCCGGTACCGGCGTTATCGCCGGCGGCCCGGTTCGTGCAGTTGTTGAAACCGTCGGCATTAAGGACATCCGTTCCAAGGCGCTTCGTTCCAACAACCCCTGCAATGTTGTGAGAGCCACCATCGACGGGCTTTCCAAGCTTCGCAACGCGGACGAGGTTGCTGCAATTCGCGGCAAATCCGTCAAAGAGATTTTAGATTAAGGAGGGGCACAAATGGCAAACGTAACCGTTACACTGAAAAAGAGCCTTATCGGCAGCAAAAAAGATCAGATTGCCACCGCCCATGCACTTGGTCTTAAGAAAATCGGGGACAAGGCTACCCAGCCCGACAACCCGCAAACGCAAGGTAAGATTAAGAAGATTGCTCATCTTATCGAGGTAACGAAAGCTTAAGGAGGTGCGAATATGAAATTGCACGAACTGTCTCCCGCGGAAGGCTCCAAAAAGAGCGTAAAGCGCATCGGCAGAGGCGCCGGCTCCGGTCAGGGCAAAACCGCAGGCAAAGGGCATAAAGGTCAAAAGGCACGCGCAGGCAGAGGCATGCGCCCCGGCTTTGAAGGCGGTCAGATGCCGTTACAAAGACGTATCCCCAAGAGAGGGTTTAACAACATTTTCGCGAAGGAAATCGCCGCAGTGAATGTTTCCGCTCTTGACAAGGCGTTTGAAGACGGCGCAACCGTTACGGTGGACGCGCTTATCGAAAAAGGGCTTATTAAAAAGGCGCTGGATGGCGTAAAAGTATTAGGCAATGGCGAAATCAGCAAAAAGCTTACTGTGCAGGTTAACAGCTTTTCCGATTCGGCAAAGCAGAAAATCGAAGCAGCCGGCGGAAAGGCTGAGGTGATTTGATAATGTTTCAAACATTTATCAACGCTTGGAAAATCGCCGATTTGCGTAAAAAGCTGCTGTATACGGCTTTTATCGTATTGATTTTCCGCATCGGCGCCGCGCTTCCCGTTCCGTTTGTGGATATTGCGGAAGGCTTGATTACCGATGCAAACGCCAACAACTTTATGACATACCTCAGCATGATGACCGGTGATGCGTTTAACTACGGTACGCTGTTCGCAATGTCGATCACCCCGTACATCAACGCGTCCATCATCATTCAGCTGTTGACTGTCGCAATTCCGCCGCTGGAAAAGCTGGCGAAAGAGGGCGAAGAGGGCAGAAAGAAAATTTCTTCCATCACCCGCTACACGGCAATCGGTTTGGCGGCACTGCAAAGCACGGCATATTACTTCTATATTCGTGCACAGGGCTATCTCACCGTAGCCGCCTCCGGTGCAAAATACACCGGCTTCTGGGCAGTGTTCCAGGCATTGGTCATTATTCTTTGCTATACCGCAGGCGCCGCACTGTTGATGTGGCTCGGCGAGCAGATTAACGACAAGGGCATCGGCAACGGCATCTCGATTATCTTGTTTGCCGGCATCGTTTCCCGTATGCCCACAACGCTGTATTCCCTTTATACCTATATGGATAAGGGCGGTGCGTATTTCGCGCTCATCCCGATTGCATTCATCAGCATGATTTTGATGATTGCCTACATCGTATGGATGGACAACGCCGAGCGTCGCATTCCCGTGCAGTACGCCAAGCGCGTGGTCGGTCGCAAAATGTACGGCGGGCAGAACACCCACATTCCGATTAAGGTCAATATGTGCGGCGTTCTTCCCATCATCTTTGCGTCCTCCATTCTTTCCTTACCGCCGACCATTCAAATGTTTGTCACGGTAAAAGAGGGTGGCTTCTGGGAAGGCTTCTTCAAAATCTTCCAGACGGACCATTGGGCATACGCATTGATGTATTTTGTACTGATTATCTTCTTTGCCTATTTCTATGCGGCAATTCAGTACAATCCCATTGAAATGGCAAACAACATCCGCAGAAACAGCGGTGCAATTCCGGGTATTCGTCCCGGCAAGCCCACTTCTGACTATATCACAAAGATTTTGTCAAGAATAACATTGCTTGGTGCATTGCTGATTTCGGTTATCGCGTTGTTCCCGATTCTGTTCTCGCAGATTACCGCGCTGTTTGACAAGCAGGTCAATCTGTCCTTGGGCGGCACATCGATCATCATTATGGTCGGTGTTGCACTCGAAACCGTGAAACAGCTCGAAAGCCAGATGATGATGCGTCATTACAAGGGCTTCTTAGATTAAGCAAAAGGAGGAACCTTTATGAACCTGATTTTACTCGGCGCGCCGGGTGCGGGCAAAGGCACACAGGCTGAAAAAATCTGTGAAAAGCTCTCTATCCCCGCAATCTCGACGGGCAACATGCTCCGCGAAGCTATGGCAAACGGAACCGAAATGGGGCTTAAAGCGAAATCCTTTATCGATGCCGGCAAACTCGTCCCCGACGAGGTTGTCATCGGCATCATCGACGAGAGACTGAAACAGGATGACTGCAAAAACGGCTTCATCCTCGACGGTTTCCCGCGGACCATTCCGCAGGCGGAGGCGCTCGACGAAATGGGCGTTCGCATTGATAAGGTCATTGACATTGAAGTGCCGGACGAAAAAATCGCAGCACGGCTTTCGGGCAGACGCGTTTGCCTGAAATGCGGCGCGACCTATCACACCGAGTTCAAAAAGCCGAAAACAGAGGGAATCTGCGACGCTTGCGGCGATACACTCGTCCAAAGAAAGGACGATATGCCCGAAACCGTGCTCGACCGCTTAAAGACCTATCATGAGCAGACCGAGCCGTTAAAGGGCTACTACGAGAAGAAGGGCATTCTTCGCGTGGTGGAAGGGCAGGAAGAGGTTGCCGATACAACCGCTCTGACCTTCAAAGCATTGGAGGATTAAGCATGATAGTGCTGAAAACCGCCCGAGAAATCGAGCTTATAAGAAAGGCTTGTATCATTTCGGCGGAGGCATTACAGTTGGCAGGGGAAGCTGTCAAGCCGGGTGTCACCACCTATGAAATTGACAAAATCGCGTACGATTACATCAAGAAGCAAGGCGCCGAGCCGAACTTCCTGCATTTGTACGGTTTCCCTGCCACGGCATGCATTTCCATAAATGACGAGGTCATTCACGGAATTCCGAGCAAAAAGCGTGTCATCAAAGAGGGCGACATCGTCAGCATTGACCTTGGCGCCAAGGTGGACGGCTATAACGGCGACAATGCTGCTACTTTCGCCGCCGGAAAAATTTCCGACGCGGCGAAGCGGCTGTGCGACACGACCGAGGAGAGCCTGTATAAAGGCATCGAAAAGGCGGTCGCAGGCGGCAGAATCGGTGACATAGCCTCTGCGGTGCAAACCTATTGCGAGGAACACGGCTACGGCGTTGTGCGCGAATACACAGGGCACGGCGTCGGCGCCAAGCTCCATGAAGACCCCAGCGTACCGAATTTCGGCACACCGGGACGCGGTGTGCGCCTGTTGCCGGGTATGGTGATTGCGATTGAGCCCATGATTACCGAGGGCGACAAAGCAATCCGTCAAATGCCCGACGGTTGGACTGTAAAAACCCGTGACGGGAAGCTCGCAGCGCATTTTGAGCATACGGTTGCGATTACTGCAAACGGTCCGCAAATTCTGACAAAAATCAGATAAGGGCGGTTTTGTATGGAATGGGCAATCGGTACGGTTGTGTACGCCTTGTGCGGACGCGACTGCGGCAAAGCAATGTGCGTGGTCGGCAAAAGCGAAACGCGCGTGTTCGTCTGCGACGGGAAAGAGCGGAAGCTGCAAAAGCCCAAGCCCAAAAACCCGAAGCATATCAGAAAAACCGAGCACACGCTCACAGAAGCGCAAATGCGGTCTGACCGGGCAATCAAACAAGCGTTAAAGTCTTTTTCGGAGGTTTGAGTTTATGTCAAAGCAGGATATGATAGAAATTGAAGGTACGGTCGTTGAGGCACTGCCGAACGCACAGTTTCAGGTGGAGCTGGAAAACGGTCACCAAATTTTAGCCCATATTTCCGGCAAGCTGCGTATGAATTTCATCCGCATTCTGCCGGGCGACAAAGTGACGGTCGAAATGTCGCCATATGACCTCACGCGCGGGCGCATTACATGGCGAACCAAATAAGCAACAGGTTTAGTTCTTGATTTTTAAGAAGGAGGTATTCCCATATGAAAGTCAGACCTTCTGTCAAAAAAATTTGCGAAAAGTGCAAAATTATTAAACGCAAGGGCAAAGTTATGGTCATTTGCGAAAATCCGAAGCACAAACAGCGTCAGGGCTGATCTCCCTGCCGCGCGCTCGAATATCGTTGTTAAAGATCTAAACAACGATATTGCGCTTTCGCAAACGGAAATTTCATTGGTAAAATTTACCGCATCATAATGGAGGTGCAAAGTTAAATGGCACGTATTTCAGGTGTTGATTTACCGAGAGACAAGAGAGTCGAAATCGGCCTCACTTACATCTACGGTATCGGCAGAAAAACGGCAAGCGACATTATTGCCGCAACCGGTGTAAATCCCGACACACGTGTAAAGGATTTGACCGAAGAAGATGTAGCAAAGCTTCGTGAATACATTGAGCACAACGTTAAGGTTGAGGGTGACCTTCGCCGCGACGTCGCGTTCGACATTAAGCGCTTGATTGAAATCGGCAGCTATCGCGGAACCCGTCACAGAAAGGGCCTTCCCGTTCGCGGCCAGACTTCCAAAAACAACGCGCGTACCCGTAAAGGTCCGAAGAAGACCATCGCAAATAAGAAGAAATAAGGGAGGGTGTATTCAATGGCTACCGCAAAAAAAGGCACGGCGACGCGCCGTCGTCGTGAACGCAAAAATATCGAAAAAGGTGCAGCACATATTCAATCCACCTTCAACAACACCATTGTCACGATTACCGATGTGCAGGGCAACGCTGTTTCGTGGGCTTCTGCCGGCGAAATGGGGTTCAGAGGCTCCAAAAAGTCTACGCCGTTCGCAGCGCAGACTGCTGCGGAAACCGCTGCAAAAATTGCGATTGACCACGGTATGAAAACGGTGGAAGTGTATGTCAAGGGCCCGGGTTCGGGGCGTGAAGCCGCAATCCGTGCGTTGCAGACCGCCGGTTTGGATGTAACGATGATTAAAGATGTTACCCCCATTCCCCACAACGGCTGCCGCCCGCCCAAGAGAAGAAGAGTGTAAGTTTTTGGAGGTGTAATTTATGGCAAGATATACAGGTGCGGTTTGCAAACTTTGCCGCCGTGAAGGCAAAAAGCTCTTTTTGAAGGGCGACCGTTGCTACACCGGCAAATGCGCAGTAGATCGCCGCAGTTATGCGCCGGGTCAACACGGCCAAGGCCGCAAAAAGACTTCCGAATACGGTTTGCAGCTTCGTGCGAAGCAGCAGGCTCGCCGTTACTACGGTGTGCAGGAAGGCCAGTTCCACAAATATTTCCTGATGGCAGAGCGCAAACAGGGGATGACCGGTGAAAACCTGCTTCGCATCTGCGAAAGCAGACTGGATAATGTCGCTTACCTTTTGGGCTGGGCTTCTTCCCGCGCAGAGGCAAGACAGCTCACCACCCATGGGCACTATCTCGTCAACGGCAAAAAGGTAGACATTCCGTCTTACCTGCTCAAAGCCGGCGATGTGGTTTCGATTCGTGAAAAGAGCCGCGATAGCGAAAAAATCAAAGCCGTGCTCGAAGCAAACGCTTCCCGCCCCGTGCCGGAATGGCTCGATAAAAACGGCGACGATTTGACCGCAAAAATTGTCAAACTGCCCGACAGAGAGCAGATTGAAGTTCCTGTTGAAGAACATCTTATCGTTGAGTTCTATTCTAAATAATCGCATCGGTGATTTTTAATCGAATTCTCGATTTATACAGGTACGAATATATGTTTTATTTCGGGCGTTTGCCCGAATCCCACGATAGGAGGGTTTTGAATGATAGGAATTGATAAGCCCAGCATTGAAGCACTCGATTTGTCCGCGGACGGCACTTACGGTAAATTCACCATGGAACCGCTGGAAAGAGGCTACGGCACCACGCTCGGCAACTCCCTGCGCCGTGTGCTTTTGTCCTCTTTGCCGGGGTATGCCATTACTTCGGTGAAAATTGACGGCGTACTCCACGAATTCTCCACCGTTCCCGGTGTAAAAGAAGATGTGACCGAAATCGTTCTGAATTTGAAAGGGGTTATCCTCAAAATTCAGGGTGACGGCCCGAAAACGCTGTATGTGGAAGCCAGCGGCAAATGCGAGGTTACGGCAGGCGACATCAAAACAGATTCCGAGGTTGAAATTCTCAATCCCGACCATTTGATTGCAACGCTTTCCGAGGGCGCAACGCTCAATATGGAACTGACCGCCGACAGAGGCCGCGGGTATGTTTCCGCAGAGCGCAACAAGCAGATGATGCAGCCCGTTATCGGCGTGATTGCAATTGACTCTATCTACACCCCTGTGTTGAAGGTGAATTACACGGTCGAAAATACCCGTGTCGGGCAGATTACCGACTTCGACAAATTAACGCTCGAAGCCTGGACGAACGGCACCATTTCCGCCAAGGAAGCGGTTTCGCTCGGCGCCAAGATTCTCACTGAACATCTCAACCTCTTTGTTGACCTCTCCGACGAGGCGGGCAACACCGAGGTGATGGTCGTGAAAGACGACGACGGCAAAGAAAAAGCACTCGAGATGACCATTGAGGAGCTTGACCTGTCCGTGCGTTCCTTCAACTGCCTGAAACGCGCAGGCATCAACACGGTGGAAGATTTAATCAGCAAATCAGAGGAAGATATGATGAAGGTGCGCAACCTTGGCAGAAAATCGCTTGAAGAAGTGATTGCCAAGCTTGAGTCCCTGAACTTCACTCTCCGCAAAGAAGACGAATAAGAAGGAGTGATTTAGATGCCCGGAACCAGAAAACTCGGCAGAACTACGGATCACCGTAAAGCAATGCTCAGAGGTATGGTTACTTATCTGTTGGAAAACGGCAAGGTGGAAACCACCGTTACCAGAGCGAAGGAAGTTCGCTCCATGGCAGAAAAGATGATTACCATCGCTAAGGACAACACCTTGCACGCAAAGCGTCAGGTGTTTGCATATGTCACGAAAGATGATGTTGTGAAAAAACTGTTTGACGAAATCGCGCCCAAATATGCAGGCGTGAACGGCGGTTACACCCGCATCATCAAAACCGGCACCCGCCGCGGTGATGCCGCAGAAATGTGCATCATTGAATTGGTCGAGCCGAAAAAAGCGGAATAATCATTTTTGCATAGAAAAAGCACCGTGCTCTATAAGCAAGGTGCTTTTTTGTTTTGCAGTGCTTAATAATAGTAGCCGGAATCCATTGCCGAGAAGCCAACCACCATAAAGAAAAATACTAGTACATATGCAAGTACGAGGCTGACGATGCTGATGATACCGAGCACTTTTGCAGTTTTGTTTTTGCTGATTGCCTCTGCATAATTCCCTTTGTTGTAATCTGATTGTGCCAAAGCACCGAAAATTGTACCGATGATACTGAACAGATTTGTAAACCCACTGAGTACCAGGAATACAATATTTACAATCAACCAAGTCAAAGCAGGTTTTTCCGGTGCGACACCGTAGGGCTGTTGCGGCGGGTAGCCATAGGGCTGCTGTGCGCCGTAGGGCGGTTGTTGCGGTGCATAGCCGTAAGGCTGCTGCGGTGCGCCGTAAGGTGCCTGTTGTTGGGTGTCATACGGATTGACGGGCGGTGTTTGCGGCTGTGCCGCTTGCACGGGTGCGTTGCAGTTCGGGCAGAAAAGCGCCCCGTCCGCTAAGGCTTGTCCACAGTTTTTACAGAACATAAAATAATCCCCCTTTATTTCTTATCGACATCATAGCATACAAAACAAAAAAATACAATCTTTTTTCAAAAGAAGCAAAACAAATGGATTTCGCCTTGTTTTCTTGCTTTTTGCGGATTTCCCTGTTACAATAAACACGAAAAAAGACAGAAAGCGAGGCAGTTTACTATGGCCTACCAAGCAAGTAACAATCGGTATGACACCATGCAATACAATCGTTGCGGGGCAAGCGGGTTGAAACTCCCGAAGGTTTCTTTGGGGCTTTGGCACAATTTCGGCTGCACGGGCGATTTTCAAAATATGAAGGAAATGCTGTTTTGCGCCTTCGACCACGGCATTACGCACTTTGATTTGGCGAATAATTACGGCCCCGAGCCGGGCGACGCCGAACGGAATTTCGGCAAAATTTTGGCGTCGGATTTAAAACCCTACCGTGACGAACTGATTATCAGCACCAAGGCGGGGTACACCATGTGGGACGGCCCTTACGGCGACTTCGGCAGTCGCAAGTACCTGCTTGCGTCCTTAGACCAAAGCCTTGTTCGTTTAGGGCTTGACTATGTGGATATTTTCTATCACCACCGTATGGATAAAGAAACGCCGTTGGAGGAGAGTATGGGTGCGCTTGCCACCGCCGTGCACAGCGGCAAGGCGCTGTATGCGGGGCTTTCCAACTACGATGGGGAGACCATGCAACGTGCGGCGGCCATTTTGGAAGCATTGCACTGCCCGTTTGTCATCAACCAAAACCGCTATTCGATTTTGGACCGCACCATTGAGCAAAACGGCTTGAAAGCTGCCCTGAAACCCACGGGAAAAGGGTTGATTACATTTAGCCCGCTTGCCCAAGGGTTGTTGACCAATCGGTATTTGAACGGCATTCCGCAAGACAGCCGTATCGTGACCGATGGTCGGTTTTTAAAAGCAGAGCGCTTAACCCCCGCGTTGCTTTCGCAACTGCAAGCCTTAAATACGCTTGCCGCCGAACGCGGGCAAACATTGGCGCAAATGGCGCTTTGCTGGGTGATGAAAGACAGCGATGTGACAAGCGTTTTGGTCGGCGCTTCGCGCAAGGAGCAGATTTTAGACAACCTCGGCATTATAAATGCCGCGCCGCTGTCGGCAGAGGAGCTTGCCGAAATCGACCGTATTACCGCCTGCAACGCATAATTGCGCCTTGCAGTTGCGCAGGGCTTGTGCTACAATGGGCACAGAAAATCTTTGCCGTTTCACGGCATAAAAGGAAGAGCAAAATGGATTTTGTCGCTGTATTTTCGTTCTTTTCGGAGAATGTGGAACTGACTGCGCAACAGCGCTTGGCAGAGCTTATCTGTGTTGCGGTGCTGTTCGTGCTGCTTGCGGCGGCGGTGGCGGTTTTGCTCATGCGCAAAATCAAAAAATACCGCACCGAACAGACAAAACAAACGGAGAATATCGATGTCGATACAGAAAAATGACGAAATCCAACTGCATATCGAAGCGCTGACCGCCGAGGGCAGCGGTGTCGGGCATTTCGACGGTATGGCGGTGTTTGTGGCGGGCGGTGTGCCCGGTGACACCTTGCTTGTGCACATCATCAAGGCGAAAAAAACCTATGCCGTCGGGAAAATCGTCAAAATCCGAACGCCTTCGCCTGCGCGTACCGCAGCGGATTGCCCGCTGTTCCCGCAGTGCGGCGGCTGTGCGTACCGCTTTATGGCGTACGAAACCGAACTGCGTGAAAAACAGCGCCGCGTGGAGGATGCATTTTTGCGGCTTGCGCATATTCCATTGAAATGCGAAACGATTTTGGCAGGGTGCGCCGACCGCTACCGCAACAAAGCGCAGTACCCCGTCACGCGCGAAAGCGGCAGGGTAAAAATCGGCTTTTACGCCCCGCGCTCCCACCGCGTGATTGACTGTGCGGACTGCCGTTTACAACCTGCGGAATTTGCAGAAATCGTCGCGGTATTTCGAGCATTTTTGACAGAATTTGACATTTCGGCCTATGACGCGCAAAGCGGCAAAGGGCTCGTGCGCCATCTCTACTTGCGCAAGGGCTTTTACAGCGGCGAAATCATGGTGTGCGTTGTGGTGAACGGCATGCGATTGCCCCACAGCGATGCGCTTGTAGACCGTTTGTGCGCCTTGCCTTACAAAATTACAAGTATTGTTTTGAATACCAACACCGAAAAAACCAATGTCATTTTGGGCGCGCCGTGCAAAACCCTTTGGGGTACGCCCGACATCGGCGACACGCTTTGCGGTGTCGAGGTGCGGCTGTCGCCGTTGTCCTTTTATCAGGTCAATCACGATATGGCGGAAAAGTTATATCAAAAAGCCGCCGAATTTGCCGATTTGAAAGGCGCGGAAACCGTGCTCGATTTGTACTGCGGCGCGGGGACAATCGGACTTTCCATGGCGAAAAACGCCAAAAAAATTTACGGCGCGGAAATCGTGCCCGAGGCGATTGAAAACGCCAAGGAGAACGCACGCCGTAATCATATAGAAAACGCGGAATTTTTCTGCGGCGACGCCGCCGACGCGGCAAAACGGTTTCGGGATATGGGTGTGAAACCCGATGTGGTGCTTTTAGACCCACCGCGCAAGGGGTGCGACGAAGCGGTTTTAAAAACCGTCGCCGAAATGTGCCCTGAAAAAATCGTCTATGTCTCCTGCGACCCCGCCACGCTCGCGCGTGACGCGGCAAGGCTTTCTTCGTTCGGTTATATGCCCACCCGCCTTGCCGCCGCGGATTTGTTCCCGCGGACGGTGCATGTGGAAAGCGTGTGCCTGTTTTTGCAAGAAAAATGAGCAGGATATACGCTTTTTGAAACGGAGCCCTTTTCGCGCGGGACAAATTGGGATTTGTGGAGGAATACACGGAATGGGCAAAATACAATGCGAGCGTAGGGGCGTGCATTGCGCGCCCGTTTGTAGGGGCGGGTTTCCACGCCCGCCCGTGGATTTTGATGAATTTCTGCGGAACGACACCAAGGTCGTTCCCTA
>JBJEPV010000048.1:0-2707 GCA_051881415.1 Candidatus Fimenecus sp.
ACGGTGCTGACAAACAGTTCCAATCGTGCCAGTGTTTCAAGCGCAGTGAACAAAAAGAAAAAGGCATATAAAACCGAAATGATTTTTGAAAATACGGGCGAAGTGTAATACGCGATGTCCACCAAATCATGCGTCGGAAACCAACGCATTTGCACAAACAGCATAACGGAAAACAGCAGAATCAGCAATACCGAAAAAACCGCCGCCGGGAAATAATCGGCGTTTTGCATGGCTTCGGCGCCGAGCGTGGTATAGGTTAACAAAGTTAAAAGCCGTGAGAGCAACAAAACGGCAAACAACTGCCAAACGCTGATTTTCGGCACACTGCGCATATCGGGAACCCTCCTTGGTTGCTTATTTTTCTAAATTTTGGATTTTTAATTCGCGCTTTCCGAGTTTTTTCCAAGAAAGGCGCACCCAAAAATCGCGTATAATCGCCCCGAGATGCAACGGCGCAACCGGCGCGGTAAACGGTGTACCGAAGGACTTGACCGCACACATATTGGTCAGCAAAACGCCGAAACCGAGCACAATGCCGTAAAAGCCCGTCAAGCCGCCGATCACCATAAATGCAAAGCGCAAAATAGATACGGGATAATAAATTTTGGAAACAACAAACGAACTGATGGCGGTCATTGCCACAACAATCAGCATCGGCGCGGCGATAAGTCCTGCGGAAACCGCCGCGTCACCGATGACAAGCGCGCCGACAATGCTCACCGCGTGCCCGACGGATTTGGGCATTCTAAGTCCCGCTTCGCGTACAATTTCATAAATAAAGTGAATGAAAATGGCTTCCAGCATCACAGGAAACGGCGTTATACTCTCTTGAATGGCGGTATCATAAAGCAATGCCGTCGGTAAAATCTCCTGATGAAAGGTACAAACCGCAACATACAGCCCCGGTAAAAATATGCTGACCACAAAAGCCAAAAATTTTAATAGGCGTATAAAGCCCGAATAATACGGACGGTGATTGTAATCGTCTAATGACTGAAAATTCTCTAAAAACAGATACGGCACCACCAATGCAAACGGCGTGCCGTCTACCAAAATCACCACTCTGCCCTCTGCCATTTCGGCACAGGCAATGTCCGGCCGTTCTGTTGAGCCAACCGAGGAAAACATCGAGGTGACATCGGACTCCAAAAACGGGCGCAGATACCCCGCCCCCAACACCACATCCAATTCGGCTTTTTGCAGACGATCTTTTACCTCGTGCACAGTATTCTTATCGGCACGGTCGGCAAAATAGCAGACGCAAACACGTGTTTTGCTGGTTACGCCGACCTCCTGTATTTCAAATCTTGCCACAGGTGAGCGCACACGGCGGCGCATCAAAGCCACATTATCCTTAAAGCTTTCTACAAATGCTTCCCGTGCGCCGCGCTCCTGTACTTCGGTTTGCGCGTCCTCCACCGAGCGTTTCGGGAAGCCCTGCACGCCGAACGCCTCGCCGACGGTTGCACCGTCAATCAACAGCACGACAACGCCCGAAAGCACTTCTGTGATGGCATCGTCTAAGTTGTATATTTCCTTTTGGTCAATGCCTGAGGAGATTTGGTCGCGGATATATGCCATTTGCGCAGACGCGTCCTGCGGCATATCCTCGGCGGTCATAATTGGATTGACCACTTGCTGTGTGACCAACAGATTGTCACACATACCGTCATCCATAATTAAAATCGCTTTGTTTTTGCCGATAGAAGTCTGCTTATATAAAATGTCAAAGCTTGCGCCGAGCTTTTCCTTCATATAAATAATATTTTTTTCGAGCGTCGCTTCAATCGGTGCGGGGGGCGTGGGCGGGGCTGTCTCCTGCACGGTCACGCGCGCAATTTCACGGTTTAACCAATTTTGCATCAAAATCACCTGTAATATTGTGACCGTTTCTGCAAATGATATTCCCGATAATATCCGCGGGAGAAAGAATTATGCTCATCACACTTTTGCGAACGGTTATTCTGTATATTTTGGTGTTAATCACCTTTCGGATTCTCGGCAAACGCCAAGTCGGCGAATTGCAACCCGCCGATTTGGTGATTACCCTTTTGCTGTCGGAAATCTTGGTGATACCGATGCAGGACACGCAAATCCCGCTGATAAACACCTTTATTCCCGTGCTTTTGCTGATTGGGTTTGAGGTGCTGATTTCGGTATGCAGTATCAAAAGCATTCGCCTGCGCACGCTGTTGCAGGGGAACTCCATTATTGTCATTCGTAACGGAAAATTAGACCAAAAACAGTTAAAGCTACTGCGTTTTACGGTGGACGATTTGTTGGAAGCGCTCCGAAAAAAAGATGTATTTGATATTTCGGAGGTACAGTATGCGATTGTGGAAACCGACGGCACACTCAGCGTGCTGTTAAAGCCCGAAGCGCGCGCACCGAAGGCGGAGGCGCTTTCGGCAACTGAGGAGGACAGCGGCATCCCTTGCGTGGTCATCAGCGACGGGCATATTTTGGAGTCGGAGTTTTCAGAATGTAATATGACAACGGAAAAGCTGCAAGCGCTCTTGCGCAAAAAGAACATTCAAACAGAAAATGTTCTGCTGATGACGCTGGACAAAAAAGGCAACATACATTTGATTGAAAGAGGGCAAAATCAATGAAACGCATTGTGATAGCGGTCGTTTGTTTAGTATTGGCCGTCGGGCTTGCGGTATTCGGCTATATGGACCTAAACCGAATTTCCGACAAAATGCAG
>JBJEPV010000049.1:0-11753 GCA_051881415.1 Candidatus Fimenecus sp.
ATGACAATATAGGCTTCTCTAAAAGTTACACTGCTTTTGTACATGATTTTTACAACATACGCTTGAAGGGAACCGCAAATACGGATATGACAAAATCCAAACTTGGTTCTTCTACCAAAAAAGGAAATGTGAATTTCACATTGCAATTGACAGAAACGCAAACAGAGACTTATGCCTCAGCGGCTTATTATATTTTACAAAAAGATACCGAAGCAACGGATACATATACTTTTGTTTTCGGCAGTAACAATGTGTCATTAAACGGAAATACAGTAACTGCTTCATTTAACAATAAAGCGATATACGCTTTTGACGGGGAAACCGGAGAAATGGGGTCTATGCCGATTCAATTATTGGAAACCGAACAGATTGCAGATGATTTACGGTTATATCAGGCCTCGGCCGTTTTGCAATATGTCGGAACAGATGCTGAGGGTAATTTCCGGTTTGATGTGAATACCGCTCGATTGCAATTTGTGTTAGATGAAAAAACCGGGGAGTTATCCTTGCGTAAGGCGATGCCGAGCACGGCAACAGGTGCGTTTGCAGGGAAGCAAGAGCTTAGCATTTATGAATATGACACAATGGAGTTCGTCGGGAGCGTTCGCCGTCTCACGCGGGATGAAAACGGAACACCGCTGGATTTTTATTCTTGGGAAGATACGGGAACGGCTGCGGGAACAGGCATCCGCTTGGCAACGGGATATTTGCAGTTGCACGAAATTCCCGATAGGCAAAACTATTTCTGTCAGTTTATTGTTACGGATATTTACGGGAATAAATCCGCATCGGAATTGATTCCGATGCAGTAATGGCGTTGAACTGTATAAGTGTAAAGCCGTCCGAAATCGGGCGGCTTTTTTTAAAAATGCAAAAAAAGTAAAAAAATGTGAAAAAAGGTGAATTTGTACCCTAATAGAGAATAGGCTAAGCGATTTTTTTTCGATATAATTTATTTAATTATCATATTGTGGAAAATCATGCAGAAAGATTTTGTTTTAAAAAGCGGGGGAAGATACATGGCACAAATTACAACAGCCGTAAGCGGCAAAAAGTACATTATCAAAAACCGTCTGGATTATCCGGAAGCACTGAATGAACGGGAAATGAATGCGATTGAGAGCGGTATGTTTCCGCATTTGATGCCGGTTCGATTAGACAAGAGCAAAAAAGAAGTCGTGCTCAAATGTACGTTTGAGAATATGATCACCTTGCAGGAGTACTATTCGGGCGTAGTTACAAAAACGATGTTTTTGAATTTGCTTCGTTGCTTGCTGCCGGCGATTCGCGACTGCGAAAAAAGCTATATGGACGCAAATAATATCTATTTAGATATGAATTGCATTATGGTCGAGCCGCAAAGCGGGATGATGTCTTTTGTGTATTGGCCGGTGATGAACAGCGTTACGGCTGTAAATCCCGCTGTGTTTTTAAGTGATTTACCCTATCGCGTTGTTTTTGATGAAGATGAAGACAAGCAATATATTATGGACTATATCGACTTTTTCCAAAGCGGCGAACCGTTTTCGGCGGTTGCTTTGCAAAAGCTAATGCTGTCCGGAGACCCTTGGGGTGTAACTCCGCCGCCCCCACCGCAAATGATACCCTGCCCATCTTGCGGGCAACCCAATCCCGACAGCACAGAGTATTGTATGTATTGCGGGGCGCCTATGGAAGGGACCGTCAGCGGTGGACAGCCGTGTCCGTTCTGCGGGCAGAACAATGCCGTGGGCTCGGGATACTGTCAATTTTGCGGGCGACCGATGCAGCCGCAACCGCAACCGGAGGATTTATGCCCGAATTGCGGACGCGGAAATCCGCAGGGCTCTAAATTCTGCTTGTATTGCGGCACGCCGATGCAAGAACAACCTGTTATGCCGCAGGATTTATGTCCGCATTGCGGGCAGGGGAATCCGCAAGGCTCACAGTTCTGTCTTTCCTGTGGGCAACCGATGCAGCAAATGCAACCCCAGCCGACTTTCCCGTATCTGATTCGGGAAAAAACAGGCGAGCGTATTGCAGTGGATAAGCCCTCCTTCCGCATCGGAAAAGAGCGGCAGTATTGTGACTATTTTGTGTCGGACAACAGCGCGGTCAGCCGTAGCCATGCGGACATTTTGACCAAGGGCGAACGCTATTTTATTGTGGATAACAATTCTACCAATAAGACATATGTAAATTTCCGCGCCATCCCGATTTTGACCGAGGTCGAAATTTTTGATGGAACAAAATTACGCTTGGCGAACGAAGATTTCACTTTCCATATCAATTAGGAGGAAACAGCCGTGAATGTTTTGACTGCGGTTTGTACGGATATCGGTACGAAAAAAGATACAAACCAAGACAGCTTGTGCGTCAAAGTTGCCGAAACAGACCTCGGAAAAGTGGTTATGGCGGTAATTTGTGACGGTATGGGCGGTCTTGCCAAAGGGGAGATAGCCAGCGCCAGCGTTGTGGAAGCGTTTTCCCGATGGTATGACAACGAACTGCCCATACAACTGCAAAACTACAAGCCGGACGAGATTCGTGCGCGTTGGGAAGAAATCATACAGGATATGAATTTGCGTATTGCCGAGTACGGAAAAAGCATCGGGGTGCAGTTGGGCACGACTTTAAGCGTTTTGCTGTTGATTGATAATAAAGCTTTGTTTATCGGCCATGTCGGAGATTCCCGCGTGTATGAAATTGATGACCGGGAAGCAAAGGTTCTGACAACCGACCAAACGGTCGTTGCGAATGAGGTGCGCTTAGGCAGAATGACGCCGGAGCAGGCGGCGGTTGACCCGCGCCGCAGTGTTTTGCTGCAATGCATCGGCGCGTCCCGGGTCGTAAATCCGGATTATCTGATGGGTACGCCTGCCGAAGGCAAGGTGTATATGCTTTGCTCGGACGGTTTTCGTCATTTGGTTACGCCTGAGGAAATTGCAAGTATGTTTGCACCGCGCAATTTGGTAGATGAGGCGGATATGGAAGAACGGATTACTGCGTTAATTGAGGAAAACAAAAAACGCGGCGAAACGGATAATATTACCGCGTTGTTGTTGAAATTAGAGTAAGGGGAGGCACTTCTTTTGGCAGATATTGGGTCAGTATTAGAGGGCAAATATGAAATACTGAAATTGATTGGCAAGGGCGGTATGTCTCGTGTGTACCTTGCAATGGACAAGCGCCTGAATAAAACTTGGGCAGTCAAGGAAATCGAAAAAAACGCCCGCGATGAAAACAACGAAATCGTTGTGCAAAGTGCGATGGCGGAGGCACATCTTATTGAACGGCTTGACCACCCCGCTTTGCCGCGTATTGTGGATATATTGGAATATGACAAGGTCATTTATGTTGTCATGGACTACATCGACGGTGAGCCGCTGAGCAAGGTGCTGGAAGAGCACGGCGCACAGCCGCAGGACCTTGTCATTGAATGGGCAAAGCAAATTTGCGATGTGCTGGATTATTTGCATACGCAAACGCCGCCGATTATTTACCGAGATATGAAACCCGGCAACCTGATGCTGAAATCGGACGGAAACATTAAGGTTATCGACTTCGGCATTGCGCGGGAATATAAACAGAAAAATTTAGCGGATACCGTTTGTTTGGGGACAAAAGGGTACGCGGCGCCCGAGCAGTTCGGCGGCAGAGGGCAAACAGATGCGCGCACGGATATTTATTGCCTCGGTGCAACGCTGTATCATTTGATAACCGGGCACAACCCGTGTGACCCGCCGTTCCAGATGTATCCGATTCGACATTGGAATCCGGCGCTTTCCGGAGGATTAGAGCGTATTATTTTAAAATGCACGCAACTCAATCCGGAGGACCGTTATCAATCCTGTGCAGAACTGCTGTATGCCTTAGACCATTATGAGGAAGAAGACGAGGTATATCGTGCAGAGGAAAAGAAACAGCTGAAAACCTTTATCGGCATGGCGTCTGCAACCGTCGCGTGTATGCTTGTCGGTGTGCTCGGCCTTGTGATGAACACCGTGACAATTAACGGCAATTATGACACCATGGTCAAGGACAACACCGTTCCGCAGTATCAAGCGGCGATTGCGTTAAAGCCCGGCGAATTGGCGGATTACGACCGCAACACCCTTTCCGCTACCGCGGAGGATGCGTACAACGGGTTGATAACCTATTATGAGCGCAACGGATTTGGCCCGGAAGAGTCCAAAATTTTGCAATCTTGTTTTTCGCAGAGCAATTTGGCGAAAATTGAAAACAATCCGAATTTCGGCGCTTTGATGTATCGCGTCGGCATGCTGTATATGTTCAATTATAAAGAGGGAAACGGAACAGACAGCGCCGCCTATAATGCTACCTTAGCGACAAATTGGTTCCGGCGGGCGATTGACGCCGCAGAGGAAGCGCCCGAGAATGCGGACTATTACAATATGGCGCAAGTGTATTGGCAAATCGGTACATTTTATCAAACCTTGGAATCCTCTATCAATAAAGGGGAGGACGCCGGCAAATATGTCGCGCATTGGAACGACATTCAAAATATGTTGACTTTATTGGAACAAGATACAAGTAAAACGGAATTCATGGAACTGAGTGTTTACAAGGTTGCCGTTTATTCCATGGAAAAATACGCGCGGAAATTTGCATCGGATAAAGGGGAAGACGGCACAAGCGTTTCTTATGCGGAAATGGCGGATACGTTAGCGGACATCGAAAAACGCGTCGCAGCGGTGGACGCAACCTCGGAAGAAACAACCATCCCGATGAAAAAAGCAATCGAAGAACGCTTCGATGATGTACAGCGCAACATCAATTTAGCATACGGCAAGGATGGAGGTGAGCGCTGATGGATGCGGCAACAATATGGCTGATTATCGGCATTGCAGGCTTTGTGCTTGCGGCGGTATTTTTCGTGATTTCCGTGACGTTGTTTGTACGGCGGAAAATCCCGATGATTATCGGAGATTTATCCGGTAAAACACGCGCGCGTGCTATCGCACAGCTCCGTGAGGAAAACGAAAAAAGCGGGCCGAAACTGCACCGTTCAAGTACATACAATATCAATCGCGGTCCGTTGACCGCGCCGGTTGATACCGAACCTACGGCAAAAAAAGAACCGGAACGCCCTGCGTTTATCGTTGCACATCCCTCTAAGCGCTTGGATACGGGCGAGATTGCTTCGACAAAATCCACCGATGTGTTAACGCCGGGAACAAGTATTTTGCCGCAATCGCAGGAAACCGAGGTCTTACAGCCGGGTACAACGGTTTTAGATAATCCCGATGGCAGTAAACCGACTGCTGTGTTGGAAACACAGAGTGTTGAAGCGACCGCGGTGCTTGCCGACAGCGGGGCAACCGAGGTGCTCGACCAAGGCGAAAAGACCACAGTGCTTTCTGACAGCGGCGAAACCGCAGTGCTCGACCAAGGCGAAAAGACCACGGTGCTTGCCGACAGCGGGGCAACTACGGTGCTCGACCAAGGCGAAAAGACCACAGTGCTTTCTGACAGCGGCGCAACGGAAGTATTAGATACAGAGAGCGAGCCGACAGTATCTTTGCCGTCCGCGAAAAAAGCAGATTTGCTGTTTGCAAGTGCGGCGGATTCGGCGGTACCCCCACAACCGGCGGCAGCCCCGACCACGGTTTTGGATGACAGTGTTGCTGCATCGGCAACACCCCAAAAAGCCATACGGTTTGAAAAAATCAAGGACATTAAAATTATTCACGCAGACGAAATTATTATGTAACGGCTGTAAATGATTTTTGCGCAAGCAAAAAGATGCAGATAGATACTGAATTGCGAGGAGAATGATTATGACGACACAAACGAAGAAAAAAGTTTCGTCAAAAGTTGTGGCGTTGTTGTTGACGGCTTTATTGCTGTTGACGATGGTGCCTGTCGGGCTTTTGACAACGGTTTTCGCGGCAGGTACTGCCTATACCGTAACGGTTACGGATACGGCAGACGATAAGCTGGAAGGGGCAAAGGTAACATTAACCCCGACCGATGCCACCCAGGCGGAATCCTACACCTATACGGTTACAACGGATGTAAACGGTGAGGCGGTCTTTACGGATTTGACCGACGCTGTGAATGCAGACGATACGCTTTCGATAGCCTATACGGTGACTGTGGAAAAAGAGGGGTATCAATATTACGGTGACCCGATTGGTGTTACAGTCAGCCAAGAAAATGCAACAGGCGGCGAAACCGTCAAACTGACAAAAGTCTATGCGTTTTCCATCGTGCATGACACAGCCGCCGCAGATATTACTGTGGACGGGCAAGTTTATGACGGCGCAACCATGGCGGTTTTGCCCGCAGGAACGCATACTGTACACATTGAACCGAACGCGGGTTATGTGTATAAAGGTGCTACGAAAAACGGTGCGGAGGCAACCGCAGAGTTCGCGGCGAATACCGATATTGCTCTGGATTTGACAGAGGATACGGCACTCGGTTTTTCGTTCATCCAACAATTTGTAATTACTGTCAACTGTGGCGCGGACGGTACCGTGACCTATGACGACGGTGTTTCCGTAACAGACGGCGGCAAGGTATATGCTATGCCCGGTACGGATAAAACCTTCTGCTTTGCGGCGGCAGCGAATTATAAATTGGCAAGCGTTACGGTAGATGCGGTCGATGTGACTGCCGATGTTAAAGACGGGAAATATAAGCTTACCAACATTGGCGCAGATCACACGCTGACGGTTGCTTTTGAAAAGCTCACGCACAAGGTTACGGCGTATGCGCATATTATCAAGGCGAACCACGAGGAAAGTAATCAGCCCAACACGACATACGGTACGGTGAAACTGTCGGCAACCGGCATCGCTTCAACGCCGGAAACAGACAAAAACGGGAAACAAATCGGTGAAAGTATTGAAATCCCGTTTGACCAGGCGGTAACCGTTACATTTGTTCCGACGGCAAAATCGGTTTCCAATGTGTATCAACTCAGCAAGGTCACCGTAGATGGCTCGGAACAAAAGGTAAACGGGTTGACCTATGAAATTAACAAAATTCCCCGCGATTTGACCGTGCGCGCATATTTTGAAAATGTAAAGTCGGACGAAAAGAATGCGGCAGATTTGATTTCTGTGACCGGTGATAAGGATGTTTTGCTTTCAACTTTTGAGCAAACGGTTGATGAAACCCAATCTGACGGCAGTGTTATCCAAAAGGTTACCGATGTCTATTATGTTTACAGTTCCGCCGAGGGCGGTTCTGTATGGGTGCGCCCGGTAAATACGCAAACAGTGATTGACCTTTGCGGCAAAACACTGTCCGATAATGCGTACGCTCACTATTTCGGCGAAACCAGAAATTATAAAACTTCGGAAGAGATTTCTTTCAACAAAATTCATGCCATTGAAAACGGTGTACAAACTGTTTACACATTAAACCAAACCGTACATATTGTGTTCGATAAGACCGCGCCGGTTTTGGCGGACGGTGATGTTGCTTTTGCGACGACGCCTGCTTCTTATACGGATAAAACCGGTACGCAGTATAAAAACGGTATATTTGAATTTACGGTGACGGCAAAAGACGCCAAAACCCTTGTTGCTTTAACCAATCGTGAAATTGACGATTGCAAGGTCACGGGAGAAGGCGCATATAATGGGATTCAATCTGTATCCTATCAAGTAACCCAATGTCAAGTGACCGAACAGGGCGATACAAAGGTAACGGTATTGGAAGAAAAAACGGTGGATGGCCGCAATGCTGACAGCGCAAGCGGCACAGCCTCTGTATTTACCTGCCCGTTAGATATGACAAGCTATACAACCGGCACATATACGGTTTCGTTTACGGTGACGGATAAGGCAGGGAACACCTCTGCGCCGTTAACGAAGACCATTGTGATTGATAATACTGCACCGGCCTTGGCAGAAGGACAGGCAATTACATTTACCTCGACCAACGAAGGGTTCTTTGCTAAAACAGTGAATATGCTGACCTTCGGTGCGTTCTGCAAACCCGGTTTGAAAGCCGAAGTAAAAGTTGCAGATGCGCAAAGCGGTTTAGCAGGAAAAGATGCCGGCAAAGCTAAAATGATTTTAAAAATCGGCAATAATCGGTACGATAACGGGTATACCGGAACATACAAAGACGGCGTTTACACCTTCACCTATGACAAAGCGGATTTGGCGGCGGCTTTGGGCAACGGTGCAACTGCCGAAACAATTTTGCCGCTTACTTGTGCCGTAGAGTTTGAAATTATCGACAATGTTGGAAACATGGCAAAATTTGTCGCAGGCAAAGAGAATTCCAACCTGAAGAATGACAGCGGGCTGATTATGATTGAGGAAACCGCCCCTGTTGTGACAGGCGGCTTAGACGAAAGCGCCAAAACCGAGTTCCGTTCTGCGGAAGATATTTCCTTTACCGTTCAAGATGCAGACTCCGGTTTGTTCAAGGTTGAAATGTCCTACCGGTATAACGGCGCCGAAGAGGGAACTGCTTTTGCGTTAGACAATACCGCTCTCGGCTCGGATGTTGATGCGAATGAAAAGATTACCGAGCGTACATACACGCTGAATCTGATGACCACAGACGGTTTGGCGCAGGGCGACGGACAGTATGATATTACCGTTACCGTAACAGACAATGCGGGCAATCAAACTACTGTTACAAAGACGTTTTATTTGGACTCTACCGCACCTGCGGTCACCGGCTTTAAACTGTTTACCAATGGCAGTGAAGTGAGCAATGAGGCCGTCGAAATTACAGATTACGGTTATTATTTCAAACAGGCAGCGACCTTGGAGGTTTATTTGACCGACGCGGCGACAACCGCCGCAACAGAAGCAACACGCGTTCCGGTGCAATGGACAAGCGGCGTTGACAAGGTGCAATATTATACGATAGACAGTGACGGCAATACTTCTCCTGTTGCAGAAGCCGAATTAAATACGGAAAAAACAACGGCGAAAATCCAAATTCAAGAAAACTTCAAAGGGCAGATTTATGTCATGCCGACCGATGTTTTGGGCAATACCCCTGCGGATACCGAGCATATGAATGATGTTTATACAGATGATTTTATGGCATCTAACGGATATGCAGACGGCTATATCCACCCGAACGGCACAATCTTGGAAACACAGGATAAACACGATGCCGAAACGCATATTGTGCTTGAAAAAGCGGATTCCGATATGACGGATAATAAAGGGCAGATGCTTTATAACGGTGCCGTTGCGGTAAAAGTGACTGTTATGGATGCGATTTCGGGTATTCGTACAGTGCATTGGGCACAGACCTCTCAGGTCGGCGCAGGACTTTCGGGTACACTGACAGTGCTGAACCAAAAAGATAACATCGGCACCAATTATGCAGTCGGTGATACGCTTTCGGCAGACGGCGTTGTATGGACGGTTGAGGCGGTTGATAACAATTTGGTTACACAACTTTCTGCAACCATTACCGTAACCGACAACAGCAACGATATTGATTTCACTGTGGATATGGTTGACCGAGCCGGGAATACGGCGGCAGATGCTATGGAAACATTCAGCATTGACACAACCGCGCCCATTATTAATGTGGAATACAGCAACAACAAGTCTGACACGCAATACACCGACTATTTCAACGCCGACCGTATTGCGACCATTACCATTCAGGAACGCAACCTTGATCTTGTTTCCGTGCAAGAGGACATTGCGCGCGTGCTGTATGAAATCACCAACACCGACAGTGTGATTCCGACGCTTGTTGGCTTTGAAGCGGTCAATATTGACGAAAACAACCCCGACAACAATGTGTATCAAGCGACGATTGCCTACACGGCAGACGGGGACTATACCTTTAAGATTTCCTGTACCGACCGCGCTGAAAACGCAAATAACGGCGTAAATTACGGTGACTCGGTTGCGCCGGAAACCTTTACTATCGACAAAACCTTGCCGGTGGTTACGGTTGTATATGATAACAACACCTCGAAAACCGGCACAAACTTCTATGATGCACAGCGTGTTGCTACAATTACCGTGCAGGAGCACAACTTTGATGTCGCTCGCGTGCTTGTAACCGGTACGGCAAATGACGACGGTGCGCCGTTTGCATTCCCGGCAACCTCTGTGTGGACGCACAACGGGGATACGCATACTGCGACCATCACCTATGCCGCAGACGGCAAATATGCCTTTGACATCGCGTTTGCCGATATGGCAAGCAACAACGCGGCGGATTATGCAGGCGATGAGTTCTATATCGATAATACCGACCCCATGCCGACCATTACCGATACAGACAACGGCCCGAACGGCTCTGCCTTTAACGGCGATGTCGTGCCGAAGATTACCTGCTTTGACAAGAACATCGATGTTAACCGTATTACAGTGACACTGAGTGGTACGGACAAATACGGCAATGCGATTCGTGTTTCTTGGAGTGAAAGTTTGCAGGAAAGCATGAGCGATGAAAATACCAAGAATTATGCGTTGAATTGTTTGAATGCTAAGGTGGAAAATGCCTATAACAAGCTGTTTGACGGCGATTACACCTTGCGCGTGGAAATGACAGACCTTGCCGGCAGAACGGCTTCGGCAGAAAAGCATTTTTCTGTCAACCGTTTCGGTTCGGATTATGTTTTAACAGCACCGCAGGATGTCAACGGGCGGTATGTCACCTCTACGGGGGATTTGGTCATTGAGGAAATCAATGTAAACGCTTTGGACAGAACGCAAATCATTGTCACCCTGTATACGGCTGACCAAGCAGGCAAAACCCTTGTGGAGGGTGTGGATTATACCTTAGAGCAAATCGGTAAAATTAACCGCTATACCATTTTTGCCAAGAATTTTGAAAATGACAGTGTTTACACGCTGACCATTTACTCGGTGGATGCCGCCGGTAACAAAAACGACAGTACAGACGAAAGCAAAGAGCTGAAAATTGAATTTGTTATCGATAAAGTGCCGCCGGTTATCACTTCGGAAACCTTGGACACGACAGAACGCAAAAACAACCGTCCGAAAGCCGAAAGTTTAGATGCTGTTTTTGCAGTGACGGATAACCATGAGGTGAATGTGGACTCTTTGACCTTCACTGTGGATGGAAACCCCGTGCAGTACACTGTGGATGATGCAGGAAAATACCATATCGTTTTAACAGAAAGCAAGAACTGGCAAACCGTTTCGGTTTCCGTACAGGACACCGCAGGGCAGGCGGCAGAAGCCGTAGAGGCACAGGTGTTGGTTACCACCAATCTCTTTATTCGTTGGTATAGTAATACACCGTTGTTTGTCGGTTCCTTGGCGGGCGGTGCGGCAGTGGTTGCAGTTGCCGTTGCTTTGGTTGTAAAACGCAAAAAAAAGATTGATGCATAACCATATGTAGAGAAATACACACGAAATTGCCGATTGAAGCGTAGCTTTTGGTCGGCAATTTCCGAATAAAAGGTAGTGAAAGCCATATGAAATGTCCGAAATGCAATGCAGAAATTGCGGCAGATGTAAAGTTTTGCGCAAAGTGTGGGGCGCGCATACAGCCGAAACAATCGGTAGCGATGCCTGCCGATATGTATACAAAGCCTGCTGACCCGAACGCAACAACGGTGTTGTCCGATGCGGCACCGCAGTATGCGAAAGCCGCAGACCCGAACGCGACAACGGTTTTGTCCGATGCGGCACCGCAGTATACGAAGCCCGCGGACCCGAACGCGACAACGGTGTTGTCCGATGCGGCACCGCAGTATACAAAACCCGCAGACCCGAATGCGACAACGGTGTTGTCCGATGCGGCACCGCAGTATACAAAACCCGCAGACCCGA
>JBJEPV010000049.1:11853-14510 GCA_051881415.1 Candidatus Fimenecus sp.
CGACAACGGTGTTGTCCGATGCGGCACCGCAGTATACAAAACCCGCAGACCCGAACGCAACAACGGTGTTGTCCGATGCGGCACCGCAGCATACGAAACCCGCGGACCCGAACGCGACAACGGTGTTGTCCGATGCGGCACCGCAGTATACAAAACCCGCAGACCCGAATGCGACGACGGTGTTGTCCGATGCGGCACCGCAGTATACAAAACCCGCAGACCCGAATGCGACGACGGTGTTGTCCGATGCGGCACCGCAGTATACAAAACCCGCAGACCCGAATGCGACGACGGTGTTGTCCGATGCGGCACCGCAGTATACAAAACCCGCAGACCCGAACGCAACAACGGTGTTGGCTGATGAAATGCCCGGCACACCTGTTCCGCAACAGGCAAGCCCCAAACAAGCACCGCAACGGCAAGTTGCTTTTGCGTCACGCAAGGCGCCGATTGCCCCGCCGGTTGTTTCGGCGCAGTCGCCGACGCACGCAAAGGACAATAAAAAGACTTTGCTGATTGTTTTGATTGTAATCGGTGCCGTGCTTCTTATGGCGGCGGTCGCTGTTGTATTATTGCTTTGTGTGCATCGCTGTGAAATCTGTGACGAGTGGTTTTTCGGGAAAGCATATGATGTGTTTGGGTATGTGGCGGACAAAGACTGTTACCGAGAATTTTTTGGACTGAATTTTTAACAGGAGGAATAGCGTTGATTTGTAGAAAATGCGGTTCCCATATCTCTGAGGGGCAGTCGGTTTGCCAAAATTGCGGAATGGAAGTCGAGAAAACGGTTTCTGCTGTTGTGCCGCCCGGCGCACAGGGAACCCCGGCGCCGGCGCAGATCTTTACCCCTGCCCCAAGACTTTCACCGCCGCAACCGGTACCGCCTGCGGGACGCGCAACCAATGTTGGCGCGCGGGCCAAAAAAGGCGTCAATGTGAAAATTTTGATTCCTTGCCTGTGCAGCGCTGTTGCTTTGGCTTTGATTGTTGTGGTCGTGGTACTGTTAGCGGGGCGTGATGTGCGCCGCTTTGAGCGTGCGTTGCAAACCGGCAATCAAAGTGAAGTGCGGATGATGTATACGAAAGTGAGTATGCAGTCATCAAAGGCAAAGAAAAAACGCAAATATGACACCTGTATATATGACTATTTACAGGCGCATTATGACGAAGTGCGTGCATTAACCTTTGCCGAAAACACAGACGCCGAAAACATGGAAAGTGAATTGGCGGTTTTTCAGAATGAAAACGGTTACGAAATGGTATCGGGTATAGCGGATTTACAAAATCTCGCTTCAAAATCCAGCACGCTGTTGACGCGCATTGAGGAAATGTACACCTCGAAAAACAGTTACATCAGCGCGGTAAGGCTTTCAGAACAAGGGAGTGAAAACGAAGAACTGTATTTGCAAGCGGTAAATGCGCTTTCACAAATGGACCCGGAAGATGCGATGTACGAAAGCGGACAGGCATTGATTGAAACGGAAACGCAAAACTATTTGAATGCAGTTTGCGGACGGGTTGATGCATATTTGGCGCAGGAGGATTTTACCTCTGCCAAGGAGTTGCTTTTAAAAGCACAGGAAAAGTTGCCGAATAATGCAGTCGTCTCTGAAAAAATCAATCAAGTTATGAACAGCGCGGCAGAAAAATATGCAAAACAGGCAGATACATATTTCCATGAGGGAGATATTGACGCTGCTATCGGTAATATTCAGGTCGCTTTGCAGTTTGCTCCCGAAAACGGCGATTATCAGTCCCTGCTCGAGAACTATCAACTGTATATTCCGCATCCATTGTATATTTCTGACAATATGCTGAGTGTGCAAAGACATATTTCCGGCTCTGCTTATTTGGACACGGAGGATTATGCGACCGCCAACACCGGGGACACGCTTCCGAATTGCCTGATTTTTCATCAGGGAAACCGAGCAACTATCAACTCTTGCTCGGTGACCTATAACCTCGGCGGAAAGTATGATGCAATCAGCGGTGTGTGGGCGCGCAGTCAAGCGTGTAAGAGCCAGGACGGCTATGAGTATTTCGAGGTTTACGGTGACGGAAAGCTTTTATATACATCGCCGCGTATCGGCAGAGATGTTTTACCGCAAAGCGTATCCTGCACGGTTTCCGGCGTGCAAACCTTAACCGTCGTCTTTAAAGGCGAAACGAATGAATGGAGTTGTGACTCGATTCTCTCTGATTTTGTTGCAAGAAAAACCGTTTCCTGACATTGAAAACGGTATCCACCTGAAAGGGGAAAACAAATATGTATTGTCCAAAATGCGGAACCAATAATTCGCCGCAGGCATCTGTTTGCCAAGTGTGCGGCACACCGTTGCCCAAGGCGACCGGCGATGTAAAACAGATGCCCATGCCGAACGGCAATCGACTCCGTTTTGCGAATTCCGATGCCTATCAAGCGCCGCCTTCGAGAAGCAACGGTGCGAGCACGATGCCTGCACCGAAAAAGTCGCGCAAAAAGCCGCTTCTCATAGCGTTGGGCAGTGTTGGCGGAGTTGTCGTGCTTTGCGCGGTTTTGCTGGTGGCATTTTTGCCGCAGTTAGAGCGTGCAATGTTGGGGGAAATCGGATATTATCTTTACCGGGAGACAGATACGGTTCAAACGATTTTATCCTCGGAATATATCGAAGCATTTCT
>JBJEPV010000050.1:0-14421 GCA_051881415.1 Candidatus Fimenecus sp.
CCGATCTTTTTTCCCCGAATACGCGATTTACAAATGTCGGATTTTCGCAAGACTGCCGCACGCGCTCGATTTCTACTAAGTCAATGCCGTTTTTCAGCATACCGATACTCCTTTTTCTCTGTTGTATGCAGTATAGCATTTTTCGGCGGATTTGACAAGAAAGTGAAAAACTTTTGAAAACCGTTTGCAAATGCGGAAAAATATGGTACAATATGGTTTCAAAATGTGAAGCAGGTGAGCGTATGAAAATCACGGTTATGGAAAACGCCGCGCAAATCGGCGAGGCAGTCGGCAAATTGTTTGTAGAAGCGATACAGAAAAAGCCGAATATCGTTTTGGGGCTTGCCACGGGTGCGTCGCCCGTGCCGACCTATCAGTATATTTACGGCGAATGTCAAAAAGGGAATGTCAGTTTAAAACAGGTTTGCACCTATAATCTGGACGAGTATGTGGACTTGCCGAAGTCGGATAAAAACAGTTATTACACCTTTATGCATAAAGAACTGTTCGACCACACCGATATTTTAGAGGAGAATGTGCATTTCTTGGACGGCAACGCCAAAGATGTCGAAGCGGAGTGCAAGCGGTATGACAAGGCACTCGCAAAAGCGGGGGTGGATATTCAGCTGTTGGGCATCGGCAGAAACGGGCATATCGGCTTTAATGAGCCGTCCTCGTATTTCACCAAAGGCGCATTTAAGGTGAAACTGACGGAAAGCACGATTGAGGCAAATTCCCAATATTTTGACGAAAACCCGATGCCGCATTACGCGCTTACCATGGGCGTCGGCTCGATTATGCAGGCGAAAAAGATTGTGCTTATCGCCACGGGCAGTGCAAAAGCGGACGCGATGAAAGCGATGATTGACGGGCAGGTCGCGCCCAGTTGTCCCGCGTCGATTTTGCAGTTCCACCACGATGTCGAGGTCTATATGGACACCGCCGCGGCAAAATTGCTGTAAGCGCAAAATCACCGATAAGTAAAAAAGAATATACCGAAAATGCGCACCGAAATGTTTTTCGGTGTGCATTTTTATGTATAAAATTGGGGTTTGTCTATCCAACCGTAGGGGCGAACTGTGTTCGCCCGCCCGCTGATTTTGATGTGATTTTATGCGGGCGTGGAAGCCCGCCACTACGCGCAAAAATGTATTGCGTGCGTAGGGAACGGGCAATGCCCGTTCCGTTAATTACACCCACAACCCCCAATTTGTCATTCTGAACGCAGTGAAGAATCTCAAACAGCACAAAGCACAGCCTGTACGAAAGGAGATTCTTCGGCTGTCGCCTCAGCATGACAAACCTGCACACCCCGCCGAAAAGAGAAAATTTCCCCGTCGCAACGCAAAAATGATTGCCTTGCGGCGGGGATTGTGGTATAGTAGATTGAATTTTAAATTTCCGAAGGTGTTGTTATGCTTTATTTTTACCCCGAGGACTACGGCGCGCACGGTGACGGTGTGCAAAACGATGTAAAATCCATTCAGGCGGCGCTCGACGCGGCGGCGCAAAACGGCGGCGGCACGGTGGTGCTTACAAGCGGCAAAACTTATTACAGCGACGCGTTGCAACTGCGCAAAAATGTCGAATTGCATTTGCAAAAAGGCGCGCGCTTAAAGGCGACTGCGGATATAAACGGCTATATTCGCCCGTGCGAGCGCATCAATGACCCGAAAACCGCCTTGGTCGGCAACCCCGTCACGGGCAAACCGTCTTTCGTATTTTTATACGGTTTTCAAGCAGACGGTTGCACCATTTCGGGTGAGGGTGTGATTGACGCAAACGGGCACAGTTTCGTTAAACGAAAAGATAAATACTATGTCACGGGCGATTTTTACCCGCGTCCGACGGTGATTTATATGGAAAAAAGCAACCACATCACCGTGCGCGATGTTACGATTACGGACGCACCGTTTTGGACGCTCCACCCCGCAGGCTGTGACGATGTGCGTATTGACAGCATTCGCATTTTGAACGATTTGGATGTTGCCAACTCCGACGGCATTGACCCCGACCATTGCTCGAATGTGCGCATTACGAACTGCCATATAGAGTGTGCGGACGACTGCATTTGCTTAAAGACCTCGAAAGGCAATGCGGAATACGGCCCGTGCGAGAACATTGTGATTTCGGGCTGTACGCTGATTTCCACCTCGGCGGCAATCAAAATCGGCACAGAAGGCGTGGGCGATTTTCGCAATGTGCTCGTTTCCAACTGCATCATTTCGAGAAGCAACCGCGGGCTGTCCATTCAAATCCGTGACGGCGGCAATGTGGAAAATGTTTCGTATTCCGACATTATCATTGAAACGCGCCGTTTCTGCCCCGATTGGTGGGGCACGGCAGAGCCGATTGTTTTGACCACTTTTAACCGTGACAACAATACAAAATCGGGGAAAATTAAAAATATTCGGTTTAAAAATATCACCTGCAAAGGGGAAAACGGCGTGCTGTTGCACGGCAACGCAAACAATCATTTAGAGGATATTTCCTTTGAAAATGTGCAGGTGGAAGTGACAAAAACTTCCAAATGGGCGTGCGGGCTGTATGATTTGCGCCCGTGCATAGATTACGGCGTGGAGAGCCACAAAAACGCAGGCTTCTTTTTACGGTATGCCGACAATGTGACCGTTGAAAAGACAAAGGTACGCTTCGGCACGGTTTGCGACGAATACGCCTATGCGCTCGACGCGGAAAACTGTGACAATCTTTCCCTTGTGCGGTTTGACGGCACGGCGGCAAACGATACACTCGACGCGGTACATATACAATAATGTGCTTTCAAGCGCTTTTAAAAATGCAAAGCCCCGCAGGCGACAGCAATTCTGCTGTTTCCTGCGGGGTTTTTAAATGTGGAATGGACAGGCAGAATATGTGCCCGCCCGTGTTCGGGTCATTCGTAGGTGACAGCCGAAAAATCTCTCTGTCCTTCTGCGCCTAACGGCTCAGAAGGACAATGCGTGTGTAGGGGTCGGCGTCCTCGACGACCCGTTGTAGGGGCGGGTCTCCGCGCCCGCCCGCGAATTTTGATGTGATTTCGCGGAACGGTCAAGACCGTTCCCTACGCACGAAATGCATTTTTTAGGGTAGGGCGGGGGCTTGCCCCCGCCGTTAATTTACATCGAACCCTACGGCGGGGTCAAGACCCCGCCCTACCATATAAACACAAACACAAACCCCAATTTGTATTTGCATTTACACGGTTGAATGGGCAAAACCACGCCGCTCTACTGCTTATTTTGTCCCGTACAAATCCGCAACTTTTTGCATGGTTTTATTTGCCACGGGGATGGCGACCGAACTGCCGCCCCCGCCGTTTTCCACGACAACCACAATTGCAAAGGGCAAATCCTCACGGGCGGAATACCCGATAAACCACGCGTGCGGTTTTGTGCCGCCCTCATCGGAGCTAACCTCGGCAGTACCCGTTTTGCCGCACATTTCCAAATTTTTAAACTTGCTGTCACCGTAATAATTTTTTACATTGGAACGAAGCATTTCCTGCAATTTTTGTGCCGTGTTGGCCGAGAACATTTGCTGTCCCGCCGTTATTTCTGCCTCGAACGCGGTTTTTCCCTTTTGGGTGGTAATTCTCTCGACCAAATAGGGGTTTACCGCCTGCCCGTTGTTCGCAATCGCGCCCGTAATCATTAGCATATGGCAGGGGTTTACGAGCGTGGTGTATTGCCCGACGCCCGCCCAGCCGAGGTCTAACTGCGTAGCGGCGGTGACATCAAAACTGCTTTTGGCAAGGCGAATGTTGCCGACTTTATAGCTTTGGTTAAACCCGAGGCTGTCGGCAGTTGCCTGCAAATTCTCTTTATCGAGCTGTAAGGCAATCTGCGCGAATGCGCTGTTGCACGAAACATTTAAGGCGCGTTCAAAATTCACCGTACCGTGCGTGTCCAGGCACTTGACCGACCCGCCGTCAATGGGGTAACTGCCTTTGCATTTAAAGGTTTGGCTGTCAATATCCGCTATATTATCAATCGCCGAAGCGGCGGTAATCACCTTAAAGGTCGAGCCGGGGGTGTAAACGCCGGAGAAAAAGCGGTTTAAATACACGCCGTCATACGCGCCGGTTTTGTCGTTGTTGATATTTTCAGTCGGTTTGTTTTGAATATCAAACGACGGATTTGATACCACACAAACGAGCTTGCCGGTTTTGTAATTCATCACGCCTACCGTACCCTTGTTTTTGCCGAGGGCTTCGTAGGCTGTGGCACACAGCTCGGCGTTTACGGAAAGTTGAATATCATTGCCCTTGCCGTATTTTTTAATGTCATAAATGCCGTCGGCAAAATTATAGCCTGTAAGCGTATCTTTATAAGATGTCTGCACGCCCGTGGCAATGTACCCCTCGGCATCGCCGACTACATGCAAGGTGGCGGTGCGGACGGTCTTGTCCTCGTTATAGACGCGCTGACCGTCTACCGTGTCTGCCAAAATTGCGCCGGCTTCATCGGTAATCGCACCCGCCGCCGTTAAGGTACTGCCGCTATACAAATGGCGGTTGGCTTTTTTCATCGCCCAGCTGTCGGCGTTTGTGAAAAAGGTATAAAACAAGATACAAAGCCCTGCAAGGAACGCGAGCACCAACGCGTATAAAATCCACGCGCGTCTGGAAATGGTTTTCATTTCGCTGCCTCCTTACCGTCTTTTAAAACCTTGTCATATCGCTTGTAAGTGCGCACATCAATCGCCTTGATAAACGCCGCCAAGCCCCAACAGCACATCATACTGGAACCGCCGCGCGAAATAAAGGGGAGCGTAACGCCCGTCCACGGCAGTAAATCGGTCACGCCGAACACGTGCAACGCCGCTTGGAACAGCAACAGAGACGAAGCCGCCAACGCCGCAATCGAATAAAACGAGGAACGCGCCGCCTGTGCATAGCGAATGCTGTATACCACCAATGCGACAAAGGACAACAGCACCGCAAAGGCAATGATGATACCGAATTCCTCGCAGACCATACCGAACGCCAAATCCTCGGTCGCGGCGTAGACATTGCGGAGCTTTCCGTTGCCGAGCCCCAGCCCGAACAGACCGCCGCTGACGGAATAAATCAGCAGGCGCACCTGTTGGTAGCCGCTGGTGGTGGCGTATTCCCAAATATGGCGGTACGATTCAAACCGCTTTGCCACATACGGCTTAAAGGTGATGATGCCGAATGCACCCAAAACCGCCGCCGCGCACACCAAAAAGATGGTTTTGATGTCGCCCGAGCGCAAAAACGCAATCACAATAAAGGTAAAGAAGAAAATCAGCGCCGTGCCGAAATCTTTCATCAAAAACAGACACCCGATGCACCCGAGCGCAAAGGCGAGGTATTTGGTTAAACTCCGTGTGGACTGCAAATGCTCCAAGGTTGCCGCGCCGACAAATACAAACGCGATTTTCACAAGCTCCGACGGCTGCACGGACAGCGCGCCGCCGCCCAATACAATCCAGTTTTTCGCGCCGTTGATTTCCGTACCGATAACGAGCGTACCGACCAGTGCCAAAATCGCAAGCACGGCAACGGGCATACGCAGTCGGATGACGCGCTTGGTGTCGCTTAAAATCCAAAGCATCACCGCAAATACGCCGATGCCCATTAACACCGCCGCCAACTGCGTGTACGCCTTGTCGGGGTAAACGCTGGTGGTTAAAGAAAGCCCGATACCCGTTAGGAAAAAGGCAATCAACTCAATTTCAAAACTTTTGCGCCGCAACAGAATGCCGCAAACGAAGAAGTACATCCATTCCGCGGCAATATACACGCCGAACACCGTAAACAGCGTGACATCGCTTTCCTGCGTGCCGTTAATATAGATTTGCAGCATACAGACAACCTGAAACACCGTCATCAAAAGCAGTAAAAACAGCCAATTCACGGGCTTGCGGTATGCCTTTCTGCGTTTTTTCTTTTTGTTCTCGCTCATGGTTTGTTCCTCTTATTCTCTGAACATAAAACTGTATTCGCCCAAAGAGACAATATCGCCGTCATACAACGGGTACGCGCCGAACACCAGCTCGCCGTTTAAGTATGTGCCGCTTTCGGAATTTAAGTCGGCGACCGTCCAGCCGTCGCGTGCCAAATAGATTTCCGCGTGTTCGGGGGAGATGTCGCGCACAGGCAAACAGATGTTGCAGTGGCGGTCACGCCCGAACAGGCAACTGCCGTGCAAATAAAACACGCTGTTGTCCGCCAAATTGACAAGTCGCGCGGCAGAGGTGAAGTCTGCCACAGCGCCGTCGCCGCTTTCTTCGCCGTAGCCGTTCGACTGAAACCGCATCACCGCGTTGCCGAAGGATATGGTGTCGCCGTCCTTCACTTCGGCAGAACGGCGGATTTGCTCGCCGTTGACATATACGCCCGTTTTCGATTCGGTGTCAAAGACAAACCAGCCCTCTTTGCGAAGTGCCAACACCGCGTGAAAGCGCGATACCGTGCCGTATTTGCGAAGCGCAATATCACACGAGCGACTGCGCCCGACGGAGGTTTCCCAGTTTTCGATTTCGATTTCGCTGTCGTCGGCAAGATTTACGAGCGTTGCCAAGACCTCTCGGTGCGGGCGCAGACGGAACAGAGACACCACGCACCGCAAAATGATAAACACCGCAAGCCCCGCAAGCAAATAGCGGGTGAGGTATTCAAACTGTGTTAAAAACGCGTCCAAAGCGTTCACTTCCTTTTGCGTGAAATGGGAACGGTATTTTTGATAAAATCCTATTGTAAGCATACCTTCAAACGGGCAAAAAGTCAATAAAATCCCGTCGATTTTCTTGACAATCCGCCGTGTGAATACTATACTTATTAAAACAGTTTTAAAATGGGGTGGAACAGGTGAAAATCGAAAAGACCTTGTACGGTACAACCGAAAACGGTGTCGAAGTGCCGTCCTTTACCATAACCAACAGCGCGGGCGCCTATATTGAACTTGTTGCCTACGGCGCAACCTTAAACAAAATCGTCGTGCCCGACCGCGACGGCAATCTCAATGATGTTTTGGTCGGCTTTGACACTATGGCGGGGCAGGAACTTTGCACCGATTCGCAAGGGCGCACTGTCGGCAGAGTTGCCAACCGCATTGCGGGCAAGGGCATTACCATAGACGACGAAAATTATCAAATTACCAAAAATGTCAACGGCAAATTTACTTTGCACGGTAACCACGAATACGCCAAAGCCGTTTGGCAAAGCGAAATTGTCGGCGACAATGCCGTGAAGTTTACCTATTTCAGCGCGGACGGCAACGAGGGTTTCCCCGGCAATGTGCAAAATGCGGTGACCTTCTCGTTTGACGACGAAAACGCCGTCACCATTCATTATGAATGTGTGCCCGACCGCAAAACGGCAATCAATGTCACGAACCACGCCTATTTTAATTTAGAGGGCTTTGACGGCGGGCAGATTACCGAGCACGTTTTGCAGTTGTTCTGCGATGCCTACACCCCCACCGATACCGACTGTATCCCGACAGGCGAAATCCGCCCCGTCGCGGGCACGCCGTTTGATTTCAGACTGCCGAAAAAAATCGGCAGGGATGTCCGTCACGACGACGAGCAACTCAAAATCGGCATCGGCTATGACCATAATTTCCAAATTGAAAATTATGACGGTACCGTGAAACAGTTTGCGCGCGTATACGAGCCGAAAACGGGGCGCGTGATGCGCGGCTACACCGATTTGCCGGGTGTACAGCTGTATATCGGCAATTATATGGACGGCACACAGATTGGCAAGGCGGGCAAGCCGTTAAACTATCGGCAGGGCTTTTGTCTTGAAACGCAGTATTTCCCCGACGCGCTCAATCACGCGGAATTTCTCCCGTGCGCGTTTACGCCCGACCACCCGTTTATTTCCACAACAATTTTTAAGTTCTCCGCAGAATAGGAGGTAAAAAGCAAATGGCAGAAATCAAACAGGAAAACAAATTGGAACGCATCTTTCTTTCGGCGCTCGTTTACAACCGCACGGGTGTGCTGTTGCGCGTGGCAAGCCTTTTTGCGCGCCGCGGCTACAATGTGATAAGCCTTACGGTTGCCGAAACCGAAAATCCGCTGTATTCGCGCATCACCATCGTCTCCGATGTGGAGCCGTACAAGTTTATGCAGGTGGAACAGCAACTTTCCAAACTCGAAGATGTGATTAAAGTTGTAAAACTCAACGAGGGCAAACTTATTTCCAGCGAATTGTTGCTTATCAAGGTGCACGCCACCAACAGCCAGCGTACCGCTGTGTTAAAAACCATCAACGGCTTCGGCGGCAAGGTAAAGGACATCGGCCACACCACCATCACGGCGGAGCTGACGGGGCTTACGGCACTTATCGACAAATTTATTGAAAAAATGACCAAGCACGGCATTATTGAACTGTCGCGCTCCGGTCTTACGGCGCTCGAAAAGGGCGACACCAACATCAACGGTATTGTGGAATAAAAGGAGATTGTAGTTTATGGGCATGACAATGACGCAAAAAATCCTTGCCGCCCACGCGGGGGTAGACTCCGTTTCGGCAGGGCAGTTAATTGAAGTCAATTTGGATTTGGTAATGGGCAACGATGTCACTTCACCCGTTGCCATTCACGAAATGGAAAGCAAGGGCTTTTCCTCTGTATTCGATAAAAACAAAATCGCGTTGGTGATGGACCATTTCACCCCCAACAAAGATATTAAATCCGCCGAAAACTGCAAACAGGTGCGCACCTTTGCAAAGGAATACGGCATTCAAAACTTTTTCGATGTCGGCAAAATGGGCATTGAGCACGCCCTGCTCCCCGAACAGGGCATTGTCATTTCGGGCGACACCGTGATCGGCGCGGATTCGCACACCTGCACCTACGGCGCACTCGGTGCGTTTTCCACGGGCGTCGGCTCTACCGATATGGCGGCAGGTATGATTTCGGGCAAAGCGTGGTTTAAAGTCCCGCCGGCACTCAAAATCGTGATTACGGGCAATTTCCGAAAATATGTCAGCGGTAAAGATGTCATTTTGCACTTAATCGGCAAAATCGGCGTGGACGGCGCGCGCTACCGTTCGCTGGAATTTACGGGTGACGGCATCAAAAACCTGTCGATGGACGACCGATTCTGCATTGCCAATATGGCGATTGAATGCGGCGCGAAAAACGGCATTTTCCCCGTGGACGAAAAAACACTTGCCTATATGAACGGCAGAACGGACAGAAAGCCCGTGATTTTTGAAGCGGATGCAGACGCCGAATATGACGAAGTGATTGAAATCAATTTAGACGAATTAAAACCCACGGTTTCGTTCCCGCATCTGCCCGAGAATACCCATACGGTAGACTCGATTGACGACATCAAAATCGACCAAGTGGTGATCGGCTCTTGCACCAACGGCAGAATTGAAGATATGCGCGCGGCGGCGTCCGTGTTAAAAGGCAGAAAAGTCGCAGACGGCGTGCGTTGCATCGTCATTCCCGCCACACAGACCGTGTATATGCAGTGCATTGACGAAGGGCTTGCCAAAATCTTTGTCGAGGCGGGTGCGATTGTCTCCACCCCGACCTGCGGACCGTGCCTCGGTGGGCATATGGGTATTTTGGCGGCAGGGGAACGCGCGGTTTCCACCACCAACCGCAATTTCGTCGGGCGTATGGGGCACCCCACCAGCGAAGTGTATCTCGCCTCCCCCTATGTGGCGGCGGCTTCCGCTGTGACGGGCAAAATTTCCTGCCCGTGTGAACTCGACTGAGAAAGGACGGCTACATTATGAAAATTCAAGGTAAAGTACATAAATACGGCGACCATGTGGATACCGATGTGATTATCCCCGCGCGCTATCTCAACACCGCAAAGCCCGAAGAACTCGCGGCGCATTGTATGGAGGATATTGACAAGGCGTTTGTCAACAAGGTGCATACAGGCGATATTATGGTGGCAGGCGTGAACTTCGGCTGCGGTTCTTCGCGGGAGCACGCGCCGATTGCCATTAAAGCGTCGGGCGTTTCGTGCATCATCGCCAAAAACTTCGCGCGCATTTTCTACCGCAACGCGTTAAATATCGGCTTGCCGATTTTGGAGTGCCCCGAAGCGGGGGAAGAAATCCGAAACGGCGACGAGGTCGCGGTGGATTTTGACAGCGGTGTGATTACAAATCTCACAACTGGGAAATCCTATAAAGCAGAGCCGTTCCCGCCGTTTATTCAAAATATCATTCAAAAAGGCGGCTTACTGGCATCGCTCAAATAAAATCCCAAAATACCATTCGAGCGCGCGGTTTCGGATGGTATTTTTTACAAATGCTTTGTTCTTTGTTCACAACCTATTTGCAATTTCCCGATAAACTTTTCTTATAAACTCGTTTATATGACGAAAGGGTGGTAGAAATGCCGAATGAAAAAATCTTAGTGGTAGACGATGACTCTAACATCTGTGAACTGCTGCGGCTGTATCTTGAAAAAGAGGGGTATGCCGTCAAAATCGTCAACGACGGTGTTTCAGCGGTCAACGCCTTTAAACAGGAGAACCCCGATTTGATGATTCTCGATATTATGCTTCCGAAATTAGACGGTTGGCAGGTCTGCCGAGAAATCCGCAAATTTTCGGACAAACCGATTATTATGCTCACCGCCAAAGGCGAAACCTTTGACAAGGTTTTAGGGTTGGAACTCGGCGCGGACGACTATATGACCAAGCCGTTTGACACCAAAGAAATGGTGGCGCGCATCAAAGCGGTGTTGCGCCGTACGGGCGCTGCGGCCGCAACGGATACCGTGAAAGAGGTCAATTTTGAGAACCTTTCGGTCAATTTGACCAATTACGAAATGAAGGTCAAGGGTGTGCCGGTGGATACGCCGCCCAAAGAGCTCGAACTGATTTACCATCTCGCCTCCAACCCGAACCGCGTGTTCACGCGCGACCAGTTGCTTGACGAGGTTTGGGGGTTTGATTACTACGGCGACTCGCGTACGGTGGATGTCCATGTCAAACGCTTGCGCGAAAAATTAGAGGGCGTTTCCGACAAATGGGAACTGAAAACCGTTTGGGGCGTCGGCTATAAATTTGAAACGAAGGAATAAGGCACCGTTATGCGAGAAAACAAACTGAAAACGCTGGCAAAGCGCGCGGTGCACAAATTCAGTCATCAGTCGCTGTTTGTCAAATATTTTACCGTGTTCAGCCTGATGGTGTTTACCTGCTTTTTGGTGTTGGGCTTAACGCTCGGCGTGTTTGTGATCAATTATTGGACAAATCAGAAAACGGTTTTGCTCAAAGAAAATGCCAAAAATGTGGCGACCTCCACGGCGGAGGTGCTCGGCTCTTGGCTGCGGGACAATCCGCAGGGCTCGGTGGTGTTTATTTGCAACAACCTGACAACGGCGTCCGAAGCGATTGATGCCGATGTGTTTATGTGCGACCCGAACGGCAAGGTGATTTTGTGTAAAGACCTTTTGTCCAACGGCTACGAGGTTGCCGCGGGCGGGCAGTGCAGTATACATGACACCTACCGCGTCCCGCAGGAGATTTTGCAAAAAGCGAGCGACAAAGGCTATTATGAGCGCGGCAAGCTGGGCGATATGTTCGATACAACGCATTTGACGGCGATAGAGTCGGTGCGCGTCAACGGGCAAATTGCCGGATATGTGTTGGCGGTCGAGCCTATCAGTATGAACTTTAAAGGGTATGTGCTGGATGTTATCCGTATGTTCCTGTTTGCTTCCTTGATGGCGCTTGCGATTGGTTTTATCATCATCTATCTGTTTACAGTCAATTTAATCCATCCCTTAAAGGAAATGTCAAAAGCCACAAAAGCCTATGCTACGGGCGATTTCAGCCCGCGCGTGGCGGTCAGCGGCAGTGATGAATTGGCGGAGCTGACATCGGCGTTTAACCGTATGGCAAGCTCGCTTGCCACGCAGGAAAGTTCGCGCCGCAACTTCGTCGCCAATGTTTCGCACGAATTAAAAACCCCGATGACCACTATCGGCGGCTTTATCGACGGCATTTTGGATGGCACCATTCCGCCTGAAAAGGAAAAACACTATTTGGAAATTGTTTCCGGCGAAACCAAGCGGTTATCGAGACTCGTTACGACAATGCTGAATATGTCGAAAATCGAAGCGGGCGAACTGCGCTTGCAACCGAAGCCGTTTGATTTATGCCAGGAAATTTTCAATACCATGCTCAATTTTGAGCAACTGATTGAGAAAAAGCACATCGACATTCAGGGCTTAGACGCGCTTTCACCGACGGTTATTCACGCTGACCGCGATATGTTGCATCAAGTGATTTACAATTTGGTGGACAATGCCGTCAAATTTACGGAAAACGGTGTGATTTTTGTCAGCGTGCGGCAAGATGCGAAAAACACCACTGTGGCGATTCGCAACACCGGTACCTCCGGCATTTCCTCCGAGGAACTGTCGCGGGTATTTGAGCGCTTTTACAAGGTGGACAAATCCCGCAGTTATGACACAAAGGGTGCGGGCTTGGGCTTATATATTTGTAAGACGATTATTGAAATGCACGGCGGTACCATTCAGGCGCAAAGCGACGGAAATGCGTTTGTGGAGTTTTCGTTTACCATTCCGAATGAACAGCCGACCGCGCAGGCGTAGGAAATTTCTAAAAAACTTCAATTACCGTTAATATCCGGTTAACAAGTGGTTTTTATGATAGAGTATGTAAAGAATCCAATACGGAGGCGTTCTGTATGAACGAAGAATTTGATAAACAAACCACGGCAGAAGAACCCGTGCAAAAATCTGTCGAACCGTCGGGCGCGCAAACGCCGCCCGTAAACGGTGCACAGCAAGAAAACGGTGCACAGCCGAATGTCGGCTATCCGTATACAAACAAAGCGCAATATACGCAAAATACACAGCAGCCGTCTTATGCGAACAGTTTTTATCACAGCGGCCCGATGGGGCAAAACGGCGCAAATCCGAACTATGTGTATTACGGTGCGCCGCAGCCGCCAAAGGAAAAGAAAACAATCAATCCGAACGGCTCAAAGCACAAGAAAAAAGGCTTGGCAATCTTTTTGGCTGTGGTTGCCGTGTGCTTAGTCGGTGCGGTTGTTGCGGCGGCAGTCGCTTTCTCAAAGGACGGGAATACGCCAAAAAAAATCGACGCGGAAAATGCACCGTCTGCCACCATTCAGGAAACGCCGACCGCCTCTGAAACCGGGGAAAACGGCGAATTGACTGCCAAAGGCGTATATGAAAAGGTCAAGGAGAGCTCCGTCGGTATTTTGGTATACAGCAGCAGTGCGTACAGCAACACCGCGCTTGCGGGCGAAGGTTCGGGCGTGATTATCGGCGAGGACCCCACAGGCACGTATACCTATATTGTCACTTGTGCGCATGTGATTAACGACGGCGGCACGGTTAAGGTACAGTTGTTCGATGAAACGCAATATGACGCAACGATTGTCGGGTACGATACGAGAACGGACATCGGCGTGTTGCGCATTCGCGCAACGGGGCTTACGGCGGCAGAGCTTGGGGATTCCGACAAGCTTTCCGTCGGCGAGACGGTCTATGCGATAGGCAATCCCGGCGGCGTGGCGTTTGCCGGCTCATTTACCAACGGTATGGTTTCGGCAATTTCGCGCCCCGTAAACAGTGAAATCGGCTATGAAATGCTTTGCATTCAGCATACGGCGGCGATTAACCCCGGCAACTCCGGCGGCGCGCTTGTCAATGCATACGGGCAAATAGTCGGTATCAATTCTTCCAAAATCGCAAGCACAAGTTATGAGGGTATGGGCTTTGCCGTGCCGAGCACCACGGTCAAAGAGGTGTTCGATGAAATCGTGAAAAACGGCTATGTTTCCAACCGTGCAAAATTGGGTATCAATTATTTTCCCGCCTCCTCCAACCAAATGTACAGTATGATTGTGGGCGCAAATCATTTGCCCTCGGGCACGGTGGTCATTCAGTCCATCAATTCCGACAGTGCTTTGGTGAATACAGAGGTGCAGTCCGGCGATATGATTACAAAAGTCAATGGGAAGGATCTCGAAAGCACGAATGTGCTTGCCGATTTAATAGAGAATTCTTCCGTAGGCGATGAAATTACGCTGACGATTTGCCGTGTAGACACCAAAAACAATTATACAGTTACGGACTTTGAAGTGAAGGTCAAGTTGGTTGAGGATAAAGGCACAACGGAACCCGTAACGCAAAACAGTTATTACAATCCGTTCGGCGCATACGGCTACGGCAACTAATCAGTTTCCGCAGAGACGCGCATAAGGCCTGTGCGCGGCGCGAAAGGATGTTTATCATATAAAAAAGTGGAGCATCGGCAATTTTGCCGGTGCTTCGTCAATTTTATCGGCAGCAAAAATTTTCGGCATTGATTTTCCGCGCGTTTCGTATTATGATAATACAAGAATTTTTGCATAGGAGTGACAGGTATGTTTCGTGAAATTACATTGCGGGAGTTAAAAGACTCTCCCGT
>JBJEPV010000051.1:0-14331 GCA_051881415.1 Candidatus Fimenecus sp.
TCCGCAAAATAACATCAAAATTCACGGGCGGGCGTGGAAACCCGCCCCTACAAACACAAACCCCAATTTATTTTACCCCCCTCGCCGAATTGCCCTATGCGGCACGCGGTTTCTGCGGAAATGTGTCAAAAACCGCGTGAATTTTGTAACAAAGTGCACAAACGGCTGTAAGGCGCGTTTTGAAAATTTTGATAAAAATGTCAAAAACCACTTGCAAAATAACCCCGCCTTTGTTAAAATACGGGTATATAGGAGGAAAAGCGCTGTTTTTCCGAGTTTACAAAGAGGTTATGTTTATGCCGAAACAAGCAAACAAAAAGCCGAAAAGTGAGCACGAGGTGCCGCTGTACCTGTTCCATGAGGGCAGTAACGCGCGTGCATACGAATATTTCGGCGCACATAAATCCCCCGCGGGCGTTACCTTCCGCGTGTGGGCGCCGCACGCCGCTTCTGTGAGCGTGGTCGGCGATTTTAACGAATGGAACGAAAATAATGCGGTCATGCACGATGTGCCCGACAGCGACGGCGTTTGGGAACTCACCTTGCCCGAGATGTCGCCGTATGCGATTTACAAATACCGCATCGTCTCCAAAAACGGCAAGGTGACCATGAAATGCGACCCCTACGGCGTGCATATGGAAACGCGTCCGGGCACGGCGACCAAATATTACGAGTTGGAAAATTGCTACGAATGGACGGACGGCGATTGGTGCGCCGCGCGCGGCAAGCAAAATGTGTATAAATCGCCCGTCAATATTTATGAAATCCACGCGGGCTCGTGGAAGCAGTATCCCGACGGCAATTTCTATTCCTATCGCGCGCTTGCAGACGAATTGGTGCCGTATGTCAAAAAAATGGGCTATACGCACATTGAGTTTATGCCGCTGACGGAATATCCGTATGACGGCTCGTGGGGCTATCAGGTGACGGGCTATTTTGCCGCCACCTCGCGCTACGGCACGCCGGCGGATTTGATGTACTTAATCGACACCTGCCACAACGCGGGGCTTGGCGTGATATTGGATTGGGTACCCGCCCACTTCCCGAAGGATGCGCACGGGCTTTACGAATTTGACGGCGAACCGCTGTACGAGTACCCCGACCCGCGCAAGGGTGAGCATTATGCGTGGGGCACGCGCGTGTTCGACTACGGCAGAAACGAAGTGCGTTCGTTCTTAATGTCGAGCGCGGTGTTCTGGTTGCGCGAATTTCATGTGGACGGCTTGCGTATTGACGCGGTGGCGTCGATGCTGTATCTCGACTATGACCGTGACGACGGGCAGTGGATTGCCAACAAAAACGGCGGGAACGAGAATTTAGAGGCAGTCGAGTTTTTGCAAAAACTCAACCAAAACATTTTCCGCGATTACCCGTACGCCTTAATGATTGCCGAGGAAAGCACCGCCTGGCCGATGGTCTCAAAGCCCGTGTTTATGGGCGGTTTGGGCTTTAACTTCAAGTGGAATATGGGCTGGATGAACGACATTCTGCGCTATTTCTCCTTAGACGGCTTCTTCCGCAAATACAACCACGATTGCATCACCTTTTCGCTGTTTTACGCGTTTTCCGAAAACTTCGTCCTGCCGATTTCGCACGATGAGGTGGTGCACGGCAAAAAGTCGCTGATTGACAAAATGCCCGGCACATACGAGGAAAAATTCGCAGGCGTGCGCGCGTTCGTCGGCTATATGATGGCACACCCCGGCAAAAAACTGATGTTTATGGGGCAGGAGTTCGGGCAGTTTATCGAGTGGAATTACGAGCAGGGCTTGGATTGGCTGTTGCTCGACTACCCGCAACACCGCGCACTGCAAAATTACTTCCGCGAAATCAATTTGCTTTACAAAAAGACCAAACCGCTGTGGGAGGTCGATGACTCGTGGGAGGGCTTCTCATGGATTTCCTCCGACGATAAAGACAATTCCGTCATCGCGTTCCGCCGCATTGACGAATCGGGTAAGGAAATCATTGCCGTTTGCAACTTCACCAATGTCGAGCGCACCGATTACCGTATCGGCGTACCGAAAAAAGGCAGTTACAAGGTGTTCTTCAATTCCGACGATACCGCGTTCGGCGGCGAGGGGCGCGGCGATAAAGAAAAAATCAAAGCCGATGCCATCAATATGCACGGCTTCGAGCAAAGTATTTCTTTGGATTTACCGCCGCTTTCGACAATCTATTTAAAGAAAACACGGTAAACTGTATTCCTGTGTTTTCAATTCTCATAAGGAGGCAAAAATATGGCACGCAAAATGGAGTGCATTGCAATGTTGCTGGCAGGCGGGCAGGGCTCGCGCCTGGGCATTCTCACAAAGAACATTGCAAAACCCGCCGTTCCCTACGGCGGCAAATACAGAATTATCGACTTCCCGCTTTCCAACTGTGTGAATTCGGGCATTTCCACCGTCGGTGTTCTGACGCAGTATCAGCCCCTCGAATTAAACGATTATATCGGCAACGGGCAACCGTGGGATTTGGACCGCGCCAACGGCGGCGTGCATATTCTCTCGCCCTATCAGCAGATTAAAGGGTCGGAGTGGTATAAAGGCACGGCAAACGCGATTTACCAGAATATAACCTTTATTGACCGCTACAATCCCGAATATGTGGCGATTTTGTCGGGCGACCATATTTATAAAATGGATTATTCCAAAATGCTCGCCTACCATAAAGAAAAAGACGCCGCCTGCACCATTGCGATGCTCGAAGTTCCGTGGGAGGAGGCTTCGCGCTTCGGCTTGATGCTCGTGGATGAAGACAACAAAATCACCGAATTTGAGGAAAAGCCGAAAAATCCGCGCAGCAATAAAGCGTCTATGGGCGTTTACATATTCACTTGGAGCAAACTGCGGCAGTATTTGATTGACGATGAGGCAAATCCCAATTCCTCGAACGATTTCGGGCACGATGTCATTCCCGCCATGCACAGTGCAGGGGAAAGAATGTATGCCTATCTGTTTGACGGCTATTGGAAGGATGTCGGCACGATTGACAGCCTTTGGGAAGCGAATTTGGACTTGTTAAATCCGAAAGTGGATTTGGATTTGTCCGACCCGACTTGGAAAATTTACTCCAAAACGCCGACTGCGCCGCCGCATTATGTGGCACCGACCGCCACCGTGCAAAACTCGATGATCGGCGAGGGCTCGCAGGTCTACGGCGAATTGGATTTCTCCATTTTGTTCCACAATGTCACCGTGGAGGCGGGTGCCGTGGTGCGCGACTCCATTGTGATGCCCGGTACGGTGATTAAAGCGGGCGCGGTGGTGCAGTATGCCATCGTCGCCGAAAACGCCGTGATAGAGGAAAACGCCGTGGTCGGCGAACGCCCCGAGGATATGCAGAATATCGAAGATTGGGGCGTTGCGGTGGTCGGCGCGGGTGTGACCGTGCATAAAGGCGCGCGCGTTGCACCGAAAGCCATGGTGGACACGGATGTAGAGGAGGCGTAAGGACTATGACGGGCAACAATATTTTAGGTATTATTTATTCCAATAAGTATGACGAGTGCCTCAGCGAAATTACGGGGCTTCGCACCATGGGCTCCGTGCCGTTCGCCGGGCGCTACCGCTTAATTGACTTTGCGCTGTCGAATATGGTCAACAGCGGCATTGAAAAAGTCGGCGTGATTACCAAAAGCAATTATCAATCCTTAATGGACCATCTCGGCACGGGCAAGCCGTGGGATTTGTCGAGAAAAACCGAGGGTATGTTCATTTTGCCGCCGTTTTCCTCGGCGGGCAATACGGGCACCTACACCAACCGCGTCGAAATGTTGCGCGGTGTGATGGGCTTTATTGCGCGCTCGAATGAGGAGTATGTGCTGCTGTCCGACTGCAATGTGGTGTTGAATTTGGACATTGCGGAGCTGATGCAGTTCCACACCGACAACAATGCGGATATTTCCGTGGTTTGCAAGCGCGGCATTTTGCCGAAGCTCGACAATATTATGCAGCTCGATTTGAATGATGACAACCGCGTTGAGCGCATTGCCCTTGCCCCGAACACCACGGGCGAGGTGGATTATTCCCTCAATATGATTTTGATGAAGCGTTCGCTGTTACAGCGCTTGGTCAATGAAAGCGTCAGTTTGAATCAGGAATCGTTTGAACGCGACATTATGCAGGGCAACACGCAGAAACTGCGGATTTTCGGCTTCCCCGTGACGGGTTTTGCCCGCACGATTGACTCGCTTGCCGACTATTTCAAGGTGAGCATGGAACTGTTAGACCCCGCAAACTGCGCGGAACTGTTCAATCCCGACAGACCCATTTACACCAAGGTGCGCGACGATATGCCCGCGATTTACGGGCTCGGCTCGACCGTCAAAAACTCGCTGATTGCCAGCGGCTGTATCATTGACGGCGAGGTGGAAAATTCGATTTTGTTCCGCGGCGTGCGCGTCGAAAAGGGCGCGGTGGTGAAAAACTCCATTTTGATGCAGGGCAGTTTTGTCGCAGCGGGCGCAACGCTCAATTATACGATTACCGATAAGAGCGTTGCCATCACCCCGAACAAGACCCTTTCGGGCGCGGATAACTACCCGGTATTCGTCGGCAAGGGGATTGTGATTTAATGGATGAACGGTGTGCGCTGTGCGGCAATCGCACCGCGCAGATGGATTTGGAAAGTGTTTCGTTTGAGGGGTTGGAAGTGAAAGCCTGTCCCTATTGTCGGAAACAGTTGGAACAGACTTTGAAAAATCCCGCGCAAAACAGCGATTGGCTGCAAAGCATTTTGCAGGTGGATACCAAAGGCGTGCGCTCGGATGAGGTGACGGCGGCGCTGACGCGGATTTGCTATCAAAACGATATTCCGCGCCCGCAGACGGAAACGCCCGTGCCGCCCGCACCCGTGCCGGTAGCTGCCGTACCGCCCGTGCCTGCGGCGAACACGGTACCCGCCGCGCAAAGCGAAGCGGAAAAAACGGCGGATTTGGAAGCGCGCGTCACGGCTTTGGAGCAAAAACTTCACAAAATGCAACGGCGTATGTTGCTCTCCAAAATTTTAGGCACGGTGATTCCGATTCTTGTGGTATGTATTTTGGCGAGTGTTTTGGTGCGGTCGCAGTATTTCCAAAACATTTTGGATTATTACGACCAACTCGGCGAGCTTGCCAATCTTAGGGTAACGGTTATAATCCGAACCACGGTTTCTCGTGGCGGATTTGCCCTTACTCTTCGTTAAAATACTCGTTAATCCAAAAGGATTAACTGCGTTTTGTGCCTCGATTAAGACCAAATCTGCACACGATAAACTGCAAAGTATCAAAAATGCTTGGAGTAAAGATGAGATTTGTCGTCTTGAGATGGCAGCCTTGCTTTCGCAAGGCAACAGCGAAAGCGACAAATATCGCTTTAATACTGCATTTTTGACGGGTTCGGATTATTACCGTTACCCTATGTAAGGAGTAGGTTTAATGAAAGTATTATATGTTTCCAGCGAAGCGTTGCCCTTTATGGCGTCGGGCGGGCTTGCCGATGTGGCGGGCTCTTTGCCGAAGGCACTGCGTAAGCGCTTAATCGGCTGCCGCGTGGTAATGCCCTTGTATGACGGCATTCGGCAGGAATTAAAAGACCAAATGACCTTTTTAACCAGCATTACCGTGCCCGTGGCGTGGCGGCGGCAGTATTGCGGTATTTTTGAAGCCAAGGCCAACGGCGTGATTTACTATTTGCTGGACAATCAGTATTATTTCAAGCGCGACGGTATTTACGGCTATTATGACGACGCGGAACGCTTTGCGTTTTTCTCGCGCGCCGTGCTCGAAATTCTGCCGCATATCGGCTTTAAGCCCGACATTATCCACTGTAACGATTGGCAGTCGGCGCTCACGCCCTTGTATTACAGTGCAATGTATGCCACCCGTGAAGGGTACGAAAATATTAAAACCATTTTCACCATTCACAACATTCAGTATCAGGGCACTTACGGCATGGAACTGATTAACGAGGTTTTGGGGCTTCGCCCGCAGGACAGAGGGCTTATCGAGTATGACGGCGATGTCAACTTTATGAAAGCCGCCATTGAGACGGCCAACCGCGTCACCACCGTGAGTCCCTCGTATGCCGACGAAATTCTCGACCCGTGGTATTCGCATGGGCTTGACACCATTTTGCGCCAGCGCAAATGGAAACTGTCCGGCATTTTGAACGGAATCGATACGGATTCATACAACCCCGAAACCGATACGGATATTTTCAAAAATTACGCTGCTGCGGATTTCTCCGGCAAAGCAGAAAACAAGCGGGCTTTGCAGGAGTTGTTGGGCTTGCCGCAACGCGCCGATGTACCGCTGATGGGTATGGTGACGCGCTTGGTCGGGCACAAAGGGCTTGACCTTGTGAAAGCTGTATTAGACGAACTGCTGGCTACATCGGACATTCAAATGGTCGTGCTCGGCTCGGGCGAGTGGCAGTATGAGGAGTTCTTTAAGCAAATGGCGGCAAAATACCCTGACAAATTTGCTTTGAAACTCGGCTTTATTCCGTCGCTTTCGCGCAAAATTTATGCAGGCTCGGATTTGTTCCTGATGCCCTCAAAGAGCGAGCCTTGCGGCCTTTCGCAAATGATTGCGCTTCGGTACGGCTCCATTCCGATTGTCCGCGAAACGGGCGGACTTCGGGACAGCATTCACGACAGCGGCGACGGCGAGGGCAACGGCTTTACCTTTGCCAATTACAACGCCCACGAAATGCTGTATACCATTCACCGTGCCTTGGAGGGCTACGCCAAGCCCGATGGGTGGAAAATCCTTGTCAAACGCGCAATGGAGTGCGACAACAGTTGGGGCAAATCCGCCAATGAATACATTAAACTGTATAAAGCGGTGCTGAAAGATTAACCGAAAACAAAACACACGGGGCGGAAAAATCCGCCCCGTGTTCTGTGAGGGAGAAAACCAATGATTCGCAAAGCAGAAGCAAAAGACGCACCGCGGGTGCTGGAACTGTTAAAAGAGATTGTAAAACTGCACCACGAAGGGCGACCGGATATTTTTTCGGGCGAAAATCCGAAATATGACATACCCGCGTTACTTCAAAAATTCCAAAATCCGAACGAACGGATTTTTGTTTCCGTAGACGATAACGATTTTGTCAACGGCTATGTAATGTGCATTTTGGAAGAAAAGGATGACCCGTTTTTCACACAGCGCCCCTACCGCACGCTGTATGTGGACGATTTGTGCGTGGATAAAACCGCGCGCGGCGGCGGTATCGGCAAAGCCTTAATGGCGCGTGCAACAGAGGAGGCGCGTGCGCTTGGGTGTTATAATCTCGACTTGAATGTGTGGGCATGCAACGAGGACGCCATTCGGTTTTACGAAAAAATCGGAATGCAAGTCCAGCGGCAGTATATGGAGATTATTTTGTAATCAGAATATAAAAAATCCCAAAAGCCCTGCCAAAATCCCGACGGTTGCCCCCGCGAGCACATCGCGCGGGAAATGCACGCCGCCCAAAACGCGCACGGCGGCTAAAATCACACCGCATACGGTGAGCAAAATCCCGACAGGCACACAGGTGTAATAAAAGGCAAGCGCAATCACAAATACCGAAAACACATGGCGGCTCGGAAACGATTCGCCGTGTTTTTCTTTGTTTAAAATCGGGCGGAACTTCCATTTTTCATACGGGCGTTCGGCGTTTATCAGTTTGCGAAGCCCGCTGACCGCCAAAAATGAGATTAGCGGGACAAAAAAGCACCGCCACAGCCGCACATCTTTTGTAAAGAACAGGAAACACAACAAAACGGGATACGAAAGATAAACAAGCCCCGTTAAAATCAAGTCGGTATACACAAGCCCTTGCCGCAACCGCTTGCTTTTGCGAAACGGGCGGCTCAACTTTGCATATTGTGCACGCGTCATATGGATTTCACCCCTGTTGTTCGGATTTCTTTCTCAGTATAGCAGATTTTTTTTGCACGGACAAGTCAATACGGCAAAACATACAATATATTGCGCGTGATTTTGTATGCACTCCCATATTTTATGAAATTTCGGGGAAACGGGTTGCAAAATCTTTGATTTATGATACAATAAAAACAGAAATTTTTTGTGTGAAAACGAAGGAGACCCCCATGCGCAAAGGCTTTATCAAACGATTTTTTTCCGTGCTGTTGAGCGCGGCTTTGGTTATGCTCCTGTTTGCCTCGTGCGGCAAACCCGAAGAACCGATTGCATCCGTACCGTCCGAACCCGAAACCACGACCGAGGCGAAAAACACCAATGTCAATCCCTTGACCGGGCTTTCCGTGCGGGCAGAAGCACTCGGCAAACGCCCCGTGGCGGTGATGGTGGAAAATTCGCCTGCGGCGCGCCCGCAGTGGGGGTTAAGCTCGCCCGACGTGGTGATTGAAGGGCTTGCAGAGGGCGGCATTACCCGTATGCTGTGGCTGTATGCCGACGCGGCGGATATGCCGAAAGTCGGGCCGACGCGCAGTGCGCGCCACGATTATGTGGAACTTGCCGAGGGCTTTGACGCGATTTATGTCCATTTCGGCGGCAGTGTGTACGCCTATGATACCTTGCAAAAGGATAAGGTAGACGATATCGACGGCACCAAGGCAGACGGCAAATATTTTGCCCGCGACAAATCTCGAAATGTTGCGGTGGAGCACACCGCCTATACCACAGGGGAGAACATTCAAAACGCCATCAGTGAAAAGGGCCTGCGCACCGATATTAAAGAGGCAAACGCCTATCCGTTCGCCTTTGCAACGGAAAAACGGACGCTTTCGGGCGGGGCTTGCCAAAGCGTGCTGGCGGTATTTTCAAACGATTATAAGCATACCTTTAAATACAACGCCGACGATGGGCTGTATTATAACTATATGAACACCAAGGAAATGAAGGATGCCGACGGTACGACTATGGCGGTTTCCAATGTGCTGATTTTATACACGAATGTCAGTAATGTCGCAGGGTCCGACAAAGGCCATGTAGATTGGGATTTAAGCGGCGGCAACGGCGTGTATGTCTCGAACGGTACATATCAAAACATCAAATGGTCAAAAGGCACGGCTTCCACCCCGACCGCGCCGCTGAAACTGACGGACGAAAGCGGCAACGAATTACAGCTCAACACGGGCAAAATGTGGATTGGCTTTGTGCCCGCGGCGAACAGCAGTGCAACCGTAATCGCATAAATGTGTTTTTATATCGGTGTTTTCCGAAAAAGAAAAACGCGTGTGTAGAGAATTCACACACGCGCTTTTCTTTTGTTCGTTTTCGATAAATTGGGATTTGTCTATCCAACCGTAGGGGCGAACTGTGTTCGCCCGCCCGCTTGTCATTCTGAGCCGTTAGGCGAAGAATCTCGTGTCGTATAATCGTTTTATTTTGTACTATTGGAGATCCTTCGCTTTGCTCAGGATGACAAATTGGGATTTGTGGAGGAATACACGGAACGGGCAAAATGCAATGCGAGCGTAGGGGTTGCATCCTCGGTGCCCCGTTGTAGGGGCGGGTCTCCGCGCCCGCCCGTTATTCCTCCCTCTGACGAGGGAGGTGGCACGGCGCAGCCGTGACGGAGGGAGAGAAACGGAAAAATCTCTCCCCCAGTCAAATGCTGCGCATTTGACAGCCCCCTCGTCAGAGGGGGCAAAAACGGCGGGAGCAAGCCCCCGCCCTACCCTAATAAAATGCATTTCGTGCGTGTAGGGAACGGTCTTGACCGTTCCGCGAAATTACATCGAAATCCGCGGGCGGGCGTGGAAACCCGCCCCTACAAACGGGCGCGCAATGCACGCCCCTACGCCCATATTGTATTTTATGCGTAGGGAACGGGCAATGCCCGTTCCGTTAGCACCCCCACAACCCCCAATTTGCACATCGGGTTTTCGCCTGCGGCGAATGGGGCGCGCCGCGTACATTTGCATTTTTCGTAAAACTGTGCTATAATACTCTGCGTATGATTACTTTTTTACCTGCACACGCAAGCTTTTGCGCGGCGGAAAGAAGGATTTATGTTTGATAAGATTTATAAAAATATATATTATCTCGGCTTAAAAAGCGGGTATTTGCTGCGCGACTTTTTTCGGTTCATTTTCCGAAAAATCAAAGTGCCGTTGAAAGCCGTCGGCTCGGTGTTGTTGGCGCTGTTCCTATTTGTTGGCCGCGGGGTTTCGTCTGCGGCGCGCATCATCGGCACTGAAACGAAAGAACTGCTTTCGGATATGCGCCGTGTGCACAGCAAAATTCGGGAAATTTGGAGGACAGACCGCAAAAATGCACCGAAACTGTTTTTCGGCTATGTGCGCAAGGCGTTCAGTCGCCACGGCGTTGTGTTTCGGGTTGCTGTGAATACGGTGTTGCCGATTGCCGCTTTTGTGTTGCTGTGCGTGGTTGTGGGGCAGTATTCCAACCGCACATTGGCGTTGGAGGTCACCTATAACGACACGGTTATCGGCTATGTGGAAAGCGAAGCGGTGTACCACGAGGCGCAGGAACAGGCGGCGGAGCGCTTGGCTACCGCGGCGAAGGTGGAAAGCGCAACCGTCAGCGAATCCACGGGCTATGCGATAAAATCTGTCAAACGCAGTGAATTGCGCGACGCGGCGGTGCTGTGCGATGAAATCATTGAGCGCAGTAACCGCAAGGTCACCAATGCTTGCGGGATTTATATTGACGATGTGTTTTTGTGCGCCGTAAAGAATGAAACGGACGCCACAGCGGTGTTTGACAATATCCTGCGCAATTATAATGTGGACGATGCAAATGCCGAGGTCGGCTTTGTGGAGGACATTTCCTATGTGCAGGGGCTGTACCCCGACGGCGTGGAAACCGTTTGGGATGCGAGCCGCCTTGCCGAACAGTTGAATTCGAAAAAAAGCGCGGCGCAATATTATACCGTTGAAACCGGCGATACCGTTTCGGGCATCGCGCAGAAGTTTGGGCTGACCACGGCAAAGTTGTTTGAATTGAACCCCGGCGTTGGGGAAACCATTAAATTGGGGCAACAACTTTTGATTTCGCGGGAGGTCAGTTATATTCAGGTGCAGGTGACCAAAACCGAAACCCGCACCGTGTCTGTACCGTATCAGACCGTGAAGGAGGAAACCGCAAGCCTGTATTCGGGCACAAAACGCACCAAACAAAAGGGCGTCAACGGCGAACAGGTGGTCACCGAACTTGTCACCTATGTGGACGGTGTTCGCACCGCAGTTAAAGAGGTTTCGCGCGAAACCACGCGCGAGCCGGTCGATGAAATCATTCAGGTCGGCACCAAAAAGTCCTCCTACGGCGGCTATTCGGGCTCCTATTCGACCACCAGCTACGGCGGGCGCTTTATTTGGCCGGCGGTAGGCGCCTATTCCGTTTCGTCGGGCTTCGGCTATCGCCGTTCCGGCTTCCACGGCGGGATTGACATCGTGAAACCCGGCGGCGGCAGTACAGGTGCGCCGGTGGTGGCGGCGGGCAGCGGTACCGTGGTGACGGCCGGGTACCATTCCAGCTACGGTTATCATGTCATTATCAACCACGGGAACGGAATAACCACGCTGTATGCGCATATGTTGCGCGGCTCTTTGAAGGTTTCGGCGGGGCAAAAAGTTTCCGCGGGACAGGCTATCGGCAATATCGGCTCTACGGGCAATGTGACGGGGCCGCATTTGCACTTTGAAGTGCGTGTGAACGGCAACCGCGTGAATCCTTTGCCGTATCTCGGCAGATAATTTTACAAAAATGCAAACCGAAATCACCGTACGGCTTCGGCTGTACGGTGATTTTTGCGTTGCGCGTACCGAAAAAAGACGAAGCCCCGTGCCGTTTGACACGAGGACTTTGTCTTGCTATGAGTTGTGTATAAAAAAGAGAGGGGAAAACATATATGTAAACCCGCTTTCGCGGGAGCTTATCGGGGAAGTTTGCCGCCCCGCTTATACGCTTGCGGTCAGCGCAGTCAGCTGGATGGCTTTCCAAATCGAGCTCCAAGAGAATTTCTGATTTGCCAAATCGTCAATCAGTTTCAACTCATAGGCTTCTTTGCTTTCATAATATCCTACCATATTTTTCACTCCTTTCCTTTGATTTGTCTGTATCATACACCTACTTGACAAATTTGTCAAGTGTTTTTGCACAAAAAATAAAAATATTTTTGTTTAATATAACTATCAAATTTCAAGGTGAAACAAAGCCCTGTTTTTCAAAACAACGAAATATCAAGAAATAAGTTTGCAAAGCAAGCAAAATAAGTGAATTAAAATTCACCGAAATTATTTTTAAGTTTCGGTAAAATGACGAAAATCAAAAAAGTCCGACAAAATCACCGCTTTTGCCTGCGTGAGTGCATCACAGTCTGTATGGGCTTCGCCGAACCGCAAAAGAGTATTGCGTGCTTCGGCGGCTTCATACAGCGAAAATACCGCGCGCTCCAAGGCATCCGACGCGACGGCTTGCCGTTTTTGCAGCGTCGGTAGGACGGCGCGTGCCGCCTCTCGCCGCAGAAAACGGCTCGCCCCCAAAACACCGTAAGTACGAAACGGGAAAGGGTGTAAATCATTTTCCGTAAAAAAAGCGATACCGCATTCCGGCACAACCAAATGGACGGGCGTGTCGGTCAAGAGTGCTGTGTAAATTTGCACATCCAAGCCGATTTCCGTGCAGGCGGTGCAAAGCCCTTGCAAGAATATCGGGGAAACGCCGCCGTATATGTCGCGCAGTACGCCTGTGCGCAGACCTGCTTTTTGAAACGGCCCGTAAACCGTGTGTATGCCCCACGCGGTTACACCGCTGAGTTTACGGCGGAAAAGGACTTTGCCGCGCGCTTTTTTTGCGGGCGGTGCCGCACTGCGGAGAATTTCCAGAACCGCGCGCAAAATGCGTGCACGGTTTGCCGCGGCACCGAGCGTTTCTGCGTTTTCACAGTGCACGCGTGCGGCGGTGCGCAAAAGCAGGTCAGCGCGTGCCTCGGCCTGTGCGGCACTTGCAAGCAAAACGCCGTGTTCTTCCCCTGCCGCGGACGGTACGCGTTCATACGCGGGTGCCGTGTAGCGCTTGGCGCACGGATATTTTGCGCAGAGAGTGGAAAAATAATCTGCATCAACTGCAAAACGGTGTTGGCTCGGCAAATAAATTGCCGCTGTTTTTGCGGCGTTGTGCGCGCAAAGCACGCGCGTATGCGGCAGGTTATAGGCGACGGCGCCTTTCAAAAGCGCTGAAAACAGCCTTTGCTTCGCCCATTCGTTTTCGCCCTGCAAAAGAAACATATCCGCGGTGTCTGCCGTTGGGAATGCAGCAAAAAAAGCGGAAAAATCGCCCGCACAGAAAAAAGTATCCAAATCTTTCACCCCCAAAACAGTATATTTCGGCTTTTTGCGGGGCGTTACGGTTTGACAATCTTTTCACGATGCTGTATAATACCTTTAACCGCGAATTTTTTTCGCGCCGTAGTTTTCGTATCAAATTAAGGAGTGAACAATATGCCTTTAGTAACCACAACCGAAATGTTCAAAAAAGCCTATGAGGGCGGCTACGCCATCGGCGCTTTCAATGTGAACAACATGGAAATCATTCAGGGGATTACCCGCGCGGCGAAAAAACTCAACGCGCCCGTCATTCTGCAATGCTCCGCAGGTGCCAGAAAGTATGCTTCGCATGACTATCTCGTCGCCATGGTCAAAGCGGCGGCGGAAGAAACCGGTTTGCCGATTGCGTTGCATCTCGACCACGGTCCGGACTTTGAAACCTGCAAATCCTGCATTGACGGCGGCTTTACTTCCGTGATGATTGACGGCAGCCACCTGCCGTATGAGGAAAATGTGGCACTGACGAAAAAAGTCGTCGACTATGCGCACGCACACGGCGTTGTCGTCGAGGGCGAACTCGGTCAGCTTGCCGGCATTGAAGACGATGTCAATGTCAGCGCAGAGGACGCAAGCTTCACCAAACCCGAACAGGTTTATGATTTCGTAACCAGAACCGGCGTGGATTCGTTAGCGATTGCCATCGGCACCAGCCACGGCGCATACAAATTCAAACCCGGTCAGAAACCCCAGCTTCGCTTTGACATTCTCAAAGAAGTGGAAGAAAAACTGCCCGGCTTCCCGATTGTGCTCCACGGCGCAAGCTCCGTCAACCAGGACGATGTGAAAACCATCAACCAATACGGCGGCCAAATGCCCGATGCCATCGGTATCCCCGAGGATATGCTTCGCGAAGCGGCTTCTATGGCGGTTTGCAAAATCAATGTGGACTCCGACATCCGCATTGCCATGACCGCGGCTATCCGCAAGCACTTTGTGGAAAATCCGACCCACTTTGACCCCAGACAGTATTTGACCCCCGCAAGAGACGCGATTGAAGGTGTGGTTTCCCACAAAATCGAGACC
>JBJEPV010000052.1:0-14105 GCA_051881415.1 Candidatus Fimenecus sp.
TGCCTACGGCAAAAGCCACCTCCCTCTAAGAGGGAGGAATAAAAGGAGCGCGGCTGCGCCGCTAATCTAAATTAAAATTTATATTTTGCTATGCTTGCACGGGTTGTTAAGCACTTTGGCAAGTCGGGGCACTCTAAAAATTGACAAAATCAATTCTGCATTAAAAACTGTTCGCCGGTTACAAGCGGATAGCGCACAAGGGCGGCGCCGTCCAAATCCTCTTTGTGCATATCGATGCCGCTGATTTGGTGATTTTCATAGGTGTTGTAATAATAAATGCCTTTGTCGGCGTTACAGCAAGAGGTGTAAAGCGTAATTTCATACTTCCCCTCCCCGACATCACAACAGCCGCGCTGTTGGTCAACCGAGCCTAAAATATGGAAAAATTGGCTGACGCTTTCTTGCTCGCTGTCACCCGAAACGGAATGCATTTTGGTAAATGCCACGCGGACAAACCGCGACTGCGAGGACAAATCCCCCGGCAAACCCATGGCGCCCATACCGCGGCTGTATGTGTAAAGCGGCAAACTTTCGGCAAAGTGATTTTCGGGCGACTTCGGCGACAGATGCATATAATCGTTCAAACGGAACATCTGCTCGGGAAACGGCGGGTTGTTCGTCAGCACCCCGACGGGATTCTCATAGATTTTCAAGCCGTCTTTGACCGATTCCACCGTGATGGTCTCGTTTCGGTCGGCAAGAATCCAATGCAGTTGTGCCACAGGCAGTTTTGCGCTGAACGGCGTATCGGTCAAATTGAGATTTTGCAGTTTCGCGCGCGCCGCTTTGACATCGGCGCACTGCCCCAAAATCCACGCGATAAACTCGAACTGCGCAACATTGTCTTTGCCCGCTTCGGGTTTACGGTACACGGCGTTGCCCACAAAATTCAACCCCGCCATACAAAGCCCTTTTTCATTCATCGCGTCATAGTAAAGCGGCGTATTTTCCACCACGCACGCCATACCGATGATGGCGTAATGGCTTTGCATTTCCCCGGCGTCACGAAACGAAAACGGATAATTGCGCGGGGTTACAACCACCTCGTCGCCGTAAGAGAACTCGTAATCAAGTGTTCTGCCGAAATAAAAATCTTTTGTTTTGTAAGTTGCCGCCGTGCACATAAAAAGCCTCCGTTTTGTTTGAATTCTGCCGTTATTTTAGCACAAATGCGTTTCGCTTTCAATAGTTTGGCGCAGGCATGCGCGCGTTATACATTGCTGTTTTTACCGTTTCAGCGTGCGCAAATAGGCTTTGTCCTCTGCGCTGACGCGGTAGGAGTCGATACACTTTTGTATGGCTTTGTTGTGTGTTTCTTTGTCAAAGGCATTTTCCGAAAGCAAAGCGAGTGTTTTTTCTCTGTATTTGACAAAACTCATCGAAAGACACCACGCCACCGCCATACAGACATAATAACAGTCGCAATGCACCGTTTGTAATTGCGCAAGCACACGGTCGATATATTCGTCGCAAAGCAGATAGTCTGTCAGCAACACAATCGCTGTGCGGCGGGTGTACTCCCCCGTTGTTTGCAATAAGGTACAACACCAATCGTACAAACACGCATATTCCGTTTGTTTCGGCTTCAACGCGGCGCAAAAGCCGTCGCAAACCGCCCAGTTGTCAATTTGCAAAACAAATGCGTCCAAATTTTCACGCTTTTCAAAAAGCGGCTTTTTTTGAAAGCCCAAAACGAAGCCTTTTATCAGCAATTCCTCATAATAGTTGTCGCCGCACAGCGCCAAAAAGGCGTTCGCATCACCTTTGGCAATTTCTTTGGCGATACGCTTTGCGTCGGGCGTGCGCACGCCCAAAATTTCGGCACGCGAAGTTTTACAAAGGCGCGCGTGAAACGCTTTGTATTGCGGGTCGGCAAGGGATTGTAAATCCTGCAAAAACCGATTATAGGTGTCTGTATTCCAAGAAAGCTGTGCATAGGACATACCCGTTTCACTCCTTTTCCGATTTCTATTATGAATTGTAAAATACGGATTGTCAAGGCGTGTAAAATATGGTAGTATTATTGTGTATAGTAATGCAAAGGGGGCAGTCTTATGCAATACATTCTAAACCGCGACAATTACCGCAATTTTGATATGCTGCAAGCGGGAAAATTGGACGGGCGCGCGTACTTTATTCCGTACGGCGACGAAACCGCACTGCGGAAAACCGATGCGTGCACCGAACGCTACGAGAGCGACAAGGTACAGGTACTCTCGGGGGAGTGGCAGTTTAAGTATTATGATGCGCTCGCACTTTTGCCGACGGATTTTGATACGGAAACTGTGCAGTTTGACACCGTTTCGGTGCCCTCAACCTGGCAACGTACGGGGTACAGACCGCCGGTTTACTTAAATTCCCGCTATGAATTTCATTTGATGCCGCCCGAATTGCCCGCAGATATGGCGGTGGGCGTTTACAGAAAAACATTTTCTGTCAGCACTCTCAAAAAACGCTGTATTTTGAGTTTTTTGGGTGTGGCGCCGTGTGTGGATGTATATGTAAACGGCAAAACCGTAGGGTACAGCGAGGGCGCGCACAACACGGCGGAATTCGACATTACCAAATATTTGGTTACCGGCGAAAATGAACTGCTGTGCGTGGTGCACCGATACTGCACGGGGACTTATCTTGAATGTCAGGATATGTTCCGCGAGACGGGGATTTTCCGCGACGTTTTGCTGTATCAGTTCGACAAAACCGACATTCTCGATTACGAAATCAAAACGAAAAAAGAGAAAAACGGCAACTATGCGCTGACCGTCACCGCTTCGGTATTCGGCGAAACGGACGGGTATACCCTTTCTGCCGTTTTATATGACGGCGACACGGTTTTGGCACAAAATACTGTGGACGCGGCGGCGCAGACGGAATTTTCTTTTGCCGACTTAGCCGTTACGGAATGGAACGCCGAAGTGCCGACCGTCTACGACTTACTGCTGACGCTGAAACACGGGAATGAAACCGTCAGCGCGGTGCGCAATGTGACGGGCTTTAAGCGCGTGACTGTTGACGGCGATGTGTTCAAATTCAACGGAAAAGCCGTGAAAATGAAGGGCGTCAACCACCACGACAGCCACCCTGTTACGGGCTATGTGATGACGGCGCAGGACATTTTCAATGATTTGACGCTGATGAAGCAATATAATGTCAACACCGTGCGGACTTCGCACTACCCGCCCGACCCGATTTTGTTGGCACTTGCCGACCAAATGGGGTTATACATTGTAGACGAAGCCGATATTGAAACGCACGGCACGGGCTCTGTCGGGCCGCACAAGTTATATAAGCCGAATCTTCTAAGCCATGACGAAAAATGGGAAGCGCGTTATGTAGACCGCGTGCAGAGAATGTATCTGCGTGACCGCAACCATCCCTCGATTACCATGTGGTCATTGGGCAACGAGTCGGGCGGCTACCGCAACCAAGACGCGTGCCGTGATTATCTCAAAAAAGTCTGCCCCGAACTCCCCGTACATTATGAGGGGGTAATTCGCACCGAACGCGCGGCGTACGATGTGGTGTCGGAAATGTATACTGAAATCGCCGATGTGGTGAAAGTCCGTGACGGCGCACGCGGCGACAAATACAAAGGAAAGCCGTTTTACCTGTGCGAATACGCGCATGCCATGGGCGTGGGGCCCGGCTCCTTAGAGGACTATTGGCAGGTGTTCTATTCGAGCGACAAGCTGATGGGCGGCTGTATTTGGGAATTCTGCGACCATGCGGTGTATCACGGCAAGGACGACAAAGCCTACAAATACGAATACACCTACGGCGGCGACCACGGCGAGGAAATGCATGACGGCAACTTCTGCGTGGACGGACTGTTCTATCCCGACCGCACACCGCACACGGGTGCGTTGGAAATGAAAGAAGTCTACCGCCCCTTGCGCGCGGTAAAAATGGACGCGCAAACCTATAAATTCATCAACACAAACCGTTTTCGTCCGTCTGACTATATCGAAATGCACTGGACGCTTTTAGAGAACGGTGAAAAGGCGGGGCTTGGCAGTTTTTCGTTGGATATTCCGCCGCAAGGCGAAGAACTTTACACCATGCCTGCGGTTTGCACAGACAAAGAAAAGGATTATCTGTTAAACATCACCTATATAAACAAGGAAAGCGGCGAAGAAATTGCACACGAGCAATTTGTGCTCAATGACGCCGCGCCCGCACTCCCCATTGTTAAGCGGAAAAAGATTTTGTTAAACGAGCAGGACGGCAAATTGGTTTTGTCCTCGCCCGACTGTACGGTGATTTTTGACAAGGCAAGCGGCGTGATGGAAAGCTATAAAGCCTTTGGCAAAGAACGGCTGAATGTTCTGCCGGCGGGCGGTGTTGCGGGCTTTGTGCCAAACATTTACCGTGCGCCGATTGACAATGACTCCTATGCGTGGACGCCGAAATGGGACCGCAAAAAACTACCGCAGGTTCAGCCTTCTTTCCTCGGCATTGCGGCAAAAGAGGTCAATGACCACATCGCCGTCAAAGTGAAATATAAACTCGCAAAGGGCTTGGCGGTTTGGTATATTTGCGTTCTGGATTACGCGGTATATCCCGACGGCACGGTAAAGGTCGAAGCGACGCTGACGCGCAAGTGGCTCGGCGCAAAGGATTTGCCGCGCTTCGGCGTGACGGTGGAGTTGCCGAAAGCCGACTCCTATGTGGAATACTACGGCAGAGGGCAAGCGGAAAATATGTGTGACTTTAATGCGCAGTCGCCAATCGGCGTGTACCGCAGTACCGTGCGGGAGATGCACGAAAATTACATAAAACCGCAGGACAACGGCAACCACGGCGGTACAAAGTATTTGCGTTTGTTTGACAAAAACGGTTGCGGCGTGGAATTCATCGGTATGCCGAAATTCAGTTTCAGCGTACACGAATACACACAAAGCCTGCTGTGCGAAGCAAAGCACCGCGAGGATTTACGCGCACAGAACACCACATTTTTGTCCATTGACGGCTTTATGCGCGGGGCGGGCTCCAATGCGTGCGGGCCGGACGCGCTTGAAAAATACCGTTTCACCTTTAAAGACGAATTAAAGTTCCGATTTGCGATGAAACCGTTAGAAGGGGATGCCAAATGACCCGAGCAGTATGGTACAAAAGTGGTGAGGAGTATGCGCCGTCTGCCGCAGTGCGCAAAACCGTATTTGTGGAAGAACAGGGATACACGCTCCAAGAAGAATTTGACGATTACGACAAGGCCTGCCCGCATCTTGTGCTGTTTGACGGGGAAACGCCCGTTGCAACGGGGCGGCTGGTGCTGCTCGAAAACGGCACGGCAAAATTAGGCCGCATCGCAGTATTGAAATCTTACCGCGGCAAGCATTTGGGGGCAGAAATCGTCTCGGCGCTTTTGGAAAAAGCGAAAGCAGAGGGCGCTGTGCGCGCATATGTCAGCGCGCAAAGTTATGCCGTTCCGTTTTACAACAAATTCGGTTTCCAAGCATACGGCGCGGAATATTTGGACGGCAGAATTCCGCACAGGGATATGGAAATGCCACTTTAAAGAACAAAGGATACCATAAGGAAGTCTTAAAATGCGCAAAGTAAAAAACGAACCGCAGTACAAAAATGCGGCTTTGCAAAGCATTTGCGCGCAGTTGGAGCACCGCGCGTTTTGGCTGTATTTGCTGTGCGACGACCACGGCATCGGGGAATGCTACGGCAGTGTGTTGGATTTGCCGAAATGCATTGCCAAGGGCGATGACATTTGCGCACTGCGGTATCATAAAATGGAGTCGTGATTTAAAAAGGAGGATAAAATGATGTTATTTTGGTTACTCGGTATTCTCGCAGGTGTGCTGATAGGCGTTGCGGATATATTTTTACTGATTCGAGAAAAGCGCGTCGGTGTTTGTGTGCACGCGGTTTTGCGTGACGCGATTTTATCCAATTTGCTTGCGCTTTCTTGTATGAAATATGTATTGCATATCGCCAATATATTTGCACCCGAACTGCACGGAAATTTATATCCGTTAAAATATGCTGCTGTTGTGTCGGCGTTCGGTTGTGTGTTGCTGTTGACACGCGGATTTTTAACGAATGTTCTGAAAACCGTACCCCAACCGCCGAAACACAAAGTGGGTTCCTGGCTACTTCGTATTTTTTCTGCCTTGTTTTTTGCGCTCGGCGTTGCGGCATTTACCGGCACAGTTTGGGGCAAATCAACTTTCGGAAATTTGGCTCCCGATGAAATGCTGATTAGTATGCTCTCCCCCACCACGGGCACGAGTGATGAAGTGATGGTCACCCTGTTAGAAGGGCCGATTTTACAAACCGCCGTGTTGACCGCGCTGTTTTGCGCTTTCGCATTTTCTGCGCGGAAAATTGTATATCAACTGAAAGAAAAGTCTGTCACCGTTTTCCCGGGGCTTGCGCGACGCATTCTCTGCTTTGTACTGGCGTTGGCTGTACTGGCGGGCGGCATTACTTTCGGTGTGAAAAAATTCCAACTGCAAAAATTATATTCAGCTTATGCCGATGACTCCCCGTTTATTGCTGACCATTTTGCCGACCCGAACACCACCAAAATGAAATTCCCCGAACAAAAGCGAAATTTGATTCACATTTATTTGGAGTCGATGGAAAATACCTACTATTCCCAAGATTTGGGCGGCTATATGGAACAGAACCTGATGCCCGACCTTGCCGAACTTTCCAAAGAAGGGTTCTCCTTCTCGCATCTGCCCGAAGGATTCGGCGGCCCCACAGCGAACACAGGCGGAACTTGGTCGGTAGCATCTATGGTAAATATGAGCACCGGCGTGCCGATGAAAGCGCCCGTTGCCGCCAACGCATACGGTACAGCGGGAAATTTCCTGCCCGGGGCAACAACCTTAGGGGACATATTAAAAGAACAAGGCTATGCACAAACCGTTATGTTCGGCGCAGATGCAACCTTCGGCGGATTGAACCATTATTTCCATGACCACGGCGACTTTCGCATTTTAGACTGGAACGGCGTCAAAGCAGAAGGTTGGTTGCCTGCGGATTATTCGGTTTGGTGGGGCTTTGAGGACACAAAACTCTTTGAATTTGCCAAAAAAGAGTTAACACGCCTGTCCAAAACGGGAAAACCGTTCCATTTTGTAATGGAAACGGCGGACACACATTTCCCCGACGGCTATTTGGAGCCGGATGCACAAACACCTTTTGAAAGTCAGTATGCCAATGTGATTTTCCACAATCAAAAGCAAGTTGTGGAGTTCGTCCGTTGGATTCAAGCACAGCCGTTTTATGAAAACACCACGATTGTGCTTATCGGCGACCACCTCAGCATGGACCAAAAATTCTTTGCCGATATAGACCCATCGTATCAACGGACATGCTTCAATTTGATTTTAAACCCCGCGCCGACTGTACGCCATATGCCGCAGAAGCGTATGCATAATCGGCAATGGGCAAGTTTTGATATGTTCCCCACCATTCTTTCGAGCATCGGTGTGGAAATCAAAGGCGACCGCCTCGGTATCGGCACGGATTTGTTCTCCGGAAAACAGACGCTGTTTGAGGAATACGGTGTTGACTTTGTTAATGAAGAACTTGTAAAAGGCAGTCGTTTTTATAATGAAAACATTTTGAACGGGGACAACAGCGGCTATACCCCGCAGTACAGTGACAAAGGGAAAAAGTAAGGTTAACATTGACAACGCCCACCCTTTTTGGGGGTGGGCGTTGTTTGCGGTTATGGTTTTGCGGATTTGGTAAAAGAACGGTACACAAGAATGCCCACGCCGCTCAGTAGAAGAGTTGCCGCATATACCACTGCGGCGGCAAGATAGTTTTTTTCGCCGAAATACGCGCCGCACATGGTCGAAGTCAAAATACTCGGTATGCGCGCCACGGTCGTCATCGCCAAAAAAGTCGGCAAATGCACACCCGTCAGCGGCACAAAATAGGTCAGCAAATCCTTTGGTGCGCCGGGAATCAAATAAATCAGGAACAACAACAGTTTTGTGCGGGGGCTGTCCTGCAAAAAGCCGAATTGCGACAGACTTTCGGGGGCAACAAATACGGATACAAACCGTTCCCCGTACCGCGCGGACAACAGCAAGATGACGGCACTGCCGAGCTGTGTACCGAGCATACACCACATTAGCCCGCCGAACATCCCAAACGCATAGCCGGACGCCACCTCTAACGGCTCGGCAGGGATAAATTTAAACACCGTTTGCGCCGTGCGGATACATACAAACACAACCTCTCCCCAAGCGCCGTATGTATCGAGCTGGGCTTTGAACACCTGTGGCTCGGTGACAAGCAACAGTAATTTTTTGCCGAATACGATATATAAAATCAGCGCGCACAGCAGACAAATCCCTATCGGTAACAGCGCGGTCAACAGGTTGCGACGCGTCGGCTTTTTGAATTTGAGACGCTGTGGGCACAGCCGTTGCCAATCCGCCTTACTGCGCATACCGTTGCACCGCCGTTTGCCGCGCGCGCACGGGATAAAAACAATCCAAATCGCCTTTATAGTTTTCGCGCCACGGTTTGTATTTGCCGTTATAATGCAGAATACAGGTATTTTGCCGCACAAACTCCATTGCCGCCTCTTTGCCGTACCGCTTTACCAATCGGCGGAAACAACGCTCGTCCATATTATAGATATTTTCATCCAACCGCAAAATCCGTTCGCCGTACAGGGCGTTTAATACATCTTGGTCCGCCAAAAACAGGCTGTGCGGGTGCTGACGGATACAGGCAAACACTTCTTCGGGAGAGAAAAAGGCGCGCAGGGCACGCAAATTCATCATCAGCACGCCCGCGTTGATATACGCGCTTTGCGGATGCATACCGAGCCGCGCCACATTGACAAAATTTGCAAACCGTGTTAAATGCCCACAGCCCGCAAAAAAGCAGTCGCCGAACTGCACATTGTAAAGCGGCGTCAGATTACCGAGAATGAGCGTGTCGGGGTCAATATACAAAATACGCTCCAACGCGTTCGGCAGATATGCGGCGGCAAACAGGCGGTAATAAGTCTCTTTCGCGGTGCGTTTTAAAATCGGGGCATCGCGGAACAATTCGGCGGGTACGCGCACCGAAATCACGCGGCTGCCACTGCCCTCGACAGCTTTGCCGATTGCGTCAAACTCCGTTTCGGTCAAATCGGTATTGGCAACATAAATATCAAACACCGTACGCGGATTGCTTTGTGTTAAGGAACGAAGCATCACGCAAAGCGGGTTCACACAGCCGGAATTCAGTGTAACCAAAATATTCATTGTTCTTTCTCCTTTGCACATACGTTTTGTTTGCTTCGTCTTTTATTGTATGCACAAAATGCAGAGAAACCGTGACCGAAAAGTTTAAAAAGTATTAAACCGTCGCGGGAAATATTACAAAAGCATAAAGAAAAAGGAAATCCCACGCAAAAACTTCTTCTGCGTGGGATTTTTTCGGCTTTGCCGTTGTTATTTATTGCTGATTTTCCGGATGCTTTCTTCAATCAGCGCCATTTTTTCGTCAAGTTGCGCTTTTGCCTGCCGCTGGCCTTCGACCACGGCGGCGGGCGCTTTGGCAACGAAGTTTTCGTTATGGAGTTTGCCGTTGACAAAATCGAGTTCCTTTTGCACGGCTTTCTTCTCTTTTTCCAAACGGGCAAGTTCGGCTTTGAAATCAACCAATTCGTCCATCGGGATATAGATACGCGCACTTTCGGTGATGATGGAAACCGCGTCATCCATACCGTCAACCTTTTCTGCAACGGTCACTTCGCTTGCCGACGCCAAGCGTACAAAGAACACCGCACCCTTTTGGAAGGTGTCGCCGTAGGCGGTTTCAATAAACACCTGTGCCTTTTTCGACGGTGCGACATTCATTTCCGCACGGCGGTTGCGTACCGCTTTAATGGCGGTCATAATACGATCCATTTCGCTTTCCTCGGCTTCGTAGCAAAGCGCGCTGTCCGTTTTGGGCCACGGGGAAATCATAATACTGTCGCCCTCATGCGGGAGCGTCTGCCAAATTTCTTCGGTGATAAACGGCATAAACGGGTGCAACAGTTTTAAGGTGTTCGACATCACATACACAAGCACGGCTTTGACGGTTGCTTTTGCCGCCGCGTCCTCGCCGTTCAAGCGAATTTTGGCGATTTCGATATACCAATCGCAGAACACATCCCAAATGAAATCGTAGAGTTTCTGCACCGCCATACCGAGTTCGTATTTTTCGAGGGAGTCTGTCACCCCTGCCGCCAAACGGTTGTATTGGCTCAAAATCCACTTATCTTCCAACGCGAGATTTTCGGGGATATGGGGCGTGGGCTCGTTTTCGTCCAAGTTCATTAAGATAAACCGCGCCGCGTTCCAAATCTTGTTGGCGAAGTTACGGCTTGCCTCCACGCGCTCGTCGGAGAAGCGCATATCGTTTCCGGGGCTGTTGCCCGTGGCAAGTGTAAAGCGCAGAGCATCCGCACCGTATTTGTCGATAATTTCCAACGGGTCAATGCCGTTGCCCAAGGATTTCGACATTTTTCTGCCCTGGGCGTCGCGCACAAGCCCGTGAATGAGCACGGTATTAAACGGCGCTTTGCCGGTTTGTTCAATCCCCGAGAACATCATACGCATCACCCAGAACGGGATAATATCATAGCCTGTCACGAGGGTATTGGTGGGATAGTAATGCTTGAAATCCTCGGTTTCTTCGGGCCAGCCGAGCGTAGAGAACGGCCACAGCGCAGAGGAAAACCATGTGTCGAGCGTGTCGGGGTCTTGCTCGATATGCCGGCTGCCGCAATGCGCGCAAGCCGCGGGCGCAGTGCGCGCAACAGTAATTTCGCCGCAGTCCGCGCAATACCACGCCGGAATTCTGTGCCCCCACCAAAGTTGACGGGAAATGCACCAATCGCGGATATTTTCCAGCCAATGGAAATAAATCTTTTCAAAACGCTGGGGTACAAATTTGGTTTCGCCGTTTTTCACCGCGTCAATGGCAGGGCCTGCAAGGGGTTTCATCTTCACAAACCACTGTTTGGAAACGCGCGGCTCCACGGTTGTGCCGCAACGGTAGCAGGTGCCGACATTGTGGGAGTAGTCCTCGATTTTGACAAGTGCGCCCTCGGCTTCGAGGTCTTTGACAATCGCTTTGCGTGCTTCATAGCGATCCATACCTGCATATTGCGGGTAATCGTCGGTGATTTTCGCGTCGGGTGTCAAGACATTGATAACTTCTAAATTATGGCGAAGCCCGACTTCAAAGTCGTTCGGATCGTGGGCAGGGGTGATTTTCACCACGCCCGTGCCGAAGTCCATTTCGACATAGTCGTCGGCAACCACGGGGATTTCACGGTGCACAATCGGCAAAATGAGCGTTTTGCCCACCAAATCCTTATAGCGTTCATCGTTGGGATTGACCGCCACCGCCGTATCGCCCAAAAGCGTTTCGGGGCGGGTTGTGGCAAGCTCCAAATAGCCGCTGCCGTCTTTAAACGGATAGCGCAGATGCCAGAAATGGCCTGCCTGCTCCTCGTATTCCACCTCGGCGTCGGAAATTGAGGTTAAGCAATGCGGGCACCAGTTGATGATGCGCTCGCCGCGGTAAATAAGCCCTTTTTCATAGAGATTGCAGAACACTTCGTTGACCGCTTTGTTACAGCCCGCGTCCAAAGTAAAGCGCTCTCTGTCCCAATCGCAGGAAGAGCCCATTTTTTTGAGTTGTTCAATAATTCTGCCGCCGTACTGCGCTTTCCAATCCCACGCACGCTCCAAGAATTTTTCGCGTCCCAAATCCTCTTTGGTTAAGCCTTCTTTTTTCATCGCCTCGACGATTTTCGCCTCGGTGGCGATAGAAGCGTGATCCGTACCCGGCAACCAAAGGGTATCATACCCCGCCATACGGTGATAGCGGATTAAAATATCCTGTAAGGTGTTGTCAAGCGCGTGCCCCATATGCAGTTGCCCCGTGATGTTGGGGGGCGGAATGACGATGGTATAAGTTTCCTTGCCCGCTTCGCGCTTGGCGTGGAAATATTTGTTGTCAAGCCAGGTTTTGTAAATCCTGTCCTCGACATTTTTGGGATTGTATTGTTTTTCGAGTTCCTTGGACATAAAATTCCTCCCGTATATATTATGAATTATATTTTTTGTTTTGTTATCAACCATTTTGTGGGGTTTTCGTCAATGTAGCGCCATACTTCTTGATAATATGCGGAACTACCGATAATTTCATCATAAAACGAGGTTTGAAAAACCTTTCTGCCGGGTGTATTATCCGCCTTGTTAAACCGCCGTGCGGAAATGGATTTGACCACACGCACACAACCGTCTACGGTAGGGCGGGGGCTTGCCCCCGCCGTTTTCCCGAAATCATCAATCGACAAGAGGATATGCACATGGTCGGGCATAATACAGTATTTATCAATTTTCACAATAGAATACCGCTGTTCCAACGCCAAAAGTTCTGCTTTAAAAATCCGACCGTATTTGGTTAAATGCACTTCTGCGGCGGCGGGAGCAAGCCCCCGCCCTACCGTAGATAAGCGCACCGATTTGTTCTCTATACAAATAATAATGTGATAGCACCCGTTACTGCTGTAATCATAATTTTTCAGCCGTGGATGCTTTCTTTGCGGCAAATCCATTCTATACACCCGATAAAAAACGCCCCATACAGACTGTATGAGGCGAAAAAATCCGTGGTACCACTCAACTTGCCGCCGAGTACGGCGACCGCTTACAGCCTTTAACACAGGCGAAATGTTCTTGCTTAAACTTCACGGGGGAAACCCCCTGCCCGGTTCGGCAAGACCGCTCGGAAGCGACGCGGATTTTGCTCCCCTACCGCCTTTACAGCAACCGGCGGCTCTCTTAGAAGGGATTTTTTAAAATCTTACTCTTCGTCAAAGCGTTTTTTATATGCAGTTTCGTAATAGTATAGCGTTTTTTTATCGGTTTGTCAACCGATTTCGTCTGCGGGGCGTTTTTCTTTTCTGCGTTGTAAATAGATGTGACCCATTTTTGATAAAAAATAAGTCAAAATATAGTACAATGTTTTTGAACGCCTTTTTCGTTCCGCTTCGCTCCACGCAAAAGGCGTTCAAAACGGCGGCGTCACCTACGCCGCCTGCTTTTCGGCGAGAAGTTGAACGGGACTTTTTCTTCCGAGCGTTCTCATGGATTTATTGTTACTCCAAATCAAATGCTTTGCAAGCTTTTCGTTTAATTCTTCGACACTTTTGAATGTTTCCCAATCATAGAAATATCTTTGGTCATTTCTGTGGCTTCGCTCTACTTTTCCGTTATGCCACGGTGTTCTCGGCGGTATCAGTTTGTGCTCGATTCCAAGTTTTGACAGCGCTTTATCAAACGGACTGATTTTATCATCGCTGATAAATTTATAGGTGAATTCCGTACCGTTATCCGTCTGTATTGTTTTTATCTTGAACGGAAATGCTTTTATCAACATTTTTAGAAACTTTACTGAGTTTTCGGGCGTGTGTTCTTCAAAGCCATACACAAATCTTATTCTGGTGCATTCGTCTATTGCTGTCCATTGATACAAATGCTTTCCGTCCCTTAACACCTTGCCTCGCAGGCAGTTGTACGGCACTTCTTTCACATCTATTTGCACCTTTTCACCCGGCAGGAGCAGTTCCGGATACCGCCTTTGCACACGGGTTTTCTTCTGCGGTTCCTTTGGCTCTGTCAGCCCCATTCTTTTGGCTGCATATACCATTCCCGAAAAACTGCGGGTATATCCTTTTCGGAGCAAATCGCTGTATACGCCGTCCCATCCGTATCGGGCATATTCCTTTTTGAATGAATTGTTTATCTGCCGTTCTTCTTTCGGTGTGTGTCTGTTGGGATGACTATGCGGTCTATGCGATTTTTCTAACAGCGATTGCCATGTTCCGTCATATCTTTTACACCACCGTTTGACACTCGACAGGCTAACTCCGTATTTTCGGCTTGTTTCGCTTTTTCCGTTCTTTATTGCTTGCTTAACTATTTCTTGCTTTTTTCTTGCTTCTTGTGTTATGATGTTCATGAGAAGTACTTCTTTCTTGGTTAATGTTTTGTCGCTAATCCATTATACCATATCTCGAAGTTACTTCTCTTTCTTTTTTGGGTCACATCATTTTAACACATACA
>JBJEPV010000053.1:0-14064 GCA_051881415.1 Candidatus Fimenecus sp.
ACACCGTATTTTTTTGCCATCCAAGAATTCATTCCTAAACTCATTAAGTGCGGCGGGTCGAATACTACATGCCAAAATGTATCATTGTCGAATGGTAAATCCGTGAAATCTGCAACTGTGTCCGGCAATATTACAAGTTTTCTTCCGTCGCAAAGGGTTTCGTCAACTATTCTGATGTCGCAAAATTCTACATCGGGGTTTCGTTTGTCAAACCAAAACATACGACTTCCACAGCATGCATCTAATATGCGCTTTTTCACTTTTCAAACCTCCCGAATTTGTATCCCATACCGATACAGCATCAATTTCCGTTTCAAAATATATTCCGGCGTGCGGACACCTTTTGTGTCCTCTACCACGGTTTTGCCGTTTTCCTCGTAGGTGAAATCCGCACGGTATTTCACGGCGCGTTCCACCACTTTGCCGTCCACTTCCTGTTTTGGGAGCAGTTCAAACTCTTTTTGCAGAACGAGGTTTTGAATTTGCCCCGCCCGCTGTAACAGTTTTAATTCGCAGTATCGGTTTGCTTCTTTGCGGCTGTCAAACGGTATACCGTCCACAATCGCCTTAATGTTTCGGTATTTGTTCATCGCTTTCCTCCAAAGAATACCTGCAAAAGGACACCGGCTCTCCATAGCGGTTTTTGGCAGTCACAAATGCTTTTCCGATGCGGTATCCGTCTTTTTTTAGGTCGCAAATACGGCTTGCCAAGCGCGTGATGCCGTATTCTGTGAATGCTTCGTAGGTTGTGATACTGCCGCAGTCTTGCAAATGCCGCAAGACCCTTTCGCACTGTGTCATTTCGCACCTCCGTATTTATTTCGCTCGATTTGACGGCATAAAAAGCAGTTCGCATATTTCCGTTCGCAGTACTCACGGTGCCAACCCTCTTTTTTCTCTTTTTCCTGAAAGTGTTGGCGAATGGTCGTACCGTCGAGCACGCCCTCGCAGGTGATGGTGAAGGTGTCCTCACGAAGATAGTACGGGCACCGCACCAAACTTTCGTTGTAGGTCATTTTTTCGACATAACGATACCTCAAAACGGTAACCCGTCATCTTCGCCGCTGTCATTCGTGTTAATCACCGTATAATCCGATGCGTTTTCTTGCGCATTGACAAGTGCGCTGTTTCCGCTTTCCGCCTTACTGCCGCAGAACGACACTTTGTCTGCGACAACCTCTACCGCCGTGCGTTTGTTGCCGTGCTTGTCCTCATAATTGCGGGTTTGAATCGAACCTTGCACAGCAATCATAGAACCTTTGCGGAAATAGCGTGTCACGAATTCCGCCGTTTGCCGCCAAGCAACCACATTGATGAAATCGGTCTGTCTTTCCTCGCCCTGGCGGACATAATCTCTGTCCACCGCGACGTTGAATGATGTCACGGAAGTTCCGCTTTGTGTGGTGCGAAGTTCCGGGTCTTTTGTCAGTCTGCCCATTAAAATTGCACAGTTTACCATTTGATTTTTCTCTCCTTGTCATAATATTTTTTTAAGTATTCGGAATTGGAACGCAAATCCCGTTCTATATCCCGTAGCATTTCGATTTTTTTAAAATTCTCCATGCTTTTCGGCTGTGCCTGACACGCCTTTATCTGCGCGCGGATTTCCTTTGCGTATGTATCATATTCCGTTCCGAGTTCATACAAGGTCTTATCCATCGTGACACCTCAAATGTAATTCGCGTGGAATACACGCATAAAATCCTCTTTCGTCCAATGCTGTTCCCGCATTGCCTTTGTCTGCCCGTATTCGTGCAGTAAATCCATCAACGCCTTGTTGTGATGCACGCCTTGCGGCGGCTCGTTGTGGCACGCGTGGCAAAGGTCAACCACCAACCCGTATTTTTCCGAATTCTTGCGGTTGCTCCCGCCGAATATGTGGTGGCGCTCCAACGGCGCAAATTTGTGGCAGAGGAAGCATTCGCCCGTCATAAAGCCCGCCTCCCGGCGCGGATTTCTTTTGCACGGGCGATAATGTCCGATATATACTTTCGGTCGAGCATATTTTCGACCATGGCGCACACGAGTGCGGACATTGTGACTTTGTTGTCCTCGCAGATGTCAAGCATTACTGCGACATCGTCAAAATTCAAACACACGGATACCGTGGTTTTTGTTTTTCTACGATTGGTTTTCATTGCCATTCCTCCTTAATTCTCGCAAGTTCCTCCGGCGTCATTGTCTCAATGCCGACGGCTTTGCAATCCTCGACGATACTGTCGATAAGCCGCGACATTTGCGCTGTGTCAAAGGTCGAGGAACCCGCGTAAAAAATGATATTCGTACAGCCTTGCAGTTTTGATGTTCCTGTGTCCTCGCAGAACCACCCAAGACCACGGCTCTCCCAAAATCGGATTGCCTTTTCCTTTTCCGAGAGAAGAACCGGCGAAATGTAACTGTTGCCGCCGACATTTTGGATATATTGCCTGTAAATATCCTCTTTCGGGATTTTGAGCGCGACCGAAAGTTTGTCACACAGCACCCAAAAATACGCGTTTGCGTCCAGCGACCGCTTTTGGCGGTATTCCTTGACGCAAACCGTCAATTCCTTTTCGCGGTAGGTGTCAAACATCGTGCGGCAGTCGCCCGTTACCGTAAAGGACAAGGTTTGCGTGCCGTCTAAGGCAAAGGACAAATCCCGCAGTTTTGCTTTGAGTTCTGTCATTGCTTCACCTTACGCATCCAGTCGCAAAGGACCTTGCAGACCGCCTCGGGGTTGTCCGTGCCCGCCGTTTCCATTGCCTTTTCCATAACCTCTTTTGCCGTAATGCCTTTTTTTGTGGCTATCACAGAAGCGTAATTTGCGTTGGTTTTTACATAATCTGTCTGTTTTTCCTGCTTTGCCGTGCTTTTCTGTTGCTCTACGGCGTTTGCAACTTCTTCGTAACTTGCCACGCTCGTGTCAATGCCGATGCCGCACATACCGAGCGCCCTGCCGACGGCAGATGTTTCGCAGTTTTCGATAAAACTTGTCTTGTTTATGTACGAACTGCCCTCGCGCTCGTAGGCGTGCCCGACACCGAGCACCTTGCCGTTTTCGTCCGATACGGTCGATTTGATAATACAAACGCCGTTCTCCACCGACAGGATTTCACTTTCAATCGCGCCGTTCGGGCAAATTGAGCGAAACGCTTTGATACGCTGATTGACCTCTGCATATTCCTTGCCTTTCACATCGGTTGTTTTTATGCCTTGATTGGCTTTTTGTAATTCTTCAATCGTCATTTTCTTCTGCCTCCAACTCTAACGGGCACTGACTGCCCACATTCTTTTCGGGATATTCGCAAATTGCTTTATTCAACTGACATGTGCGCCGCGACGGGCTGAAAAACGGACATTGCCGGCAGGAAATATCCGCATTTCCGTGAAAATCCACGGGGAAATGCACACGCACCGTCGCCGTTCCGTTTATGTAACCTTTCACACCGCTTTCAAAATTCGCCATCGTATTCCTCCAATTCCGACATAGCGCAGTATTTACACATCAATTCGCCGTCTACCTCAATCAAGGCGCCGTTTTCACCGCAACTGTCGCATTCGCCGTATTCCGTCGAGGAAGATGCGATGCAATCCATACACAGCACCTCGCCGTTGTATCGGTAGAGCGTGTCCTCCACGCCGCAACCATCGCATAAATAGTGCGGCACATTCCTGTTCGGGCAGCTGTTTCCCATACACGGGAACGCACCCGTCGCGCAGTCACAGCATTCATTCTCATACACGGTCATTTGTAGACCCCCATTTCCCGAAGGCACCAATCCAGCACAACCGCCGTCGGTATCTCGTGGTCTGTTTCATATTCAGGCGGCACTTCTTTGCCGATGTCCGCCGCGATTTGGTCTTTTTCACTATTCGTCATAACCGATAATCCTTTCCGCGGTCGGGCGCTATGCCGAAGCAGTACACGCCACACCGCTGTTTAATTCTGCCGCCCACGCTTTGGTCAAATCCGTACACGGCGTTTACCGTGAATTCCGATGTGAACACCGTCACCAGGTTGTTTTCGTCGCGGTACTTCACGATTTCAAAGGCAATGTTCATATCGCCGTCCGTCGGAACACGGTATGTTCCGTCCGCCTCACGGCGGGTTTTTAGGAAATCATCAATAAACAGGACTTCCGCCTGTTTATACTTTTTGAGGAACAGCTGATACCCGTCGCTGTTCAACAGCGCCTTTGCCTGCGCGGCATCGTCTTTCCAGGACATATACCGTACACGCTTGTCCGCCCCCAAAATCACTTGAAAGATTGCCTTTGCAAGGTGCGTTTTTCCGCTGCCGGGTTGCCCGCCGAGGTAAAACCAATCCGTCGCGCCTTCAATACACCGTTGTGTAAACGAAATCGCGTTGGTTTTCAAATCCGCTTGCCACGGTTTTTCGGTTTCGTATGTATCAAAGGTCTTGTTGCGCCAATCGTCGGATATGCCGCTTGTTTGCTCTGTTTTGACCTTTCGGCGCTCTTTTTTGCATTCGCACTCGCGGGAAATCAATTCTCCATTTTCACTTCGCCGATACAAAAGCCCTGTATTGTGGCATATAGCACAGTCAATGCCGTCTTTTTCGTTTAAGTGTCCGACGCAGTCATTCAAATGCGCGTCCAGCCACGCCCGCGCCTTTTGGGCGGCGTCAATAGACTGTGCCGAATGGCGTGTCGTCGGCAGCATCGTTCCGAGCCGTTCCACGGCGTTCACCTCCGATTGATTGTTTTTCATCGTGTGAATATACGCTTAACCAACCTTTCAATGTTGCTTCGTCTAAAAGTTTTATTTGTGCTGGATAATCATGAGGAGCTAATTCCTCTAACCGGTTTAAAAGCATTTTCTTTGCCCTGTCTGTCATTGGATTTTTCTTTCTTTTTCGCATTTCTACGAAACCATCAAACGCTTCGGCAATTTCCGGCGGAACGAAAAAACTTTCTTTTTTTATATTTTTTTCTTTTTTAATATATTCTTTATTCTTTATTTCTTTAGGTGTTGTTGCTTGCCTGTTCGATTTTTCTCCGTCAGCCTGTTCACAGCCTGTTTCATTGCCTGTTGTATTATCTTGGTAAAAGTCAAAATTGACTATATGTATCAATGAATATCTGCTTGTTGAAATCTGTGTGATTTCGCCTGTTGATTTCAGTTTGTTTACTGCGTTGCGAGCCTGTTGATAGGAAACACCTGTTTCTTCGGCTATTTTTGCATAACTTGTGACGGTTTCCCCTCGCCGAATAAGCGTTCCTTTCCAATGCTTGTCCTCGTAATTTGCAGTCAAAAGCAGATGCAGAAATACTACAAATGTCGGCACATCTTGGTACCATTCCCAAGATAAAATCGAACGGTACAACTTTATGTATCCATTGCCGTCTGCCACGCTGTCACACACCTTTCTTGACATTTTCCGATAAGTGCGCTAAAATATTTATGTTGATTTGTGTTAGCGCACAATCTTTGCCGTGTTCGGTTCCCGCCGACACGGCTTTTCTTTTTATTCCGCATCGCCTTTGACCTCGATAAATCTGCCAGCCTTATCCAAACAGTAATAGGTGTCAGCCTTAATTTTCACGCCGTCCACTTCTTTGAATTTGATGCCGACAAATTCACCGTCTTTCCAATATTGCAAGGCAAGTACAGAACCTTTTCCCGCACGCACCTTTGCACCCTCTCCACCGTAAATAACTGACCAATCGCCGCCTGTGAGGGCTGACCGATCGCCGCCTGTGAGGGCTGACCAATCGCCGCCTGTGAGGGCTGACCAATTGCCGCCTGTGAGGGCTGCTTTGTCCGCGCCCATTTTTTCATTCGTGCAATGCGATTTCGTATATTCATACGCCGCGTGGATAAGTCCTTTCAACCCGATTTCAACGCCGATTTTGATTTTTTACCGCATACTTTCGTGTCACTCGATTGCCGTTGCCCGTTATCGTCAATCTCCACTTCGCAATATCGGCTGTCAGCAGGCGGATAATATCCGAAACAGTCAAGCGGGTGTTCGCAGGCGTGGAACCCGCGTTCGCACAGTTCCGCACTATCCTCTTCGTATTCCTTGCCGATTTCGTACTGAAAATCGCGGCATTTCAAATTCTTGTCAAAGCCTTTATATGCTTTCATTTTCCTGTCACCTCATTATGTTAAAAATCAAGCAGTCAAATACTGCATAACCCGTGACGGCGACCACCGCCGCCCAACTGCACAACTCTGTGCGGCATCTTGTGAGCGCGAGGCGAATTTCCGCCCGCGTTTTTTGCTGTCTGTGCCCGTCTGTGACCGTTTCGGGTGCGAGTGCATAACTTTTCTTTATCTTTGCAAAAACGCCTAAAACAGCCCGCAGGCGAAGAATAAACAACGCTTCGCACAACAGCAGTATGACTTCATACACAAGCCAAAAAATCTTCACAACCTGTCACCTCCAATTTGGTTTATCTTTTATACCAAGTATGTAATCGACTGAACAATTCGATAATTGCGACATACGAATCAATTTGTCAGATGGAATCGGACAACCATTTTTGTAGTTGTAGTAGGTCTTTCGCGAAATTCCGAGTTGCGAGCAAAATTTCTCTATACTCAACTGGTTGTCTTTCCGAATTTGCTCAATTCGATTCGTTTGGTTCGAGTGAATCACTTTTTACGCACCTTCTTTCAAATAAGTTTCATTCTGCACGCAGAAATCGTCTAAATTTACATCGAATTTTTCGCGTAGCCACTTTTCAAAATCTTTACGGTAGATTTCGTATGTCGGCGTAGCAAGGTCGATAACGATGCCAAACGGATATTTGCCTTGCCGTATTCCCTCACGGATACGCGTCGCGGTTGTCCGCACGCCAATAGAACGCAAGACCTGTGCAACCTCTTCCGGCGTCAATGTCGGGGTGTGTTGTAACATGATGTTCACCTCCATCTTGTTTGCTGTATTTGGTTATGGTATAATTTTGTAAAGAAAGGATTTGATTTGTTTTGAAATATCTTTTATTTGCCTTTTTAATTGCGTTTTTGTATCGATTAACAAAAAATATATTTGGCTTTATTAGAGCAAAATTTTATTTAAGTATTTGGCAGGGAAATTTTGAACCATCAACCGAAGCAAAACCGACAATAATTAAAATCATCCAACAAGCAAACGAATATAATTTAGGATGCAGTAAAAATGATTTACAAGAAGCAAAAGGGATATTTTTATCACAAATCAAAGAGAATTTCAGTATATTTTTTTGGGTAGAAGAAATTTGGTTTTTACCGAGCAGATTGTTAAACGGGCTCGGAATAAATACACACCGAAAATCTCATAAGTTTTTGGAATATTTACTCAGTTCCATCGGTTGGTCTATTTGCTTTGTCATCAGCCTCTTTAGTGATGAAATCAAATCTTTCTTGCTTTCGCTTTTCTAAATCGTTGATTTGATTTTGCACATCGACTTGGAAAGCACTCAAAATGCCATACAGAATCGTTAGCGCAATCATCCAAATCAAGAAAACCTTTTCCATACTTTACCTCCCGTACGAATTAACGCTGTTTCTCGCATTTATGCGAGTTCGTTGGCAAAAAAAATATCGTTTGTCTCCTCTTTGGTAAGTTGCAATTTTTTACAAATTTGTTCAGCTTCACCAATAGAGAAGGATTGCGAAAATTTGCGCTTCCTATACCATGTGCTCTCATTTATACTCAAACATTTTGCCATTTCGGAAACAGAGATATTTTTCTCTTTCATTTTTTCTTCTAACAACTGCATATTTACCATTGCAATCACCTCCTTGGTTGCATTTTACTCGCATAAATGCGAGTTGTCAATACTTTTTTCGCATTTTTGCAAAAATATTTTGATTTGCGCTTGCATTTTTGCAAAACAAGCGTTATAATCATCACATCGAGGTGAGAATATGGAAATATACGAGCGCGTAAAATTGCGCAGGAAAGAAATTGGTTTATCTGCAGAAACGGTTGCCGAAAAATTAGGGGTTTCTCCTGCGACCATTTACAGATATGAAAATAATGACATTAAAAAATTCCCAACAGATATATTAGAACCGTTAGCAAAGGTGCTCCGCACAACGCCTGCATATCTGTTGGGTATTGAAAGCGATAATTTAAAATCCCCTGAAATCTCCACTGACACAGTAACTTTCCCTGTTATCGGCTCAATCGCCGCGGGGTATGATGAAATCGCTGTGGAAGATTGGAGTGGGGAAACAGTCGAAATTCCGATTTCTTATTTAAACGGACGCCAAAAAGACGAGTTTTTCGTACTCTCTGTACACGGCGATTCCATGTACCCGCTGTATATGGACGGGGATAAGGTGTTGGTATTAAAGCAATCCACCCTTGACCGCAGCGGCGACATCGGGGCAATCCTCTATGACGGGGAGAGCGCCACCCTAAAAAAAGTCGAATATGTCACAGGCGAGGATTGGATGCGATTGGTACCGATAAACCCCGAATTCAAACCGCACGAAATTCACGGTGCAGATTTGGAAGAATGCCGCGTTCTCGGTGTGCCGCGCTTGTTAATTCGGGAAATTGTGTGAATGAATGTATAAATTTTAGTTGAAAATATATAGAGTTTCGCTTTTAAAAATGTGTGTAAAATGCACAAAAGTGTTAAAATTCCCGAAAAAATGTTGACTTTTTTCCGTAAATGGGCATAATATATAGTGTAATCCCGATGTGATTACAATTGTATTTTTGCCCATAGCAAGTAGTTCTCCCACCATACGGGATGTAACGAAGCTATGGGCTTTTATTTTGAAAGGAAGTTTGTTCAATGCCATCGGAATCGTCATCCAAAAGCATAACAAAATTTGATGTTAAAACCGCTATCCTTGTTGATGGAGCATTCTATCGAAAAAGAGCGCAGTACCTTGCTAAAAGTAAATCTCCAAAAGACAGAGCAAATGAACTTGAACGGTACTGTTTAGACCATCTTCACGATAAATATGAAAACCGATATTTATATAGAATATTCTATTATGATTGTCCACCGATACAATCCGGAAAAAATATTTACCACCCTTTTTTAAAAAAATCTGTTAATCTCGGAACAAGTGAAATGGGACAGTGGATGCAAGAATTTTTAGACGAATTGAAACATAGAAGAAAATTTGCATTGCGATTAGGTAAATTGAGCGATATAAACATAAATTATAATTTAAAGCCAGAGGTTACAAAGGAACTTCTTTGTTCATCCAAAAAGATGGAAGACTTAACTGAAAATGATTTCCGGTTGAATATTGTGCAAAAAGGTGTGGATATGCGTATCGGCGTTGACATATCGTCAATGGCATTTAAAAAACAAGTGAATCAAATTATACTTATCGCAGGGGACAGCGATTTTGTTCCAGCGGCAAAGTTAGCGCGCCGAGAAGGGATTGACTTTATACTCGACCCTATGGGGAACCATATCCCTGACGATTTATTTGAACACATAGACGGCGTACGCTCACAGCATTTACGCTGATTTTTTTACTTACATAAAAAACCGTCCGTCTGCTGGAACAGACGAACGGCTATACAGTTCGGCGAGGGTGTTGCCGAACCGGCTCTCTAAAGCGGTTCTATTGTATCACTCCCGAGCTGAAAAATCAAGCCCGGGCATTTTTATGCCCAAAAAGGAGTGATAGTATGCTTTGCAAAAAATGTAAAAAGGAAATCCCGCAAGACGCTCTATTCTGCCCTTGGTGCGGTAGAAAGCAAGCAAATGACGCGCGTCGGCTGAAACGCGCAAACGGGACAGGCTCTGTTTACAAATTAGGCGGAAAACGAAAAAAGCCGTGGGCGGCCGCGGTATCCGGCGAAAAAGGAGAGCGCATATTTCTCGGCACATTCTTAACCGAAACCGAAGCAAAGCGCGCCGTAGAATCCGCGCAAGTGAACGGTGTCAGCACAAAGCACACTTACACGCTCCAGACGCTATATGACGAGTGGTCGCAAGTACACTATCGCGGGTTATCCGCTTCGGGCGAACAGGGATATAAAACGGCATGGCGGTATTTGCAACCGATTGCAAATATGAAAGTGCGCGAACTACGCACCGTGCATTTTCAGGACTGCATTGACGAATGTGCCCAGCAATTCTCCCGCGCACAATGCGAAAAAATCAAGCAGTTGGCAAGTCAACTTTGCAAAAAAGCGATGGAATATGATTTGCTGAATAAGAACTATGCACAGTTCCTCGTCCTACCGAAGCCAACCGCAGCCGAACGCGAGATTTTCACCTCTGATGAAATCGATTTATTAAAAGCACACGACAGCGACAACCGCGCCCGTATTATTCTCACGCTGATTTATACGGGATTTCGACCGAACGAGTTGCTTTCCGTAAAGGTTGGTGATGTCGATTTAAAACAGGGATATATCATTGGCGGCAGTAAAACCGACGCGGGTCTAAACAGAAAAATCCCGATTTTGCCGTGCATTCGGCCGTACATTGAAGAATGGATGCACACCGACGGAAAAATCGTATCGATTGACGAACGCGCTGAACGCTATTTGATTACAAACTGTGCCGGCAAACGGTTAGATTTAAAGAATTTCCGTTCTCGGCAGTTCTATCCTTTACTTGTAGAACTCGGAATATTGGAGTGGTCGGACAAAGAACACAAATGCTTTTCAAAGGATAACCCGCCGCGCTTAACGCCGTATTGTACACGGCACACCTTCGCATCGCTTGCCACGGCGGCGAACATCAAGCCAGAAATTTTGCAACAGTTAATGGGTCACGAGGACTATGCGACCACCGTAAATTATTACGAGCATTTCAACTTCGACGAATTGCAGACCGAAATCGGCAAACTGCAAGCGTAATACCAACCGATTTTCCCGCAAAATTTGTTAGCAACCTTGTTAGCAACCGAAAAAAATTGTCCTGTTTTTTCGTCGATTTTTACGAAAAGTCGCATTTTAAGTGAGACAAAAACAGAAACAAAAAAAACCGCTGAAACCCGTAAAATCAAGGGTTTCAGCGGTTTTATTATGGAGCTGCTAAGCAGATTCGAACTGCTGACCTCATCCTTACCAAGGATGTGCTCTACCACCTGAGCCATAGCAGCATACGCGCTTTTCAGCGGCAGAGATTATTATACAAATAAAGTCTGCTTTTGTCAATCCTTTTTTTGCGGTTTCTTGATTTTTTCGCGGTCGATGCTTGCAAAACAACTTATCCGCCAATTGGGTTCTGCCGCCCGTCGGGATAAATCGGCAAAATTTGTTCACCCTATTTTTGTGCGAATTTCACGGGGAGAAACCCGCCTGTGTGGGCAAAGTTTGTGCGAAACGGGTCTTGCAACACGCCTTGAAAAAGTGTATAATTATTCCATAAATGCTATATTGCGGTATTTTGCGTCCGCATTCCGTATTTTTTGCATAGATGAACCGCATTTTTCTTTTGTGATGGAAGTGGAGGACTAAGACATGGGCGGAGATTTACATTGCCATACCAAATTGTCGGATGGCTCATTGGGGATTGAAGATTTAATTACACTCGCCAAAAAGCGTGAGGTCGGCACGATTGCGATTACCGACCATGACTGTTTGGCGGGCACCGTACGCGGAAAAATTATCGGTGACCGTTTCGGCGTGCAGGTCATTCCGGGGGTGGAACTGTCCGCAACCGACACCGAAACCGGCAAAACTGTGCATTTGCTTTGCTATCTGCCGGAATTCCCCGACCGTTTGGAGGGGCTTTGCCACCGCAATTCACTGGTACGCAAAAAAGCCGCGCACTATATGATGCTGCAAGTTGCCAAGCGCTACCCCGTGACCGCCGAGTTCATTGTTAAATGCGCGACCGGCTCCACCAATATCTACAAACAGCATATCATGCAGGCGCTGATGGAATGCGGCTTCACCACCGAAATTTACGGCGAACTGTATCGCAAATTATTTGATAAATCCGTTCCGGGCAATATTGCCATCACCCCGAAATTTGCCGATATTGTCGAGGTGCTGACTGCCATTCACGACGCGGGCGGGATTGCCGTTTTGGCACACCCGTATTTGCTCGACAGCCTTGACTCCCTGCCCCGTCTCATGGAAAACGGCCTTGACGGCATTGAGGTTTGGCATCCGTCGGCAACCGAGGCACAGCAGGCAGAACTCAAAAAACTCGCTGCCAAAAACAAATTGCTGATGACGGGCGGCACGGATTTTCACGGACTTTACAATTTCAACGCCGTTTCTTTGGGCGATGTTACCGCGCCCGATGATGCGGTGACAAAATTACTCGGCTACAAAGCCAAACAAAAACGGCTGGCAAAGAAAGCACAAAAAGCGGCAGAAGCCGCCGCAAGCGGGGCGACCGTTTAAGTCCCCGCGGGAGGACAGTATGGAAGACAGCGATATTAAAATTTTCGGGCAAAAACAAGCGCAAAGCTGTGACGACGAATTGCGCCTGATTGCGCTTATGGAGGAACAGCGCGCCAACGGCAACACCGAAAAGGCGGCAAAACTCGGCGACTATTTGTCGGACATTTTCTTAAACGAAAAAGATTTGCTTTTGCGGTTGGAGCCGGTGGTCGGCAAGCTCAACTACCCGCAAAGCATTGTATTTCAAATCAAGATTTTAATGTTTTTTGCGGCGGAATACACCATCAACCGCATTTTGCCGAACACGGTGCTCAAAAGCACCGCCATCAACGCGCTTTACAGCAACATTAAAAGCGGCGACCGCGCGTTTTATGATGAATTTTCAGACGGGGCGGAATACAGCTTTTATTACCTCGCCATGCGTAAAGAAAGCGACAGCGTCATTGCCGAAATCGGCAAGGCATTTGCCATGCTTTGCGGCAAGGAAAAGGACGATACCTTCATATCCCTCGGCAAGCAGATGTTTAACCTCGTTTGCGAAGAGGTCGAAAGTATTGTGGAAATTTTTGATTTTAAAAGTTAAAAACCGACGCGCAAAAACAGCCTTTCGGGTTTCCCGAAAGGCTGTTTTCTTTGTTTTTATCTCCTGTGCGCTTCAAAAAAAGCAAGCATTTCCGCAATCGTAACCTGGCTTTCCTCTAAATCGGGATACGCCACGCTTGTAATGTGCCCCGACGAACGGTTGATGGTCAACTCCCAATCGTGGAATTGATGCTCTATGCCCTTTTCGGTCAGCAATGCATCTAACTGTACCGAGGCGGGGCGCAAAAAGTCCTTTGCGCTTGTCACGATATACGACGGCGGCAAGGTGCCTTTGTCAATCACTTCTTCGGGCTGTAACACATCGTAAAACGGTGACGCAGTATATTCATAGCCGAGCATACACGAAATCAAAACGCTGTTAAAGCCGCTTTTCATATCGTACATACCCGAAATCAAGCCCGTTGCATTAAAGGTCAGCCCCGTTTCGGGCGCACGGTACAGCGTACGCAGTTCTTCGCTTGTGTTCACAATGCTCGTATAAAACGCCAACTGCCCGCCCGCGGAATCACCGACCAAATACACATTGTTAAGGTCGCAGTTATACGCTTCGCCGTGCTCGGCAACCCATTTGTAGGCGGTCATCAAATCGCGCACCTGCGCGTCATACAGCACCTCGGGGCAAAGATGATAATTGACCACAATCACAATATATCCTTTTGCGGCAAGCCGAGAGGCGTAGATGCGGTTTATATCCTTGTCGCCGTACATCAGCCCGCCGCCGTGAATGTCAATAATCACGGGGCGTTTTTCGGTTTCCCCCTCGGGATAGTAAATATCTAACAACTGATATTCGTCTGCATTCTCGGTATAGGGAATGTCCTTTAAAACGCTGATACCTTCGCTCATTTTCTGCGTGCTCAACCGTTTGGTATCGTAATAGTCCATAAAATCCCAAAGAATAGACGCGCCGAACGCCACAAAGCCGTTCTCCGCCGTCAAATCGGGGACTTCCTTTTGCGATTGCACCTGTGTATCCAATTCAAACAACAGGTCAAACACGGCAATCGCGCGCTGTACAAACGATGCATCGGCAGGCGTGATTTCCCCGGTCAACGACTCAGCGACAAGGTGATACATTTCCGTAAAAGCAGTTTTGACTTTTTCGGAAAAATCGGCGTCATCGGAAAGGCCCGAGGTTTCCACCAAACGCTGTAATGCGTCCGTACGGTCGCGGAATGCCGATT
>JBJEPV010000054.1:0-2550 GCA_051881415.1 Candidatus Fimenecus sp.
TTTCAAAAACTCGGCAACCGGCCGTTCTCCGCCGTCAAAGGGGCAAGAATACAATTTTATAATTTTGTCGGCAGAATTTACAGTCCACCACAAGAAGCCGTACGATTCAAGATACGGTACCGAACTGTATACAACATCATTGTAGCGCACATACCCTAACTGCATATCGCCGTATTTCTCGTGCAGGCTTTTCAGCGCGCCGTAAAAAGCGCCGTTGAGCAAATAGCCCTTGCTGTCATATCCGTGAAAAGTCGGGTCGTTCTGCGCAATAATACAGTCATACACATCCAACGAATCATTGTTAAATGCGTACATCAAAGCATTTTTGCCGTCGTCCATCATCTCTTTGCGCGTGTAGTATTCCAATATAGGGTTCCCGTTCGCTTTGTTCAGTCGCCAAAGTTCTATACAACTGTTTTCATCATCATGATAACTCCACACCTTATATGTGATGTTTCCTTCCACCGCAAACCGTCTGACATGCAGGTATACAATCAGAACGGTACTGTCTTTTGAAAACGCCTTTTGCCCCAACTTCTCGCAATACGCACCGTCTAATTGCGCGGTTTTCTCTTTCCCGTACGCATACATATACACCGTGTATGCGTAGCCGTTACGGTTGCAACGGTAGCCGATACAATCCTTTTGTATCTGTGACGCTTCAAGGGAATATCCGTTATCGCCCAGCCATTCTCTGATGAAAATATCTGCTTGTTGCCAAATATATAAATTCTTTCGTTCTGCTTCGGGAACACCGTCGAACCGCTGATTTGCAGCGGCGCAACGCAACGCCGGGTCTTGCCATGCGGACAGGGAAAAAGGAACAACGGTAGAGGGGAGGTCATAGGGGGAATCCTCCGGAAGGTCTTCCGCATAAAACTGTATATCAAACACATTTGTATCTCTCGACAACACAATCTCGCAGATTTCGTCTTCGGTCTTTTGGAAAACAAGCACGACTGCAACAGGCGCATTGCCGCCATATGGGTATAAATATAAACCGTATGAATTTCTAAAAGCGCCTGTCACCGCAGGTTGCACTGTCTGTATTTTTTCAGAATCGGAAATTTCGTCGAGTCGCACGACAGAATATGTATATCGACTTGCGGAATCGGAATTTGCATAGATTTTCTGCATATGCTTGATAATCTCTTCCGCAGAATCAAAGTGTTGCTCTGCATATTCCGATGTATAAATACAATCCTTTGCCAAATGGGGAACAAGCGCATCTGTCTCGCCGGTTGCAAACGCTTTTCCAAGTATATCCATCAAATCATACTGTGTCATACAGTCACCGCCTAAAATCCGTAAATATTGATTTGGTCACCCGGCTTCACCGCCAATGCCGACCATGTTTTCATATCCTCGTATTGCTGCAAGTACCAATCCTTGTTTTTCCAAAAAGCCGCGCCGTCGTAATTCATATAGCAAAGCCCAAACGCACTCGCCGCGGTCATATAATCAAACAGGGCATCAAATGTCTCAAAACAGAGAATTTTATGCGCTTCATTTAAAATATCGTTCCATTGCGCATAGGATAGTGTATATTTGCCATACTCGTCAAACTGTGTACCGAAAACATTTGTCATGCTCCATGCGAACAAATTAAATTCAACGACTGCGATATGCAGAGCCGTATTCGTATTGCTGGGAACAAGCGTCATATACGGCTGTTCTGTGTGTTCCGCACCGATTTTGCCGAAATACAGCGAACGGTTGTGCGCCGCAAATCCAACAACAGTATCCGTATGCATATCTTCCCAATTAAACAGTGCAGGCTTCAATGCGGCAAACGAAATCGGCAAAACCACATCGTTTCTGTCAATGCAGGCGACCGAACAGTAATCGTACCAGCCGCTGATACACAGCCCGACGCCGTCTTCCAGCCAAAGAACAATACGGGAAACCGTTTCCTGCTTTGTGTCGGAAAAGCAGGTATCAACTGCGACTTCAGTAATTCTTTTTCCAATGCACGGTGCAAACAATATGTTTGCATCCACATTCGGCATATTCGTTCCGGCATCTATAAACCAAGGAATACAATTCATACTGAAACGGTAAGTCGGTTCTCTCGGTGTAGTAATCTCAAAAACATCGTCATCTTCAAAACGAATCAAAAGCGGTTCGTCAATTCCCGCACTGCGCGGAAATTCCAAAGCAGGCGAAATATGCTCATAATCCGATTGCACTCTGCGCGCCGCATCGGGCAAATCTTCCGGTAACGCATTGTATGCCGACTCCTCAATCCAATCCCGGGTAAGGGCATAGTTGAGCCCAATCATGCGCAATTCTGTGATTTTTCTTCCGGCTAAACAAAAATTGTCTAAACGACTTTTGATTTCCTCTGCCGATGCCATTGTAGGGGCAGACCATTCCAAAGCGGAAAAGGTATAGTCTTGAAATCTGTTTTTACCGTTGCTGCGGATTGTTTGGTTTTCCATATCTGCACCTCCTGTGATTTATTATAACATCCTTTATGTCCCAAAAAACGGACTTTACAGCTGTATTGTAAAATATTTTCATTCAAAACGCAATACGATAGAAACAGAG
>JBJEPV010000055.1:0-2534 GCA_051881415.1 Candidatus Fimenecus sp.
AGACCGTTCCCTACAATTATTCATTTTTCATTATGCATTCATTTTCAGGTCGTTGCGTTACGGCTACGCCATTCCCCCTTTGTTGCTGCGCAACATTTCCCCGAACAGGGGAAGCTCGCCGACCCCTACGCATTTTGATTTTTATGCATCGTCTTCGGGCGCGCGCGGCGGTGTTTTTGAAAAAATGCAGCCGCAATCGGTTTGGCGGTAAAGGTCGAGGTCTTTTGAGAGGGTTATGGAGCGTTTGTAGCCCTCTTTCTTTTTAAAATCGGACGGCAGAAATTTTACACCGAATTCTTCGCCCAATGCTTTGCCGATTTCGTTTAACTGCGCGGCGTTTTTGTGGGGGCTGACGGTGAGCGTGGTGGTGAAATAGTCGAAACCGTGTTGCTTTGCCGTTTTTGCGGTTTGTCGCAGTCGCAGTTTAAAGCATTCCGTACAGCGCGCACCGCCCTCGGGCTCGTTTTCCAAGCCTTTTGCGGCTTCAAAAAAGGCTTCGGGGTCATAGGGGGCGTCAAGCGTTTGGACGGTTTCGCAAAACGGCGCTTGCAAGAGTTTCGGGAACTGCGCAAGGCGTTTTTCGTATTCTGCCTGCGGGTGGATATTCGGATTGTAAAAATACACCGTCACCGCAAAGGATTTTGTGAGTGTTTCCAATACCGCGCTCGAACACGGCGCACAACAGCATTGCAACAACAGCCGCGGGCGCGCATATTCGGGCAAGCGGGCAATTTCCTGTTCCATTTCGGTTTGGTAGTTGATTTTCATTGTGCTTCCTCTTTTCCGTTCCCGTTTAGTGTAAGCGGTTTTGCGGGGTTTGTCAAGGCGGAGGGCAATACTTGACTAAACCGTGTCATTCTGAGGCGAAGCCGAAGAATCTCCAACAAACGCAGATAGATCCTTCGCTACGCTCAGGATGACACTTTTGTTTTCGTGGCGCAATGCAGCATAGTTTTAAAATCATCAGTTGAAATTACAGGGAAAGTGTGTTATACTGTTAACAATCAGCGAAAGAATGGAAAAACCGGCGCTTTTTTCCTGTTTTCGCTCTTTGAATGCAGAAATTTGGAGGTAGATGTATGAAAGTATTTATGATTGGCGGCACAGGTCTTTTGGGCTGTGAAGCAGCCAGAATCCTCATTGAGAGAGGGCACGAAGTCAAGAGCGTTGCGCTCCCGCCCTTACCCGAAGGTGCGCCCATTCCGAAAGAAATGGAGCTCATTTTCAAAAACATCAACGAAATGTCGGACGATGAAATCCGCGATATGCTCAAAGGCTGCGACTGCTTTGTGTTCGCGGCGGGCATTGACGAGCGTAAAGAATGCCCCGCGCCCGTTTACGATTCCTACTACAAATTTAACATTGCGCCGCTGGAAAGAATTTTACCCCTCTGCAAAGAAGCCGGCTTAAAACGCGCGGTTGTGCTCGGCTCTTATTTCAGCTGGCTTGCCAAAGAGCGCCCCGATATGCCGATTTGCGAAAAGAACCCCTACATTAAGAGCCGTATTGACCAGGAAAAGGTCTGCGAAAAATATGCCGACGAAAACTTTGATGTTTCCGTTTTGGAACTGCCCTATATCTTCGGCACACAGCCCGGCAGAAAGCCCGTTTGGGTTATCTTGATTGAACAAATCGAGTTTATGGACAAATGGCCCTTCACGTTGTATCCGAAGGGCGGCACCACAATGCTTACCGTCCGCCAGGTCGGTCAGGCGATTGCCGGTGCTTGCGAAAAAGAGGTCGGCGGCTTCCGCGCGTACAAAATCGGTATGTATAACATGACTTGGAAAGAATTCCTGGCGATTGTTTACGAAGCCCGCGGTATGAAGGGCAGAAAGATTTTGAGCGTTGCACCGTGGATGATGAAAATGGGCATGGGCAAGGTCGTGAAAGACTACAAAGCCCGCGGCGTGGACAGCGGTATGGACCCGTTGTACCTCCCCTACATTATGGATGTCAACATTTTCACCGAACAGAAGGACTGCTTGGAATTGGGCGTCACCGAGGACGATATCAAAGCGGCGATTTTCGACTCCATCAAAGTCAGCGAAGATTCGTTCAGAGGCAAAGTGCAACTGCTCGATATGAAGGGCGAATAATCCCTTTTCTACACACAACACAAAAGCGATGCGGCGGAAATTCCGCCCCATCGCTTTTCTTTTGCCTATTTTATTTTCGTTTGGCGAGCGCGTACAAAAGCCCGCCCGCCGCCGCAACACCTGCGGCGATACCGACTTTTTTCAATTTCGGCAATACCGATTCCACACTCGGCGGCGCGTAAGAATAAAACAAATATTTCGGTTTGTTTTGAATGTCCCGCACCGTGAACAAATCTTTATATAACAAGGTGTGGGTTTCAAATTCGCGCGGATTTTCAGCATTTAAGTCAATCAGCCGCACACCGCGGTTCAGTTTCGGCCCGTACACATGAAAGCCGCACCCCTGCGTATAGCCGAGCAACATATTTTGATAGCGGCTGACGAAACTGTTGTTGTGGTCATGCCCGAAGAACATAGCCAATGTGTCGCCCATTT
>JBJEPV010000056.1:0-2503 GCA_051881415.1 Candidatus Fimenecus sp.
TTGCATTGCGAAAAATTTACGGGTCGTCGAGGACGCCGACCCCTACGCACGCAATATATTTTTTCGCGTAGTGGCGGGCTTCCACGCCCGCATAAAATCACATCAAAATCCGCGGGCGGGCGTGGAAACCCGCCCCTACAAACGGGCGCGCAATGCACGCCCCTACGCCCATATTGTATTTTATGCGTAGGGAACGTCAATGCCCGTTCCGTTAGCACCCCTACAATCCCTAATTTTATCTAAAACGCATCACGGGCGACCCGTTTCCAGGTCGCCCGTGATTTTTATGGCACAACACAGTACCCGTTATTTTTTCTTGCGTAACGGCAGTTTACCTTTTTTCCAAAGGATAACCAAAGCAATACCCGTACCAAGTACAAGCACGCCGGCAACCGTGCCGCCGATGATGGCACCGCGGTGGTTTGGTGTCGCCGCATCGGAGCGCATCGACCAATTTGCGGCGATTTCGGACCCCGTTTCCGTTTCGGTCACGGTAGTCATTTCCGAAAGCATTTCACTTGCGGTTTCCGTCAGCGCCGTAGTTTCCGTCTGTGTTGCGGCGTTCGTTGCCTTTGTCGTACTCTCTGTTTTCGCGGGCGCTTGCGACGGATTTTTCGCCGCCGCAGTGGTCAGCACCTCGTTTTCCATTCCGCTGACATACGGTTTGACCGTGAAGTTTTCGGACGGCTCCATATCCGGCGAAGCATTGCAATACACCGTTACCTGCCCTTTTCTGCCGGAAAACGCATACGGCGCTAAATAGAAACTCGGCGCTTTCGCATAAATCGTTGTGAATTTCGGGCAATTCAAAATCACATCGCCGTCCATTCCGTCTACGGATTCTGGCAAAATTAAAGTTTCCAAATTCGGACAACCTGACAATGCATAAGACCGAATTACAGTAACCTGTTTGGGAACTTCTAACACTTTCGGCACTGCGCCGCCCGCACAGGCAACCACTTCATTCGAGGATTTTTGCATGAGAAGTGTGCCGTTTGCAATCATTTTCAAATTTTCATTTCCCGATGCAACCGTAAATCTGGTAAGCGCCGGATTATTATAAATCCCCGCCGTATGTACCCATTTGCACGAAGCAGGAATGGAGAGTGTACGCAAATTCGGATTGTCACAAATCGAGTCAATAGTAATCAGCGTGACGCCTTCAGGCAGAAGCAGTTCGCGCAGACCTGTATTGCGAAACGAAAAACAATAGATTTCTTCTAAACTTGTGGGCAAAACAACCTCTTTCAAAGCCGTTTGTCCGTCAAAAGTCTCTTCTAATCTGCGCACGCCCTCGGGTACCGTCACCTTTGTAACCGAAACATTTTTGAACACATTTTCCACACAGACAACCTTTTGCCCGTCAATCTCGCTTGGAATGACAATTTCCCCGCCGGCACCGGTATACCCTTTCAGCCGTAATCCGCCTAAATTCGAATCATAAGTATACTGATATTCCCCCTGTGCCGACGCGGGCAAAATGGCGCAAGGCAACAAGCAAACCAACGCCAACAGAACCGCAACAACCCTTTTTCCCATTTTTCTCCTCCTCTTTTCGTTTACCGAAAATAGACTGTATGTATATTATATGGAAAACCCTTATTCCTGTCAAGATTATATTTCAAATTGCAATCTGTTGCTCGTTTCACATATTTTTATTTTGTGAAACTTCGAGATCCTTCGCTTCGCTCAGGATGACAATGCGAGCGTAGGGGGCGACGACTCGGCGCCCCGTTGTAGGGGCGGGTTTCCATGCCCGCCCGTGAATTTTGATGTGATTTCGCGGAACGGTCAAGACCGTTCCCTACGCACAAAATATATTTTGTAGGGTAGGGCGGGGGCTTGCCCCCGCCGTTTTTGCCCCCTCTGACGAGGGGGCTGTCAAATGCGCAGCATTTGACTGGGGGAGAGATTTTTCCGTTTCTCTCCCTCCGTCACGGCTGCGCCGTGCCACCTCCCTCGTCAGAGGGAGGAATAACGGGTCGTCGAGGACGCCGACCCCTACGCACGCAATATATTTTTTCGCGTAGTGGCGGGCTTCCACGCCCGCATAAAATCACATCAAAATCCACGGGTGGGCACGGAGACCCGCCCCTACGATTGGATAGACAACCCCCAATTTGATATAAAACGCATCACGGGCGACCCGTTTCCAGGTCGCCCGTGATTTTTTATAGGTATACAGGTTTTTTATTTTTTCTTTGACAACGGCAGTTTACTATTTTTACAAATCACAACTGTAAACTGCATATGGGTTCACAAGTATTGCTCTCCCTTCCGCATTTTTGAAAAGCAAATCCGTGTTCATATCTTTAACCTTGTTGTTAAACCCGCGTTTATCATAAAGATACATATTCTTTGTATTATCTTCCTCAACACCAAGTGTTAATTTAGAAAAGCCGTTTGCGATTGCATACCGCTTTACAGTCTCCACAAGCATTGTGCCAACGCCGATGTTTCTAAAAGGTTTTTTGACATACAAATTGCAAATGTAACCGACTCG
>JBJEPV010000057.1:0-13550 GCA_051881415.1 Candidatus Fimenecus sp.
TTTTGTGCTATTGGCGATCCTTCGCTTCGCTCAGGATGACAAATTATCCCCACAACCCCCAACTTTTGCACAAAAGACAGAGTAGTCTGTTTTTTGGTGTACCCAAACAGCGAACATTTTTTTGCGAAAGAAGAATTTTCCCCTTTTAGTTGCAAACATTTTTCTTTTTTTTATTCTTGCAGAGAAAAATAAATAACAGAATAATCGGTCTCTTTTGTCCAACTTGTATAAAAGACTTGGATTTGCTATAAAATTTCTGTGAAATTCCCGCTTTTTTCTCGCTGCCTACTTGACAATATTATCCAAACGGCGCTATAATTTTCCTGCAATTTAAATGTATACCTATATCTATATTCGCATATATCTCTTAACGGTTTAAAACGAATTTGTAGCTTCGGAGGTTAGAACTGTGGAAACAAAGCTTTTTACGGCAATATCGGGAAACGGCGACGGTATATACAATAAGAAAAAGGAAAACTTCACCGTTTCCTATTATAAAAAGAAACAGATGAACGAGCTGTACCCCGCAGGCGGCTTTTCCGTTGTGGGGCAAATCGGCAAGGGGCGCGAAGAAATCGGTACGATAACCTGCGGCGCGGGGCAACTCCCCGTGTATGCGGTTTCCAAACTGCCGCATACCAAAATTCTCGGCTACATACAGGTCGGCGAGAATGAATATTTGTCGATTGTCAAAGATGTTTTGCTGTTGTGGCTTTTGTGGATATTGCTTGCGGCGGCGTTGCTGGTGGGGCTTGCATTCCTGCTCAAAGCGGTGCTCCCGACCAATGCCGAGCCGGAAGTGACAACCCGTGCGCCGGGTGTGATTGATGCCAATGCCGTTTTGGGCGAGGGGGAGCTTTCCGTTCCCGAAAAAATTGACGTCTCCGGACGCAACATCACCGTAAACGGCGTGCCGGAGATGCATTTGGTCGCCGGTCAGCGCGAGCAGAATTATGTATTTTCCAACCCCGAAAACAATCCCTGTTTCTTTGTGATTGAAATGGAATTGGCGGATACGGGCGAAATTCTTTACACCTCCAACCTGTTGCCGCCCGGGTACTCGATTTCCAAATTCACGCTGAACCGTCCGTTGGAGGCGGGCACCTACAATGTGATTTTGCATTATAAGCCCACCACCTTTGACCAAGAACAGCGGCCGCTGAACAATATGGATATTAAAACCACGATAATTGCGGAAGCACCCGCGCAATAATGCAGGCGGGAACAAAAAAGCGTTTGTACAGCGATTTTGATACGGATTTACGATGAAAGGAGAAGCGCGTTATGCAAAAGAAAAAAACCAAACTTGCAAAACGCATAACAGCTTTGGTGATGTGCACGGTGCTGTTGGCAACCTCTATGCCGTTTATGATTGCCAATGCCGCAGGCACATATAACCCGAGTCCCGCGTGGCCTGCGACTGCGGCGGAACGCGGCGTTTCGGCGTATACAACCGATGACGGCAGTATCAAGGTGTCTTTCCCCGCGGCGACGGCGGATACGACCTATCGTTCCAAGACCGTTACGGGGTATTTATTGGAGCTTGTGGATTTGGGTACATACGACGCGCTCCACACCGAAACGGTACTTTTGGATAAATTTGTAACGCCCACGGGCGCGGCACCGTATGAAGAAGAAATTACGGCGGCGGAAATTGCCGCGAAACTCGCGGGCGGGTTAGATGAAAATCACCGATACAATGTCACCATTACCGCCGTGGACAGCGACGGTTGGTTCTCCGACGAGTTGAACACCATCGTTTCCAATGTGCCGAAATTCACCTACGACCCGGAAATGTATTCCCCGATTACGGATTACAGCCACGCTATGCGTGAAATGATGACCTTTGAAAGCGATTCCAACGGCACGGCGCTCGGCGTGGTTTCCGGCGGATGCATTCAGTTGGGCGCCGCGGAAAACCAAACCGGCGTGGAAGACCCCACCTCTGCGACCAATAAGGACTCCCAAGGGATGCGCGTGCGCATTACGGGCGTGCCGGCGGGTGTCGAGCAGACCTTTGACACGGCGTACAGCCGACAGACCTGGGATTTCACCGGCGCAAAAGAGGTTTGGTTCTGGTTGGATATGACGCAGGCCGCAGTGACGGGCTTGTCCTTCCGCCTGCGCACCAACGAAAAGGTTTGGGTTGACTGGAACGAATTTTACCAAAGCAACCCGTATTTGACCTCTGCCAACAAAATGGGCGATATTGTTTATTCCACCAAGGGCTATACGGGCGGCGACGCATACATTTATGTACAGCGTGCGGACGGCGGCTGGCAAAAGCAAATGATGAAGGCAGACGGAACGGTGGACCTCGGGTATTTCAAAGGCTATGTCCGTGTGCCGCTGGAATTCTTCTGCTCGGAAACCGATTCGGTGGTCGGCGTCAGCAACCAGGAACTCGGCGTCGGTACAAAGCGTATGAGCGGCAACTCCGTCAATACTTCCAATATCGAATCTTGGCTGAGCAGTTTGCTGTTCTCCGATGTGACGGTTGACCCCGCAGGCACCAATATTAACGATGCGCTTCTGATACAACACCGCGCATACAACTCAAAATCCGGTACTTGGGGCTTGGGCACGGTGCATACATGGGTATTTAACAATACGGGCCTCATGCAACACGAAACCACAGGGTTTGACAGCATTTCCGACGAGTTGAAAAATCAAACCGCCGCGATGCTTGCGGCGGGGCTCGGTGAGAGTGAGGCGCGTACCACGGTGACAACGGGCGGGGAATCGACCGACCGTGCCTATGTGAAAGACGGTGCGGTCATGAACCGCGAGGCGGGCGTGAAAGCCATTTCCGACTTATACAGCGCCGGCATTGCTTTCAGCGGTTGCACGGCTGAGAGCGTAGACAAATGCGTGTTCGTGGATAATATTCTGTTCTACAAAGACAACGATGACCCCTATCCCGAAAACACCCTGAACGGCTCGGTCAACACCGGCAACGCGGTGGCGACCTATTTTGACCAAACCAAAGAAATTCCGCGTGCGATTTTCACCGCGTGCGAAACCTATTTTAATGACCCGAACTGGAGCGATTACCGCGCAGTTGCGTACATTGAAAACCTGATTGCCGGCTACAAACGCGCCTATGGCGAAGCCGGCGTGGACACTTCGTTCTTAGAGGAATCCGCCCTGACGGCTACGGCGGATACCCTGCTGATGCGCGACAGCTGGAATTTGTTCCTGGACGCGCGGCAAAAATGCCAAGAAGCGGACACCTACACCAAAGACAACAATGAGCCGGACGATTTGGTGCCGGCGTTGGAACGGGAGCTTGAAAAATTGCCCGACCCGGCCTCGCTGTATTCGATGTCCGATGCGTTGAAGGCTGTTGTTGACCGCCTGCACCGCATTTACGGCAAATTGAATCTCGGTCAGCTTGACAACCTCGGCGAAAAGGCCGAGCAAAAGATGATTGATTATTTCACCTATATGGAAACGGTCTTGCAGGAAAACAGTATGCCCGTTGGGCAGGTCCTGACCGACAATCCGTTTATTCCGTTTGCCGATTTCGAGCAGGAGACCGTCGGCACGCGGGCATGGCAGTTGGAAAATGACTCCCAAAACTACAATCAGGTGGGTAAGGATTACCGCTATTTAAAGAGCTTTGTTTCGTATACCCCGCAGGAATTCCGTGATTTTACCGGCTATTCCAGCGACACCACCTCCTCATCGCTGACTTCCGATGACGCGACGATGAACGGTTTTAAAGGAAGCCTGATGCAAAACGGCGCGTGGGCATATATCACCGAAAACGGCTTCCAGGGCTCCAACGGTGCCACCATGACCGTCGACAGTCAGGCGTATTCCGGCGGGAATGGGTATTACAATATTATCAGCAGCTCGTATATGGGCGCGAATTCCGCGACCTTTGACGAACAGCGGGCAAACAATATGGGGCAAAGCACCATAAAGCTCGGCAGTCTTGCAAAATCGCTGTCCGGCGAGGTTTCCCCGCCGCTTTCGTTGGTCTTTTATGCGGATTTCAGCCAGCTTACCGATATTCGCGTGGCGTTTTCCATCAGTACCTATTACGGCGGTCAGCCGGATGACTTTGCGATGGATATGAGTAATGACGCGGCGTCGCGCTTGTTCTATTTGCTTGACCCGAACTCCGGCGAGTGGGTCGCGGCAAACAATGCCGATTGCCAATACGCACTTGTATCTTCCGGCGGTGCGGATACCGACGGCGACGGTGTAGCGGATTTAACATTGAAAAATTACAAAGGCTTTATTATGGTGCCGCTGTATCACTTCAAAAAGGGCGGCGACGCGTGGAACCGCGGGTTGAAACTCGACGAAACCGCAGAAGCGCTCGATACCATTTGGCGCATTTCCATCGGTGTGGCACCCGGCAGTAACGAGGGCGCGGCGGATATTGACGGCAAAACCTTTACGATTGATAACATCGGTTTCTCGTATGACCCGGTGTATTACGCCGATGTGGCGGCTCCGCGCGGCATTACCGACAAGCCGTTCGATGAAATTTTCAAGGCAAAGGCATTGCCTGCCGAGAAATTTGAGCGAGCCGTCACCGCGATTGACCCCTACGAAGATACCTCGCTTGCCACAGCCGCCGCAAATGCGCGCGCGCTGTATAACACGCTCAGCGACTATCAAAAAACGCGTTCTTCCGTCATTAAGGCGGAGGCGCGATTGCAAACCTATGAGCTTTGGGCGACCGACCCCTCTACGCGCCCGACTGCGGCGATGACGGCGGCGGAATTGGACGCGGCGGTTGCGGCATTGCCGGAAGCGGCAAAGGCGGCAAAAAATGTAGAGGGCGACAAAGACCTGTACTACCCGGGCTTGGTTGACGACGGCGCGGGCGGCTATACCGTCAATTACGCCGCTTACGGACTTTCGGCGGCGCAGATCGATGAAATTATCGCCCTGTATACCGACACTTATAAGCGATTAACGATGGCCGACAAATCGACCTTGACGCTGAAACCGGAGTTCATTAACGCGTATAATGCGGCAATGCGTTGTAAGAGCCTTGAAAATATGGTGACGGATTTACAAACCTACACCACGGGACTGCAAGCGCTGTATACCAATATCCGAGAGGATAAGGTTGCGGGCGACGGGTCAAATCTCAACTTTATCAAGAGTGATGACGCGAACCGCGCGCTTTTGCAAACCTTGGAGGACAATTACAACACCTTGGATTACTTCGCCAAGCGCTTGCTGGTGGAAGGCCAGTTTAAGCCGCAATTCAGCAACGCGCCGAATGCCGTGAAACGCGTGCTGAAAAATGCAAATACCTATACATTAACCGACGGCACGACGCTGCTCGGCGGCATTAAGACCACTTTGGCACGCTACAATACATTACTGAACGATACGAAAGCCGTGTTAGACAGTCGCGAGCTGTTTACCGCCGCGCAAATTCAGGATTTGGACTCCACCATTACCGAGTACAAAAATATGCTGGCGGCGTATTACAATGTGGACGAACTGAATGCAAAAATCGCAGAAATCCTCGATTTGTTCAATGTGTATGACATTGGTGTTTCCGATACATTGATTGCCTTGAATAAGGACACCCTGAGCGGCAGTTCTACCTATGCGGTCAGTTACTTCGAGCAATATCCTATTCCCGCCGCGAGCGAGGCATGGTATGTTGCCTTTACTTCGGAAAACGGCACGATGAAAAACGGTGTGCACACCTTGGATTATCAGGTGGAAATCACCGTCGGCGGTACGGTAAAAACCTATTCGTCGGCAGAACTGCTGGCAGGCATACCGGCGGCAGACGCCAAGGCGCTTTGTACGGTGGAAAACAACACCTACACCGCCGCAGACCCGCTGTCCGCCGTCATTCGGCCGCATTTTGACGCGGCACCTGCCGACACCGTTGCCGGGCAGTATTCCGATACGCTGTATGCAACGCTGGTGGATAAGGACGGCAATCCCGTACTGGATAAATCGGGCAATGCCCTGCGCAAAGCCATCACGGTGACTTACGCGGCGGAGGATTCCTACGCCGTCACCTATCCCGCCGATGTGCAAATCGCGTGGCAGGATACAAGCGAGCACACTGCGGGCTACACCGTAAAAAGCAGTTTGGCTGCCGGTGCGTCGCTTTCCGTCAGCGCGGCGGCAAACGACAGCGGCAAAATGACCAACGCAAATACAGCGGACACCTTGCAATTCATTGTATCGAACGGCGGCGCAACGGCGTTCAGCGGGGAAAACACCGCCGCAACGCCTGCCATACAGCCCTCGGTACATGTGGAAACCTTTGACAATAAGGCTGTCGGGCGGTATACGGGAACCATACAATATACGGTTGCCTATACGCCGGCACCGTAAAATGAGAGGAGTTGAGGCTGATGAAGAAAATTTTATCCATCTTGCTGGCAGTCTTACTGCTTTCCCTTTGCGCAATGCCGTGCTTTGCGGACAGTATGACGATTTCCACCAATGCGGACAGCGCCGCTTGGTCGCTTTCTTACCCGGCGGACACGCAAATTCCTTGGGAAGCGTCCGCACAAAGCATCGGGGAGATTAAAGCGGAAACGATGCTCATTCCACCCGGGAAAACGGTAGAGGTCACGGTGACTTCCGCAAACGCGTACCGGCTGGTGCACCAAACCGACGCGGACAGTGAAATCGCGTATACCCTGCTCGGGGCGGATGCGGTTGCGTTCTTCCCCGGCGATTACGGCAAAGCATTTCCGCTTTCCGTCACCGTAGAAGAGACACAGTGGCGATATGCCGCTGCGGGGGAACACACCGACCAACTGACCTTTACGGCAGAGTATAAAGACGCGTAAATTTGTATTCCCATTCTTTTATAAAGGAGTCATGAAAATGAAAAAAGTACTTTCTGCTTTGGTTGCACTCACGATGCTGGTTGCGCTTTGTGTTCCCGCATTTGCGGCGGATATTGTGGCAGACGGCACGGGCGACACCATCATTAAAACAAGCACCCTGAAAGATACCAACGGCGACGGCGTGGGTGATACCGACGCCGAGGGCTTCAAGGTCACCATTCCCGCCGACACGGTCATTCCGTGGGGCACCGAGGCAACCGATGTCGGCTATACGGTCGAAGCGCACTTGGCAAGAGGCAAGGCGGTCAGCGTTGCGGTTGCTGGTTCCGGCACCATGAAAACCGCAGACGCCGTTTATGAAATTCCGTACACGCTCGACGGCACCACAAACTTTGTTGCGGCAAATCCGTGGGTATATGATACGGTAAACGACACAGGCGTTACACAGCCGCTGACGGTGCAAATCGCCGCAGACGATTGGAACACCGCGGTTGTCGAAGCCTATCAGGATACCTTAACCTATACGGTTTCCGTAGTAACTGTGTAATTTTCATCCGAGAGGAGTAAGGCTATATGAAGAAAATTCTTTCCGTGCTTTTGGCAGTGTCTATGTTGCTTGCGCTGTGCATTCCCGCATTTGCGGCGGACATCGCCACAGACGGCGGCACGGGCGATACCATCATTAAAACGGCGACTTTGAAAGATACCGACAGCGACGGCGTTGGCGATACCGATGCCGAGAGTTTCAAAGTAACCATTCCGGCGGACACCACCTTGCCGTGGGGGACTGCCGACACGCTCACCGCGCTTCCCTATTATGTAGAAGCGCACCTAAAATTCGGCAAGCACCTGACGGTTGCTGTGACGAATGACGGCGCAAATACAATGAAATACATCGTAGGCGGCACCACGATGACCTTGGCGTACACCCTCGGCGGCGACAAGAATTTTGACACCGTGACCCCCGTTGCCTATGATACCGTGCATGACCGCGGCGTCGAAAAAACCTTGACCGTCAGCGTTGCGGGTGACGATTGGAACACCGCCGTAGTCGGGGAATATGCAGACACCTTAACCTTTACGGTCGATGTGCTTCCGTAAGGCAACATAGAAAATTTTGAGGAGTGATGATTGATGAAAAAAGCAATTTCCGCAGTTTTGGCACTCGTGATGCTGGTTGTGCTTTGCGTACCCGCATTCGCGGCGGAGGCGTACATTGTAACAGACGGCGGCACGGGGGATTCGATTGTCAAAACCCAAACGACAACCGCAGGCGGCGACAGTGCAGAGAAATTTACCGTTTCCATTCCTGCCGAAACCACGATTCCGTGGCTGACCACAACGGCATATGACATTGCGTATACCGTAGAATCCCATTTGGCATACGGCAAGTATTTGACCGTAACCGTTGCAGACAGCGACGGGCAAAACAAAATGCTCTATACCCCCGAAGCGGGCGTAACGCTGGAATTGCCCTACACGCTCGGCGCAACCACCTATACCGCGGCGGGCCCCGTCGTTAATCCCGCGGCAACTGTCGCGGCGACAATTACCGTAGATGCAAATGATTGGAACAATGCCGTTATCGGCGAATATGCAGACACGCTGACTTTCACCGTGAATGTAGTTACCGCGTAACCGATTTCGATTTCGTTTTTGAGGAGAATGGACTATGAAAAAGATTTTAGCAGTCGTTATGGCGCTTGCAATGCTGTTTGCGCTTTGCGTGCCGGCATTTGCGGGCACGATTACAGAGGGTACGCCTGACCCGAAAGAAGCGGTCGTACCGGTGAAGACCACCTATTCCACAGGCGATGAAAGCTTTACCGTAACCTATCCCGCGGCGATGGAAATTCCGTGGGGCACCTTGGTTACCGATGCAAACGCGGCGTTTGACTATTCCGTGGTCAGCCAGTTGCAAACCGGCAAAACCATCACCGTTGCCGTGACGCCGACCAATCCCGTTATGACCTCTGCGGCAAGTGAAACCTTGGCATATGCCTTGGCGGGCGATGTCAATGTCACGACCGCAGCGGCAGTTGTCGCGGCAGGCGCATTCACCAAAACCGTGAAGGTCGATGTCGCACAGTCCGCTTGGGACGCGGCGGCAGTCAATGAATACACCGATACCGTAACCTTTGCCGTTACCGTAAACGCCGCACCGTAACAAGTGCCGGATTTCAGCTTCAATAAGGAGAACGAACCATGAAAAAGATTTTAGCAGTCGTACTGGCGCTCACAATGCTGTTCGCGCTTTGCGTGCCGGCATTCGCGGCAGACCCGAATCCCATTACCAAAGATACCGCACAAGCCGGTAGTGCCGATGTTATTACTACCTTTGTTGCGTCCGACGAAACCTATTCTGTGAGCTATCCTGCGGCAGTCAATGTCGCTTGGGGCGATACCGCCGCGCAGGACGCGAAATACACCGTTACAAGTGCGTTGCAAATCGGCGCAAAAATCACCGTCAGTGCAGCGGAAAATGCCGGCGGCACGATGACAGCGGCCGGTACGGCCGACACCCTGACCTTCACCGTACAAAACGGTGCGGCGCAGGATTTCACCGGTGTGAATACCGCAGTGGACAGCGCCACCACCGTGACCATTGCGGATTTCAGCGGCGCGGCGGTCGGCACCTATACCGGCACCATGACCTACACCGTCGTGTATACCGCGCCCACCCCGTAACAGCGTAATGATTCGCATTTTCATTTCAGGGAGGTGATTTCATGAAGAAGGCTTGCAGTGCAGTCCTTTGCGTGTTGCTGTGCTTTGCATTGCAAATCGGCGTTTTTGCCGAGGGCATGGAACTGAAAACGATTGTGCCGGAACAGCATGAAATTACCATTACGTACAACGAAGGCGGCTATGTGCTGTATGAAGACGAACTTGTCCCCAGCGGTACGACCATTGTTGTCCCGCGGCACGGCGAGGTCAATTTGGAAATCATTTGCGGCGAAGACAGTCACATTGAGACCGTCACCGTCAATGACGAAGATGTCACCGACCAATTGGAATACGGTGAATTGCCGCTGCATAATGTGTATACGGATTTAAACATCGTGTTCGGCTTTGCAGACTGTGTTCCGGAAACACCGCATCCCGACGAACACGACCCCTGCCACCGCTTCGCGTTGCAGGGCGGCGTATACAGCGGCGACAAAGACACCCCCTTGCCCGAAGCAAACCTGTGTTTTGATTTCGGTGAGCTCGAAGCAACCGCCGACGGCGACGGGCAGTATGCTGTTCCCGTGATAAAAGACGGCCGGCACCGTGTCGAAATCCAAAACCGTGACGGCGAGGTCGTCGGACGGGAGAGCTTTGTGATTGAAGTGCGCGCGGACGCGACGCAAACCACTGTGGAAACCTTGGAAGACGGCACACAGGTTGTTGTGGTGCCCGAGGGCACAGAACTTGCGTATTTGGATTTTATTGTCAATGCAGACGGCTCTGTGACGATTGTGCCGGGCGCACCCGCGCAACCGCCGGAAAATCCCCCTGCGGACATCGGCGAAATCATCAAAGACAATCCCGTCATTATCAAAACAGGCGCGTTTATTCGTGAAAATCCCGTAGAAGCCGCCGTACTGTTCGGTTTTGCCTTCTTCCTGTTGCTGTTCCTGTTTGTGCGCAGACGCAAAAAGGACGAGGAGGACGACGGGCAGACCGCGTAATGCTTACAAAACAAATTACGCCCCGATGCGATTGCATCGGGGCATTTTTTGCTTTTATAGGGGGAAGGCGGCGCTACTGTGCACAAAGCACATCAAACCAAAACGCCACACCGCCGGCGCGGTTTTCGACGCCGTAGGCGGCTTTGTGTAATTTTTGAATTTCGCTGACGATAGACAGCCCCAAGCCGAACCGGCCTTCTTTACGGGAGTGGGATTTGTCGGCGCGGTAAAAACTGTCCCAAATTTTTCCGATGTCTTCGTCTGCAATCGGCTCGCCCGTGTTCAACACGGTGATGCGCCAAAAATCCCCGTTTTTCTCGGCTTGCAGGGTAATTTTCTTTTCGCCGGCGGCGTGCGAAACCGCGTTGGAAAGATAGTTATTGAGAACCATTTGTATTTTTACGCGGTCGGCAAAGCACATACAGGGGTGCGGCACATTTGCTGCAAACGCAATGCCCTTTTCCGAGAATTTCAGCGCATTCGCGCGGGCGTAATCTTCACAAAGCGCGGCAAAATCGAATGTTTCCCGCTGAATTTGCATACTGCCCGACTCATATTGCGACAATTCCAAAAGTTGGAGCACCAACGCATTCATTTTTTCCGATTCGGAAACAATAATATCGCAGTATTCCTCCGCTTTTGCGGTGTTGCCGCTTTCGCAGAGCAGCTTTGCGCCCTCGGCGTAGCCCCGCACAATCGAAATCGGCGTTTTCAGCTCGTGCGAGACATTGGAAATAAAGTCCTTGCGCATTTTGTCCACGCGCTGTTCGTGTTCAATATCGCTTTGCAGCTTGCGGTTTTTCTCGCTCAAATCGGCAAGGGTCGCTTCCAGCGACGAGGAAAGCCGGTTGATACTGCCGGCAAGCTCGCCGATTTCGTCGCGCGTTTCGGCGGTGCATTTGTGGGAAAAGTCCGTTTCGGCAATGTTTTTGGTGACATTGCGCATTTCAATCAGCGGTTTTGTAAAGCGCTTGGAGTAAAAATATACGGCAAACAGCGCCAAAACAAGCGCGGCAATGCCCGTGCCTGTGGTGACGGCAATCGCGGCGTTGGCGTTGTCATCAATCGTGCTTTTGCGGCTGTACATTTCCACCGTGCCGCCGAAGGAGAGTTGCCGCACATAGACGATATACTGCGCATTTTGCCGTTCAAACACCTGCGTTTCAAAGTAGGAGCCGTCTGCAAATTCGCGGCGGTCTTTCATCGTGACCTTGCCGCCGCCCGCAAAAATCTGTTCCTTGCCGTGATACAGCGTTTCCCCTTTTTCGGAATACAGGTCAATGCTTAACCCGTTGCTTTTTTCCAATGCCGCAAGGTGCGCGGGCAGGTCTGCGGCGGTGATGTCCAGCGCGTCAATCGCCTCGGCGACAGTTTGCATATTTTGGCGCGTGTTATACGCATATACTGCGGGCAGATACCAACGGTTGAGCCCCAACAGCACCAACACGGCAAGCAAAAAAATTGCACCGATTTGCAAAAACAGCCGCACGCGAATGCTGACAAAGCGTTTTTCTTGTTTCTTACGCATGGTCGCTCTCCTGAATTTTGTAGCCGACACCGTACACAGTCTTCAAATGCGCTGTGCCCCACGCGCCGAGCTTCGTACGCAACCGCGCCACATGGGAATCCACCGTGCGCGTGTCGCCGAAATAGTCAAAGCCCCAAATGTCATCCAGCAGCTGCTCGCGATTATATACCCGCCCGACATTGGAAAGCAGTTTGATTAAAATGTTATATTCCTTTAAGGTCAGCAAAACCGGCTCGCCGTCGATTTTGACCTCGTGGGCAACGGCGTCCACCGTTAAGCCCCAATAGTCCGCCGCGCTCGGTGCGGCGGCACAGCGACGGCGCAAAAGCGCTTCGGCGCGCTTGACAAGTACCACGGGGCTGAACGGCTTTGTGACATATTCGTCCGCGCCCGCTTCAAAGCCCGTCAGCTGGTCAAATTCCTGCCCGCGCGCCGACAACAGAATAATCGGCACATCGGACTGCTTGCGAATTTCGCGCGTGACCGCCCAGCCGTCAAGTTCGGGCATCATAATATCCAAGATGAGCAACGCCGTGTCGGGATTTTCACGGAACAGTTTGAGCGCCGCGTCGCCGTCTGCCGCCGCGAGCGTTTCGTGCCCCGCGTTTTCCAAAAAATCGCATACCAACTGCCGAATGAGCTGTTCGTCATCGGCGACCAAAATTTTTGCCATACATATCACCACACAAGAGCCGCTGAAAAAAGCCGTCCTTTTTTGCCATTGTAGCATAAAAGGACGGCGCATTGCAACCGATTATTTTGTTTTTACAAATTGCGTTTTCTTTAAAAGCGGCGTTTTCTCCACCGCTAAAAACAGCGGAATCCCGCCGACATAGCAGACAACAAGTTCCCCTAAGCCCACCCAAAGGGCATTGATAAGGTAGCCCGTCACCGTAAAGCCCTCGGGCAAAAACACGGCGATTTCCGCACCGACAATCAGCGCGTTAAACAGCACGGGGAAAAACAGCGACAAAAGCGGCAGATTTTGAAATCGGATTTTGCGTGTCAAATACGAGCACCCCGCCGCAAGCAAGGTGGCAAGCGTGCCGCAGACAATGTCAATCATGCCGTACGGACTGCCGAGGTTGCCGAGAAAGCACCCGATGGTAAGTCCGGGAATGGCCGCCGGCGTAAAGACCGCCAGCACCGTGAGCGCTTCGGAAAACCGAAACTGCACACTGCCGTAGGCAAGGTTCAAGAGCCCTGCCGCATAGGTCAGCGCGGCATACAGCGCCGCAATGACCGCGCCCTGCACGAGGAACATGGTTTGTTTTCTTTGCATATTCAATTTCTCCTTAGTTTTGTTTGGTGCCGTTTGACGGCACCGGTCGGGATGGTTCCGAACCGACCGCCCGAATAGAAAAGATTTTCAGGCAGAGCAATCGTACAGCAAACACCGATTTTTGTCAAGGGGGAAAAAGAAAATGGGGGTTTGTGGAGGTAATTTGTACGGTAGGGCGGGGGCTTGCTCCCGCCGTCAATTCACATCGAACCCCGCGGCGGGAGCAAGCCCCCGCCCTACCCTAAAAATGTATTTCGTGCGTAGGGAAC
>JBJEPV010000058.1:0-2475 GCA_051881415.1 Candidatus Fimenecus sp.
CTAACGGAAAGAAATGATAAATAATCTTCATTATCGAAAAAAATCTGCTGTGCATTGATCCCTTTCAAAACAATGTGATAAGTATTATTTTCCGATAACCCTCGCATAGTTCGGGGCATAATTCACCTCCAACTTCGTAAAAAGGGGACTGTCCCTTTTTTACGGACGCATTCTTATTTTTTGATTGCTTTGCACCGCAAGCGCACATAGTCGGCGACCCAGATGCCGTTTTTATAAAGTGCGGGTCGCAGGGCTTTGACTGTTTCGTCGACAATTTCTGCTTGCAAGTCAACAGACAAGCCCACGAACGGCTCTTTTATGAACATCTGTATCCAATCGGCAAGCCCCGTTTCGCCTTTTAAAGGGGTAGGACGGTCAAATAATGCGGCATAGGTGACTTGAAAGCCTGCTTGTTCCAACAGCGGTGCATATTCGCCGATGGTTGGAAAATAGCAGGAAAACCGATACGGCAACTGCCGATTTGCAAATGCTTGGCGTAAGGCTGCGTGAATATGTGCGGCATTTTGATACCCGCCGCATTCAAAAACAAATTGCCCGCCCGTTTTCAAGGTGCGAAATACGCAACGGAGCATTTCAGGGTGCTTTTCGCGGTTAATCCAATGCAAAACCGCATTTGAAAATACCGCGTCCACAGGATTTTTCAATGTAAAATCCGTCGCGTCACCCTCGCAAAACGAAATTTCGGGGTAGTGTTGCCTCGCCAATTGCAGTTGTGAATCGGATGCGTCTATTCCTATCACCGCAAAGCCCTCATCCGAAAGGCGTTTGGTAAGTACGCCGTTGCCGCAGCCCAAATCCAAAACCGTATGCGCGGTTGCTTTGTCTAAAAGCGCAATCAGTTCCGTGCCGTGTTGCGGGACAAATGCAAAATCTCGTGCATAGGCTTCCGCATTCCACGCGATATTCATTTTGTCCGCACCGCCTTACTTCTCAAAAATCGGGGGTTGGGGCTCGCGGACAACATTCGGCAGGCAACGGTTAATCGCGCACAAAATACCTTTAATCGAGGCGTAGTTGATGTTGTGCGAAATGCCGATGCCGAACACATCTTTGCCCTCGGGATTTTTAATGTGAATGTAACTGACGGCCTTTGAGTCACTGCCGACGGAAATGGCGTGCTCACTGTAATCGACGAATTGGTAGTCGGAAAGGCCGATTTTGTTCATCGCCTGGCAGAACGCGCCGATAGGTCCGGAGCCGATGCCCTCAATGACCTGCGGCTCGTCGCCGTTGTATTTAATCGTGCCGACAAAGCGTACTTTCGTGAGTTCTTCGTTTTCCTCTTTTTCTTCAAAGAATTTGTGGCTTAACAGCTTATAAGGGCCGCAGACATTGCGGTATTCCGCAATAAACAGGTCGAAAACCTCTTGGCTTTTGAGCTCTTTGCCCTTTTTCTCGCAAGCCGCCTGCACCACTGCGCCGAATTCGGGGTGCATGGCTTTGGGCATTTTAAAACCGTATTCCTGCATGACGAACGCCGCGCCGCCCTTGCCGGACTGGCTGTTGATGCGGATGATCGGCTCGTATTCGCGCCCGACATCGGCGGGGTCAATCGGCAGATAGGGAATTTCCCAACGGTCGGAGTGGGTTTCGTCCATATAGGCTTTGCCCTTGTTAATTGCGTCTTGGTGCGAGCCCGAAAATGCGGTAAAGACCAACTCGCCCGCATACGGCTGGCGCGGGCCGACCTTCATTTTGGTGGTGCGCTCATACACTTCGCGGATTTTGTTGATGTCCGAGAAATCCAGTTTGCAGTCCACATCTTGGGTATACATATTTAAAGCCAGCGTGACAATATCCACATTGCCTGTGCGCTCACCGTTGCCGAACAGCGTGCCCTCAATGCGGTCAGCGCCTGCAAGCAAGCCCAGTTCTGCGGCGGCAACCGCCGTGCCGCGGTCATTGTGGGGGTGCAGGCTGATAATCGCGCTGTCGCGCCCTTTTAAGTGGCGGCAGAAATATTCAATTTGGTCGGCATAGCCGTTCGGGGTACTGCCCTCCACGGTAGACGGCAAATTGAGAATGACGGGGTTTTCGGGTGTTGCGCCGAGTTCCTCCAACACGCGCTGGCAGATTTCCACCGCGTAATCGGGCTCTGTGCCCGAAAAGCTTTCGGGGGAGTATTCATAGCGAATGTGGATGTCCGAGGTTTCCATCAGTTCGTCGGACAGTTTTTTGATCAGCCGCGCGCCGTTGACGGCAATGTCGATAATGCCGTCCATATCCTTTTTGAATACGACTTTACGCTGTAAGGTCGAGGTGGAGTTGTAGAAGTGAATAATCACATTTTTTGCGCCCTTGACCGCCTCAAAGGTCTTTTTAATTAAGTGTTCGCGGCTTTGCACCAACACCTGCACGGTCACATCGTCGGGGATATAGTTGCCCTCGATGAGCGTGCGCAGAATTTCATATTCGGTTTCCGAAGCGGACGGGAAACCGACTTCAATTTCCTTA
>JBJEPV010000059.1:0-2472 GCA_051881415.1 Candidatus Fimenecus sp.
AAATACATTGCGTTTGTAGGGGCGGGTCTCCGTGCCCGCCCGCGGATTTTTGATGCCGTTTCGCGGAACGGTCAAGACCGTTCCCTACGCGCACGCAATGAAATCTCAGGGTAGGGCGGGGGCTTGCTCCCGCCGTCAATTCACTGCAAACCCCGCGGCGGGAGCAAGCACCCGCCCTACCGTGTAAATACAATAAATAAAAACTTACGGCAGGGTGCTGTTGCCCTCACAGTTCGGCTGGGGCGCAAAATGAAAAAACGGGCGGGAAATATTCCCTGCCCGTTCTTTGTTTGTGCTGTTTTGTGTTTTTCATCAAACCGTCAACAGCCGAATATAATGATTCGCCTCACGCAAAACATGGTCTGCCAACAACGGCAAAATCACGGAACGAATTTCACACTGTGTAATGCCTTTCGCACCCGCCGCCTTGAAATCGCGGAATTTCACGGTTTTCTCCAATGCATTTGCGGTCATGGTTTTTTCGTGTGCGCTGTGGCAGGCCTTTAACAACTCGGCATAGTCTTCGGCAAAGCCGTCCGCCGCGTGAATTAACTCGGTCTCTGTCGGGTCTAAAAGTCCGCGGATAAACTGCGCGTGTTCCATCATAATTTGATTCCAAAAGCACTCGGTGTCGCGCACCGCGCGGTCGGACAAAAATCCTGTTCTTTCAAGGGTTGCCACATATTTTCGATACAGCTTTGCCTCGCGGATAATATGCTCGAGTAACAGCGGATAGTTCATTGTGAACAGTTTGCAGGTTACAACCTGATTTAAAATCTGCTCTTTAAAGGCAATCAGTCCGTTCAGCAGTTCCAGCGCGCGCCGGTTGAGCCGTCGCACCTGTGCCTGCATTTGGGCGGGCACACCCCTTGTGCGCACGTTTTTGCAAAGCTGTAATTCTCTTGCCGTAATTTCTTTATCAATGGCAATGCCCGTAAACGCTTCGGTTTGCCGTTCCGCGGGCAATGTGAATTGCGTGACCGTCTCGCCCGAGCACAGCACATTCTGCCCGACAACGCCGTCGCCCAAATTGACCGCACGGCGCAACACTTTTTCAAATTCGTTTTTGTAGAATTCTGCTTTGTTGGAAAAGGCTGTGTCCACCTGTGCAAAACCGGCTTTTAAAAACAGCGCGTGTTCTTTCATAATTCGCCCAAAGAACAAATGCAGTTCCAAGGACTTTACAATATAGTCGTTTGTATACATGGGTTTCCTCCGTTAAAAATTGCAATATGAAAACTATTACAGTATATGTGTCGCCGTGCAGTTTGGTTTCCGTTTGCCAAGCGAGCGGTAGTGCTGTTTTGCCGCGGAGCAGACAAAAGATTGCCGATTTAAAAAAATTTTCAAAAATCGATTGACTCTGACGCTGCGTTATAGTTTATACTGTACTTACACGGGAGGGAAAGCGTATGAAAACCGTAAATGAAGTCAGCAAATTAACAGGTGTCAGCGTGCGCACACTGCACCATTACGATGCAATCGGGCTGTTAAAACCCACACAAGTCACCGATGCGGGCTATCGGTTGTATGACGATACAGCGCTTGCAAGGTTGCAAACGATTTTGCTGTTTCGTGAACTGCAATTCCCATTAAAGGAGATTAAATCCATTCTCGACAGTCCGGACTTTAAGGTGAGGGGAGTTGAACCCGATATGGTTTAAAACGGCATATTTTCGCCTAAACTGCGTTAAAAATCTTGCCATACGGCAGTATGGCGGCGATTTTGTGCCTTGTTCAAGCAAAAATCTCCTCGTTTTAAACTGCTCTGCACCGAAAATGCAGAGAGTACGGATGGATTTTTGCTTTTGAGACGGCAGTCGGGCTGACGCCCGACAACGGTGAAAAAGTGAAAATGCACCGTAATATCAAATTTTCGGCATATTGTGTTCGACTCCCCTCACCTTAACCGAGAACAGGCGTTACAGCAACAAATAGGCCTTTTGGAACTGCAACGCCGTCAGTTGGATAAACTTATCACCTTTGCCCGTGAAATCATAGAAACAGGAGTGAACAATATGGATTTTTCCCCATTTGATAAAACCGAAATGGAACAGTATAAGGCCGAGGTAAAAGCACGATGGGGCAAAACCGCCGCCTACAAAGAATTTGAGCAGAAAACGGCGGGGCAGAGCGAAGAAACGCAGACTGAGGCGGCTGAAAAGCTGATGCAGATTTTTGTAAAGTTCGGTAAAATAAAACACTTTGCCCCTGAATCCGACACGGCACAAGCCTTGGTCGAAGATTTACGGCAATGCATTACGGAGAACTACTACGACTGCACCAAGCCAATTCTCGAAAGTCTCGGGCAGATGTATGTGGGCGACGAACGCTTCAAAGCAAATATCGACGCGCGCGGCGGCGTTGGCACGGCAGATTTTGCAAGCAAAGCCATTGAAATTTATTGCACCAAATAAAAAATCGGCTGATTGAACCTGAAAATTCAATCAGCCGATTGTGCTTTTATAATTT
>JBJEPV010000060.1:0-2453 GCA_051881415.1 Candidatus Fimenecus sp.
CGGCGATCACGGCAAAGAAAACTACGACGAAGTTAATCATATGAAGCAATACTGCGTAGATAAAGGCATTGACCCCGACATCATCTTTTTAGACCACGCAGGCTTTTCAACCTATGAATCGATGTATCGCGCAAAAGAAATTTTCGGCGTCAAAAAAATGATTGTTGTCACACAAGGCTACCATTTGTATCGTGCAGTATATATTGCACGCGCGTTGGGCGTAGAAGCGTACGGCGTCGCGGCGGATTTACAGGACTATGCATTGGTTACCGATATCAAAAACAATCTGCGTGAATCCTTGGCACGCGTCAAAGATTTCGGCACTTGCCTTGTGAAACCCGAACCGACATATCTCGGCGACACAATCCCGATTGACGGCTCGGCAAAGCTGTCGGACGATAAGGAGTATGTATAATCAAAATGCAAAGAACCTACAAAGGCACAACCGTAGCTTGCTATATCGGCTACTTTGTGCAGGCAATTATCAACAACCTTTCCCCTATTTTATTTATCATTTACCGCGAACAGCTCGGCATATCCCTAAATGCTATCGGCAGTTTGATTTTAATAAACTTTTTATCCCAAACCGTTGTGGATGTCATTTCCGTCAAGGTGGTTGACCGTGTCGGGTATCGAAAAATCATTCTTGCCTCGCACACATGTGCCGCCGTCGGGCTTTTTCTGCTCGGCATTTTACCGCGCGTGATGCCTGCATTCTTAGGCCTTACCGTTGCAACCGTCATTTCCGCACTCGGCAGTGGGATGATCGAAGTGACGATAAGCCCGATTGTAGACGCGATTCCCAGCGACCGCAAGCAAGCGGATATGAGTTTGCTCCACTCCTTTTACTGTTGGGGGCAGATGGCGGTTGTGGCGCTTTCCACACTGTTTATCCGTTTGTTTGGGGAACAGGTTTGGTATGTCCTTCCGATGCTTTGGGCGTTCATTCCGCTTGGCAATCTGTTCAATTTCTCCACACTCCCCTTCCCGAAAACCTTAAAAGAGGACGAAAAGACGCCTGTACGCAGGCTGTTGACCTCACGTCATTTCATCATTGCCATGATTTTGATGTTTTGTGCGGGTGCTTCGGAGCTTGCCATGTCGCAATGGTCCTCGTATTTCGCGGAGGCAGGCCTGGGCGTAGGCAAATTTATGGGAGATTTGTTGGGGCCGTGCCTGTTTGCCGTATTTATGGGTATGGGCAGATTGCTGTTCGGACTTTACGGGCATAAGCTCAATTTAAAAAAAGCCTTGCTATGCTGTGCGGCACTGTGCATTGCCTGCTACACTGTCACAGCCGTTTCCCCAAATCCCCTGCTGTCGCTGTTCGGCTGTGCGCTGACGGGACTTTCGGTCAGCCTGTTTTGGCCGGGTACATTCAGTTTGGTTTCGGAACTGTACCCAAAGGGCGGTGCCGCCATGTTCGGCGTACTTGCCATTTTAGGTGACCTCGGTTGCTCCTTAGGTCCTTCGATTGTGAGTTTTATTTCCACCGCGGCGCAAACGGCAAATACAGCACTTTCAGACGGCGAAGCCTTAAAAACCGGATTGGGATTTGGCAATCTTTTCCCGATTGTGATTATCCTCGGGCTTTTACTTTTAAAAAACAGCAAAAAGCCGGTTGACAAAGCGAATAGATAGGCATATAATAACAGTACAAATTAACAGCTGTCTTCAAGGCGGGGTGCAAGTCCCCACCGGTGGTAAAAGTCCACAAGCGCTTTGCTGATTGGGTGTAATTCCCAAACCGACGGTACAGTCCGGATGAAAGAAGATGTATGTTCTATACACCTGCGCCTCGTAAGATTTTTCTTACGGGGCTTTTTGTTTGACAGCCGTATTTGCAATATTTTTGGAAAGGCGTAATGTCAAATGGAAAACACAGCAACCACCCCGAAGAAAAAAAGCAAAGTCTACTCCTCACAAAAAATCCGTAAGCTGACTGTTACCGCTATTTTGGCGGCAGTCTCCGCCGTTCTAATGTTTTTGGATTTCAACGTTCCGTTTATGCCCGGCTTTATTAAAATGGATTTGTCGGATATGCCCGCGCTGATTGCTTCGTTTGCATTCGGGCCGTTAAGCGGTGTCGGCGTGTGTTTGATTAAAAATCTAATCAATCTGTTCACGACCACCACAGGCGGCGTCGGCGAGCTTTCCAACTTTATTTTAGGCTGTATGCTTGTCATTCCCGCAGGACTTATCTATAAACGCAAAAAGAATCGCAAATTTGCTTTGCTCGGGTCATTGGTCGGCGCAGTTTGTATGGCGGGTATGAGTTTTCTGACCAATTACTTCATTGTCTACCCGATTTACACCAATTTTATGCCGATGGAACAGATTATTGCGGCTTATCAGGCGATTTTGCCGCGCGTTACCGCACTTTGGCAAGCGCTTTTAATATTTAATGTACCGTTTACCTTTATCAAAGGCATGCTTTGCGCGTTGGTTACTTT
>JBJEPV010000061.1:0-13349 GCA_051881415.1 Candidatus Fimenecus sp.
CAACCAGCCCCCTAAAAGCGCCGCCGCCGTGACAAATAAAATCCACAAAATCAGTTTGCCCACCGTCAGCAGAAAGGCTTTGCGGCGGTTTTCGTTCCACATCGCCGTCAGTTTGGTCAAAAGCGGACGAAAGGCAAACAGACTAAACAAATTGATGACCGACGCGGGCATAAACAAAATCCCGTAATAGGTTTGGTATTCGTCGGAAAGATATGCGTCCACCGCAAATTTCGGCGCATTGTTAATATACATCATTAAAAACGACGCCAAGAACAGCGGAAAACAGGCTTTCAAAAGACCGAGTATTGACGATTTTTGAAAATCCAAACCGCATTTTTCAAAGTATTTTCCGGTTGGCACATCAAAAACCAAAAGCCACAACAGGGCGAGAAGCACCATAACCCCGCAGGACAATAACAAATTCCGCGTCAGCAACAAAGAGACTAAAAAGCCGACGCAATACACGCACACACGCACGGACAGGGAAAATCCGGCAATATCCAAACGGTCATTTTGCTGGGCTTGTCCGTTAAACACATCGCAGACGGCTTCCACGCATTTTAAGACGCACAGCAACAAAACCACCCACGCTTTTTCCGCCGCATAGCCGTTGACGGCGACATACCCAACACAGGACAGCAACATCAGCAAACAAGTCAGCAAGCGAAACGAAAAATACTGTGGGAACGAAAACTGCTTATAAATATCCGTTGACTGAAATGGCCGAACCTCAAACATTCCCACGGTCAGCATCATCAAACTGACGGAAAAGCCAAAAGAAAAAACGCCTGCCTTTTCATCGCCGAGCGTTCGCGTCACCATCATCAGCAAAATAACAGAGGTGGCGGCGTTGACAAGACTGCCCATCATATTCCAAAAGGCAACGGCTTTTCCGGTGGGTGTTTTTTGCATCCATTTTTTCAGCATAGTCGCAAATCCACGCGGCGAAGAACCCTGCCGCGCACCTTTCCGTTTCTTACAAATTTATTAAGTAATTGTAACATAAAAACAAAATTTATGCAATATTTTGTCTTTTGATATTTTCCTGCCTATTTTTGGATTGAAGCCGAAAAAAAGTGCATACTGAAAAAAGGAAGGAGTGTTTTTATGGAAAACGAACAAAACCGCCACAGAATTCCGACAACGGTGCGTGACCGCCTGTTGCGGGCGTGGGAAAACTCGATGGAAATGGCGCGGGATTTTGAAGGCTATGCCGACGAATACAGAGAAGAACCGAAATACCGCGAAGTCTTTTCAAAATATGCCGTAGAGGAAGCCGAACATGCCGCACATTTGAAAGAATTGCTGCACGCCTATCAGCACGAGCACAGCGACCGCACCCCGTTGTAAAGAATTCCTGCGCATACAAAAATCACCTCCGTTTTGCATATATTGAAACGGAGGTGATTTTTTTGTATACATTTCAACGGGAAAACGCCGATTTTGTGCACATGGTATCGTCGCACAAGCCCTACGCCGCCGCATATGTGCGCGGGAGTGAAAAATACCCCGAAATTGCGGGGCGAATTTTGTTTTACCCCGCAGGAAACCGCGGCGTTTTGGTGGTATCCAATGTACGCGGCCTGCCCGTCAGCGCCGAAAACTGCGACTCCGGTATTTTTGCCATGCATCTGCACGAAAACGGCACTTGTAAAGACGGCAAAACGGATGCCTTCCTCTCGGCTAGCGGACACTATAATCCCGAAGACTGCCCGCACCCGGCGCACGCGGGCGATTTGCCGCCGCTGTTTGCCACCGCAAACGGAAACGCGTTTGGCGCAGTACTGTCAGACCGCTTCGGGATTGCGGAAATCCTCGGCAGAAGCGTGATACTTCACCGAAATCCCGACGATTTCAAAACCCAGCCCGCGGGAAACGCCGGCGAACGCATTGCCTGCGGCACGATTGTGAAAACATTGCGCGGCAGATAAGGCGTGCTTGCAAAATACCGATATGCGTGCTATACTTTTTACAAGAAACGGCACGGAGGCGGCAAGATGGAAATAAGCACTTTGATTTGCGTGTTTTTCCTGCTTTTTCTCGTTTTACAGCAAAGCAAAATGAAAAAACAATCTGCGGTGCACCGTCTGCTTGCGGCGCGTCAAACGGAAAAGGAGAAACAGAAAATGGTAGAACTCGCCAAACAGTTTATCGGTAAAGAATGTATTATCTACACCCTGAACAATCAAATCAACGGCACAATTCAATCGGTTTCGGACGGCGGGCTGGTGTTAGAAAACAACGGTACACGTGAAATTGTAAATTTGGACTACATTCTTCGCATTCGAGAATACCCTCGCAACAAAAACGGTAAAAAGAAATCGGTTGTATTTGACTGAACAAATGAAAAATCCCTCGAAGCCACAACGGTTTCGAGGGATTTTTTATTTCGCTTTAATCTCTGCGCAAAGCTTCAATTGGGGGCATTTTTGCAGCTCTGCGTGCGGGGTACACGCCGAAAATCACACCGATTGCGGTGGAGAAACCAACCGCGATTGCCACGGTGGAGGGCTTCACATCCAACGGAATGCTCATCAAATGCGACACAACCGCCGCACCGAACACACCGAGTAAAAGCCCAATTAACCCGCCGATTAAGCAAAGGATAATTGACTCGGTCAAAAATTGGAACAAAATGGTGGAGGTTTTCGCGCCAAGCGCTTTACGAATACCGATTTCGCGCGTGCGCTCCGTAATGGAAACCAGCATAATATTCATCACGCCGATACCGCCGACCACCAGCGAAATCGCGCTGACTGCCGCAATAAATATTGTGAAAATATTGATAACGGTATCTAAAAGGTCAATATAGGTTGCCATATTGGTGACGATATAACAGTCGCGGTCGCCGTTGTTATGGCGCGCATTTAAACGGTTCAGCGCCGCATTGCCCGCGCCCTCCAAATCGTCTTCATCGTTCGCCATAATATAAATCGTGTCGAAACAGTCGGCAGAGCCCGTAATCTGCGACGACAGGGTATTCGGCACCATCAGCATTGCGCCCGACATTTGCGCACCGCCCAACGCCTGCATTGACTCCATCATTTCCTCAGAGTCCATCCCGAACGAGCTTGCCATATCGGTCACGCCGACGATTTTAATGCGTGTAATCACATCGTTAAAGGTAAAGTTGATGTACTCCCCGACGACATTGGCCGTGCCGAACAACTGCCGCGCGCTGGTCGCGTCAATCACGCCGACTGCTCTGCCCGCTTCATATTCCGCTTCGTTAAAATATCTGCCGTAAATACAGTCGCCGCTGGTGACATACCGCAAATCCGTATTGCCGCCGATTAACATCCCGATACCGTTGGTTTCGTTGGCGGTTAAAGAACCCATCGTCATCACATACGGGGAAACATAATCAACCGTATCCAACGCTTTAATGGCCTCGACATCGGCAGAGGTAATATAGTCGGACGGCTGTGCGGTTTGCGGGTCAACCATGATGTTAATTGCGCTGTTGCCCATATCCCGAATCATACCGACAATATAGTCGCGGCTGCCGTTGCCGACGGTAATAATCGCAATCACCGAGCCGACGCCGATAATAATACCGAGCATCGTCAAAAGCGAGCGCATCAAGTTGGTACGAATACTGAAAACGGCAATGCGTATATTTTCTCGAATATCCAATACGCCACCGCCTTATTTCACTTGGATTTTGTCGCCGTCCGTGAGCGCGGTTTTCGGATTCAAAACCACCTGCTCGCCGACCTGCAAGCCTTCGAGCACTTCATACAGAGTATCCGAGCCGACGCCCAGGGACACCACGCGCTTGGAAACGGTTTTCTCTTTTTCGTTGTAAACAAATACGCAGTTTTCCCCGTCATTTGTCGAAACAGCCTCCACGGGAATTACCATGACATTTTCCAGCTTTTCGGTATCAATGCTGACATCCACATCAAAGCCGATGACCACTTTTTCATCGGGATTTTCGATTTTCACCTTAATGGGTGCGCTGTTGGAAGAGGAAGAAGAGGAACTGCCCGTCAGCGACGAGGTAATCGAGCTGATGTCCAGCCCACTGCCTGCCGTAGCCTTTGCGCTGACATAACTGACCTCGCCCGCATAGTCTTTATCGAGCGATGTGATTTTTGCCTTTTGCCCGACATGTAAATCCTGCAAATCATATTTGCCGACCGTGAAGCTGACATAAAAGTCGCCGTAATGCTCCACGACCATCCCCGTGCCGACAGCGGTATTCGCATTGCTTGTGGTGGAGAAAATATCCGTCAGCGTTGCGGCAACATCGCTGTTGCCCGAAGCCATATTCATCAGCGCGGACAAATCCATACCGCCGCTTTGCGCGGTGCTCGGTTGGTACGCTTCCCCTGCGGTCAGATTGACCTCGGTGACAATACCGTCGGCAGAGGCAGTCCAGCCTTTTGCCAACGCGTCAACAAGTGATTTATAACTTTCATATTCTTTTTGTTTCTGCTCCATAACGGATTTGTACAGGTCGGTGACGGTTTCATCGGTTTGCGCTTCGTACACGCTTTTTTGCGTTTCCAAGGCGGAAAGCTGCGCTTGCTTCTGCGTCAGTTCCGCTTTTTTGGCGGCGACGGAATTGGCAATCGCGGTCTCTACATCGACCTGCCCCGCCTGTGCTTTCAAAGCGGCAACAATTTCGTCAATCTGTGCCTCGGTCATACCGCCCGCCTGCAACTGCTCGGCGAGCGCCTGCAAATCCGCTTCCGAGTAATTCGGCGCCGCCGGCAGAGTCACCTGTGTATTTTCAGCCGTTTTCACCTCGGATTCCAACTGCGCGATTTCACGCTCCAATGCGGGAATTTGCGTATTGACATCGGCGAGCTTCTTTTTGGCGTCGGCTACGCCTGCGGCGGATTTGTCGTACGACGATTTCGCCTTCGTATATGCGGTCTTATAATCGGAAAGTGTACCGTTTAAAGAACTGACATCGAAAGTGGCAAGCTGTTGCCCTTCGGAAACGCGATCCCCGACAGCCACATCCACCGAAACCACCTTCACCCCGCTTGCGGCGGAATAGGTTTCGGTACTGCCCGATTCCACAACGCCCTGTGTATCAAAAGTGGATTGAATATCCCCTTTTGTCACCTCGGCGAGCACATACGCCGGCAATTCCTCCGGTTTGAAATTGGCATAGAGAATGGAAATGACCAAGGCGGCGACGATAATCACCAGTATTGCCACTGTCGCCTTTTTCTTTTTGGTCCAATTTTTTGTTTTCTTAAACAAATCATCACCGCTTTCCGCTATGTTGAGAGATTGTAAAGTATTCTAAATGATTTTATAATATTTTGCTTATATTTGCCATATATTTTTGTAAAGAAAATATGAACAAAAGGTGAACGAAATCATGAAAATGCAAAAAACGCTTTTGCTCGCCGCCGTTTTGCTTTTGTGGACGGTTTCGGCGCTTTCCGGCTGCACAAAACAACGAAATATGGATATTTCGGAATTCTGCAAACGGGTGAACACCGAACAAGGTACACAGGTGCTTGCGCCCGAAAGTTTTTTTCGGGAACGGGCGGACACCGTACGGGAATACAACTGCCATATACCGATTACCCAAAACTGCACGGCGCTTTTGAGCCTCACAACAGACAGCACCGATACGGTGACGGCGTTCCAGCTCACCTGTATTCCCGACACGGCGCCGTATACAAGCGAAGATTTTGCCGCGCTGTATCAAGCCTATATTACGCTTTGCGCCGTGTTGACTGTGCAAGAATTCGACGATGCCGAGGCCGCCGTGCGCACAGCGGGCATTTTACCCGAATCACTCGCATTTTCGGAACACGGCTTTGTGGGCGAAACGGAAAAGCACCGCTATTCGGTTTTCTCGGGCGAACAGTATATCTCCCTGTTCTGCGAAAGAATATAAATACTATTCCGTACTCGGTTGTTGAAAAGCGTCCAGCGCTTTTATGGCCGCGGGATATTTTTCCGTTTTTTTGCGCGGGCGGCGGATTTTGCGGACAAGCTCCTCCGGCGCTTTTTCCAAAAGCGGCTGGGCTTTCTGCAAAAGGGAGTCCGCCAAATTTTCCCACTCGGACTCGGGTGCTTTGTCCGGTGCTTGCCGCCCCTTGCAAAGCGCACGCATAAAGCGGTTATGCGTATACACCGTCAAACGCTCTACGCCGCATTCCAGTGCCAAATCCTCTAATTCGGTACAAGCCCGATAGCCGTAAAGTGCCTGCATTTTTTTATACTCCGCCGGCTTGAAATAATATTTCTGCCCCGCCAAAACGCCGAACGCCTTTTTGGTGTCTAAATAGCCCATTTGCATACGCATTTCGGTTTTTGCGCGGTCAAATTCAAAGGACTCGCCGAGTTCTTTGGGGTCATGCGGACGGATATAAATGATGTCGGCACACGAAAGGTCGGTTTTGTGCCCGATGCCTTTCATATTGGAAATATCCACCACAATAAAGCGGTTGATACCGCGTTTGCGAAGCATCCCCACAGGCGCGTTGTCATACACGCCGCCGTCCAAATACTTCGCGCCGTCGGGGCTTTCGTTTTGCAAGCCGGGGAACCGCGCCGAAAGCATCAAATAATCAATCAGCCGTCCGTCCTCAATTTCGTCCAAAAAGACTTCCACGGGTTTCATAGAAGAAAGTTGAAAGGTCACAAGCCCCAACGGTATCCCCGAAGCGCGCACCGCGTCCTCGTGCACATAGCGTGCAATCAAATCGCGGGCAGGCGTAACATCGACACCGCCGTTTTTGAGTACCTCGTGAAAAATCTGCGGCAGATTGGAAAAACTGAACAGATTTTCCGGCGATTTTAACTGCGCGTCCATATGAATGCCGTCCTTGACCTCCACATTGTTCCAAAGTTCCAAGGTACTGTCGAAATCCCCTTGGGCAATCAGCGCGCCGTTAATCGCACCGATGGAAACGCCGGCAATCGCCTCAATCTGCACGCCGAGTTCCCGCATGGCACGCCAAGCGCCGATTTGATAGGCGCCTTTTGCGCCGCCGCCTGCCAAAATCAACCCATAAGGCCGCATAAAAACACCCCGTTTCCGTGATTATCGAATCTGCGTTGTATATTCCGCCGGCGTATGCACCGTCACACGGCTGTCTTGAAACGCCGATACAAGCAGTAAAATTGCCAAAACAGTCAAGGCAAACGCCAAAAGCGCCGCCGCCACCCGATTTTTCAGCATACCGACACCGTTTCCACCCCGCGCCCGACCGTTTCGCAACAGACGGTTTCGGGGAATTGCCGTTTTAATTCCACCGCACAGTTTTCGGCGCTTTTTCGGTCGGAAAACAACCCGTACACCGTCGGGCCGCTGCCGCTCATCAAGGTCAAATCCGCACCGTGACTGCGCATCACGCCCTTAATCACGGGGCGCGCAGGCACCTCAATCACCTGTTCAAACACATTGTCCGCCTTTTCGCACAGCAAGGCATAATCGCCCGTGTGCGCGGCATACAGCATGGCGTTTTTGTCCGCATGGCGAAGATGCGGCGCTTCATCTAACAGCCGATATGCCGAAACGGTGGACACATCCATTTGCGGCTTACAAAGGACAACCGATTTCCCTTTGAGCGGCAACAGCGGCGCGATAACCCCGCCCTTGTCCATACAAAGCGAGGTGCCGCCCGACAGCGCAAAGGGCACATCTGCACCGACGCGCTCGCCGATACGCTGTAAATCCTGCATCGGCAAATTCGCCCCGAACAGCGTATTCAGACAGGTGAGCACACCTGCCGCGTCCGCACTGCCGCCCGCGAGCCCCGCCGCCATCGGAATATGCTTTTCAATCGCAATCGAAACACCTGTGTTTTCCGTTTCGGTTGCCGCAAAAAATGCGGTTGCCGCTTTATACGCAATATTTTTCTCGTCCTTCGGGACGCGTTCGTCATCGGTCAGAATTTCAATTTTCCCTGTATCGGTTTTGTTGACTTCCACAAAGTCATAACAACCGACGGACTGCATCACCATAAACAGGCTGTGGTAGCCGTCGGGCAAAGTGCCCAAAACATCGAGCATCAAATTGATTTTCGCCGCCGCTTTTACTTTCATTCGATTTCCTTTCCGCTTTACAATGTGTTTCGTTTCTATTACTCTATTTTCATTTTCAAAGGCGTTCTCTGCTGAAATATCGTCAGTTCCGTAAAGCCCGCCGCAAGCATCGCATCGTACGCCTCCTCCATACCCTTGCCGACATCCTCCGCATAATGCGCATCCGAGCCGTAGGTGATATACTCGCCGCCGAGCTCGTGAAACCGTTTGACGGTTGCAAATTCCGGCGAGAGTTTCCCGATTGGCTGGCGAAGGCCCGCCGTGTTGATTTCGAGCGCCTTGCCCGTTTCGGCAGTACGCTTTAAAATTTCGTCCACTTGCGTTTTGTATTCGTCCAAATCCACGGTGATACCCGATTTTGCGTAAAAATACCGCAACGGATATGTAAGATGCGCCAAAACATCGAAATTGCCCCATTCGAGCAAATTTAAAATTTCTTGAAAATATTCCGTCAACAGGTCATGCACCTGTGCGGCTTGCAGATGTTCCATATAATAGAAATCTTCACAGCCGCGCAGATTGTGCACAGAGCCTATTATCACATCATACGACCGCGCCGACACAATAGCATCGGCGGTTTTTATGTCATACTGCGGCTGGCCGAGCTCAATCCCGCGCAGGACAAGCACCTTGCCGCGAAATGCGGACTGTGCCTTGGAGGCCTCGAAATACGCCTGCTGTACGCGTTTGTCATACCGTTCTGCCTTATACACATCCACCTCGCAGTGGTCGGTCAGTGCAATCGCGCGCATGCCGTCAAATTCCGCGCGTTCGCAAATGAACATCGGCGAATGGTTGCCGTCGGGAGAATTGTCGGTATGCACATGTAAATCGAGTTTTCTTTGGTACATGGAATAAACGCCTCGCTTACAACTTAACAGTATATAGTTATTTTAGCATATTTTACGCAGTTGGCATACAGTTTTTTTACAATTTTTCCAAATTTTTTAAAATAGGCTGTCATTTCCAAAAAGAGTGTGGTATGATAAGGGCAATCATTTTTCGGAGGTCTTAACTTATGCGTGCGATTATTACCGTAGTCGGGCGGGACACCGTCGGGATTTTGGCGAAGGTTTCCGCGATGTGCGCAGAGCACAATGTCAACATTATTGAAGTGACGCAAAGCATTTTGCAGGATATGTTCTGTATGATTATGCTTGCGGATGTCACAAAATGCAATGTCCCCTTTACCGTTTTGGCGGAGGAGGCAGAGGCGCTCGGCAAAGAAATGAATCTTTCCGTCAACGCCATGCACGAGGATATTTTTAATTCCATGCACAGAATTTAACAAAAGGAACGAATTTGGTATGATTAACACGCACGATATACTCGAAACCATCAATATGATTCGAGAGGAAAATTTGGATATACGCACCATCACCATGGGCATTTCGCTGTTGAGCTGTGCGGATTCGGATATTTCCCGTTCCTGTGACAAGGTGTATGACAAAATCTGCCGTCAGGCACAGCACTTGGTCGAAACCGGGGAAAACATCGAAAAGGAATACGGCATTCCGATTATTCACAAGCGCATTGCCGTCACGCCGATTTCGATGCTCGTGGCCGCAAGCGGCGGCGACCCCGTTTTGTATGCAAAAACCTTGGAAAAGGCGTCGCAAACCGTCGGCGTCAACTTCATCGGCGGCTATTCCGCATTGGTGCAAAAGGGTTTTGCCGCGGGCGACGAAGCGCTCATTCGCAGTATTCCCGAGGCGCTTGCCGAAACCGAGCATATTTGTTCGAGCGTCAACATCGGCTCTACAAAAGCGGGCATCAATATGGACGCGGTCGCCACCATGGGCGAGGTTGTGCGCAAAGCGGCGGAAATCACCGCGGATAAGGGCTGTATCGGCCCTGCAAAGCTCGTGGTATTCTGTAACGCGCCCGAGGACAATCCCTTTATGGCGGGGGCGTTCCACGGCGCGGGCGAAGCAGACTGCGTTATCAATGTCGGCGTTTCGGGCCCCGGCGTTGTGCGTGCGGCGCTCCAAAAAATCCCCGACGGCAACATCACCGATGTGGCGGATACCGTCAAGAAAACCGCCTTTAAAATCACCCGCGTCGGGCAGTTGGTCGCCAAAGAGGCGGCAAAGCGCTTACATGTGCCGTTCGGCATTGTGGATTTGTCGCTTGCCCCCACGCCCGCAGTCGGCGACTCGGTGGCGCATATTTTGGAAGAAATGGGCTTGGAGCAATGCGGTGCACACGGTACAACGGCCTGCCTTGCATTGTTAAACGACGCCGTGAAAAAAGGCGGCGTGATGGCTTCTTCCCATGTCGGCGGGCTTTCGGGCGCGTTTATTCCCGTTTCGGAGGATGCGGGTATGATTGCCGCCGCCGAAAACGGCACGCTTTCGATTGAAAAATTAGAGGCCATGACGGCGGTTTGCTCGGTCGGCCTTGATATGATTATCATTCCCGGCGACACGAGCGCCGAAGTCATTTCGGGCATTATTGCCGACGAAGCCGCGATTGGTATGGTCAACTCCAAAACCACAGCGGTACGCGTTATTCCCGCTATCGGCAAAAATATTGGGGACACGCTCAATTTCGGCGGACTGTTGGGCTATGGGCCTGTGATGAAGGTCAACGCCGCCTCCCCCGCGAAATTCATTCACCGCGGCGGCAGAATCCCCGCGCCGATTCAAAGTCTGAAAAACTGATACATTCCGTCATAGCGAAACGCCTGCCGAAAATCGGCGGGCGTTTTTGTGTAATTTGACTTGTGGATTTTCGCTATATTCCGAACTTGTCCTTTATGCGTTTTTCCGAAATTGCAATACTGCAAATCTTTTTTTCACAAGAAGGATTGACAAATCGCGCAAAATAAACGATACTGATTTTGCAAGGTGAATTTTCATTCACCTTGCGGCAGATTAAAAAAGGAGTGACCGATATGGCGTACAACCCGTATGACAATGTTTTGGCAACCGTAGAAAAAGCGGCAAAGATTTTAGGACTCTCCCCGAAAGACTATGAAGCCGTAAAATACCCGGAGCGCGAACTGCGTGTATCCGTCCCCGTGCGTATGGACGACGGCTCGGTACAGGTGTTCCGCGGCTACCGTGTGCAACACTCCACCGTACGCGGCCCCGCAAAGGGCGGCATTCGCTATCACCAAGCTGTAAACGAAGACGAAGTGAAGGCATTGGCGGCATGGATGACCTTTAAATGTGCCGTGGCGGATATTCCGTACGGCGGCGGCAAGGGCGGCATTGCCGTTGACCCGAACACGCTCTCCATGGCGGAATTACAGCGGCTGACGCGGCGTTTCACCTCGATGATTGCGCCGATAATCGGCCCCGAACGCGATATTCCCGCGCCCGATGTCGGTACAAATGCCGAAGTGATGGGCTGGATTATGGATACATACAGTATGTTAAACGGCCACTCGACGCCCGCCGTGGTTACGGGCAAGCCCTTACAGCTCGGCGGCAGTTTGGGGCGCGCAGAGGCAACCGGCAGAGGCGTGATGCTCAACACCTTATATATTTGCGAAAAACTCGGTATTGATATACACAACGCCACCGTCGCCGTGCAGGGTATGGGCAATGTCGGCAGTGTTTCGGCACGGCTTTTGTATGAACAGGGTGCAAAGGTGGTGGCCGTCAGCGATGTTTCGGGCGGTATTTACAAGGCAGAGGGCTTAAATATTCCGGCGATTTGCGACTATCTTTCGACGCGCGGCAATCTACTGTCGGGATATGCGGAAGACGGTATGACGCGCATTTCCAATGCCGAAATTTTGGAAAGCGAAGTGACGGTACTCATCCCCGCCGCGCTTGAAAATCAAATCAACGCCCAAAACGCCGACCGTATTCGCGCAAAAGTCATTGTGGAGGGGGCAAACGGCCCGACCACGATTGAAGCGGACGATATTTTAGAGCAAAAAGGCGTTGTGCTTGTGCCCGACATTCTCGCCAATTCCGGCGGCGTGATTGTCTCCTATTTTGAATGGGTGCAGAATTTGCAGGCGTTGGAATGGGAAGAAAAAGAGGTCAATGACAAGCTCGCCAAAAAAATGGCAAGCGCATTTCACGGCGTTTATTCGATTGCAAAAGAAAAACAGGTCACCTTGCGCACCGGCGCATATTTAATTGCCCTGCGCCGCGTTGCGGAAGCCTTGCAGTTCCGCGGGATTTGGCCGTAAAGAACACATACGGTATAGACAAAAAAGCCCACCGACAGCAGATGCGGCAACGCACTGTCGGTGGGTTTACATTTGTTACATAAGGTGAGACAAGCCGAACTTTAAGATTACCAAGTCACGACATAATCGGTTTGCGTACGCAGGGGCAAAATCATTTCGATTCCCATGGTATGCACAGCCGTCACCCAAACGCCGTCATAGGTTGCAGATAATACATTCCCCGTCTGCCGATCGACCGAAACGGTAATCGTACCGCCGCGGTTTCCTGTTTTGATTTCCTCCATCATACCGCCGGCGGAATCGTCCGCAAAATCCTCCGGCGTGAGCACGGCAAACGCCTTGCCGAAATGCCCGCCGCACCACTGTGTATCGGCGCTGACAGGGTCTGATTTTACACGCACCGTGATGGTGTATGTATCCGCATCGGTCTGCACGGTGATGTCCTCAATATCCGCCACCGTAAGCTGACTTGACCAACCCTCGCCTTCCACGGGGAACAAATCGTTTTTCTCCGCCGTTGTGGTTGCCGGCGGCACATCACTTACATCGACTTCGCCGCAATTTTCCTCTACAAGCTGTGTGACCATATCCCGCAGGCTGTCACTCATCTCCCCCTCAATTGCACCGTCAATCGAGTTATACTGCCGTGTAACGGTAACACTGCTTGCAAACGGTTTGACGCGGTTCAGCACCAAATTAAAAAACGCGAGCGCCTCCTCGGGGGAGCTATCCTCGGAAACCTGCGCCTCCAAAGAAACCGCACCGGTTTGCGTATCCAACATCAATGCCAACCGACTGCCGCTTGCAATCTGCAAAATCCAGCGGGCGTCCACTGCATTGATTTTCCCGTCCCGATTGATATCTGCCGCCGTGCTTTCCGCCTCGGAAAACTGCCGCATATTGGCAGCACACTGCAATACAAAGCGTGCGTCAACAGCATTGACCGTATCGCTTGCGTTGACATCGCCCAGACGAACCGTGTCACCCGTCGACGCAAAAGCGCATACAGCAGCCATACTGCACACAAGAGACATACACAGCAGTACCGAAAGAATTTTCTTTCCTATTCTGTTCATAACTTCTTCTCCTTTACTCCTCAATTGCCGCAAATAAATTCTACCAAACATTTAGAGAAGAGATAATACCTATCCTTATGAAACTATTCCAAAAAATT
>JBJEPV010000062.1:0-2438 GCA_051881415.1 Candidatus Fimenecus sp.
TAATGCAAACCACTTTACATTAAATCAGTTAATCAAATCTGCACATATTGAGGATTTGCCCGACACGGACACCACCTTTACGGCTGTTGACGGCTTTGTGCGCGGTACAGGCTCTGCAAGCTGCGGCCCTGCCCCCGCAAAGGAATATTTGATTCCGTTTGGGTATTTCAGACCGTTGGAATACACATTCATTGTTAAGGCAAAATAAGATTTTGTGACCGTGGCATATATAACGGGTGTATTTCCATCGTTTGTGCCCCCTCTGACGAGGGGGCTGGCAAATGCGTAGCATTTGTCTGGGGGAGAGATTTTCTTTTTCTCTCCCTCCGTCACGCCTAACGGCGTGCCACCTCCCTCGTCAGAGGGAGGAATAACGGGTCGAGAACACCGATCCACTACGCAAAACAACAACAAATTTTATGGGCGGGCGTGGAAACCCGCCCCTACCATGTAAAACCGTGTAACCAAGTAAAAAAGGACTTTTCCGAATACTTATCGGGAAAGTCCTTTTAATTGTTTTTATAGTTTGCAGAGTGACGCCATATGAATATTATTTAGTGCTAATATCCTTTAAATGCAAACAAATTGGGGGTTGTCTATCCAACCGTAGGGGCGACCTGTGTTCGCCCACCCGATTGTCATTCTGAGCCATCAGGCGAAGAATCTCGTTGTGTATATTTTTTGCGCTGTTTGAGATTCTTCGCTTCGCTCAGGATGGCAAATTGGAATTTATTGTTATTTCTTGGCTTTATATCCTACATGAGATGCAATTGCTAAAACCATAGGTACACAAGCATATCCAGCATTTACTTGACCATGATTTATCAACACATACACAGCACCAACAAATGTCAAAACTGTAAAAATAATACTAAGAACAAATGCAATTTTCTTCATTGTCATCACCCCCTCAACTTCAAGTTCATAGTGTTATTCTATCAAAAGTATCTGCAATATTCAATCACTATATCCAATAATAGGTTACTGAAATAATGGCGTAAGATAACGGGCGATTCGTGAATCGCCCCTACGCACAAAATAAGATTATCATGGTAGGGCGGGGGCTTGCTCCCGCCGCAAGGTTTGCTGTGAATTGGCGGCGGGGGCAAGCCCCCGCCCTACCCTGCAAACTACATTTCGTGCGTAGAGATTGTTCTTGACCATTTCGTCAAACACCATAAAAATCCTCGGGCGGGCACGGAGACCCGCCCCTACAATTCGTTATCTGTAAATTGACGGCGGGGGCAAATTCTCCGAATTCAGGCACCCTTTTGTCTGCTTCGCAGACATTTCCCCTAACAGGGGAATCACCCCCGCCCTGCATTATGGAATAATAAATAGAACGAAAAAGGACTTTTCCGAATGCTTATCGGGAAAGTCCTTTTTGTTGTTATTTTTATAGATTTTAGAGTGATGCCAAGGCGCTGAAAAGGTCTTTAAGTGAACCGTACAGGGAATCGTAAAATGCGTGGAAATACCTATATTCCGCTGTGTGCTGTGCGTTGGGTTGTTGGGTTTCGGGGTTATATTTTACCATGGTTTTGCAGGCAGAGGGCACATCGCTGTAAATGCCTGCGCCCACAGCGGCAAGCACCGCCGCACCCAGCGCCGCACCCTCGGAAGAGGATGCCGTTTGCACGGGAAGGTCGAACAAATCGCAAAGCATTTGCCGCCAGAAGGCGCTTGAACCACCGCCGCCTGTAAGGAGCATTGTATTCGGGCTGATACCCGTTTCGCGGATAACACAGAGGCAATCATAAAGAGAATAAGACACGCCTTCCATCACCGCACGAATAAAGTGCGCCCGTGTGTGTTTCGCAGAAATACCGAAGAACACGCCACGGCAATCGGGGTCAAGGTGCGGTGTGCGCTCGCCCATTAAATAGGGCAGATAGAAAAGCTTTTCCGCACCGACAGGGATGCTTTCCGCCGCTTCGTCCAAAAGTGCATAAACAGAACGGTTTTCCGCTTTTGCCTTTAAAACTTCCTCGGTGCAGAACTGATTTTTAAACCATTGCAAGGAAAGCCCCGCGCCTTGTGTAACGCCCATCACATGCCACGCTCCGGGAACGGCACAGCAAAAGGTATGAATACGCCCTTGTGTATCCAATTTTGGCTTATCCGTATGCACATATACAACGCCCGAAGTACCGATTGTGGTAAAGGCTTTGCCGTTTTCCACAACGCCTGTGCCAACTGCGGCGGCGGCGTTATCCCCTGCCCCGCCCACCACGGCGGTTTTTGCGGATAGTCCCGTAATCTTTGCGGCGGTTTCGCTGATATAGCCTGTAATTTCAGGGGATTCGTATAATTTCGGCATAGCAGACATGGGCACGCCCACGGCTTCTATCATTTCTTCCGACCATTTGCGGTTGGGTACATCTAAAAGCTGCGTACCCGAGGCATCGGACATTTCCGATGCAAATTCACCCGTTAAA
>JBJEPV010000063.1:0-2402 GCA_051881415.1 Candidatus Fimenecus sp.
AGCAACATTTCGTATGCGTCCTGCACAGAGGGCTCTTCCACGGTAACCGGCTGGAAGCGGCGTTCAAGCGCGGCGTCCTTTTCAATATTTTTGCGGTATTCGTTAAAAGTGGTTGCGCCGATGACCTGGATTTCCCCGCGGGACAGCGCCGGCTTCATAATATTGGCGGCATTCATCGTCCCCTCCGCGTCGCCCGTGCCGACCAAATTGTGCACCTCATCGATAAACAGGATAATATTTCCCTCGGATTTGACCTCTTCAATCAAGCCTTTAATACGGCTTTCAAACTGCCCGCGGAACTGCGTACCCGCGACCAAAGCGGTCAAATCGAGCAAATGGATTTCTTTATCGGCAAGCTTTGCGGGCACCGAGCCTTCGGCAATTTTTTGCGCCAAGCCCTCGGCAATCGCCGTTTTCCCGACACCGGGTTCACCGATTAGGCACGGATTGTTTTTGGTACGGCGGCACAAAATCTGCACCGTGCGGGAAATCTCGCGCTCGCGCCCGATGATTCGGTCTAACTTCCCTTCCCGTGCGCGCTCGGTTAAATCCGTGCAGTAGAGCGAAAGATATTTGCGTTTTTTGTTTTTGTTGCCTTGTTTTTTCTTCGTTCTGCCGGTTTTCGGCTCATCGACAACGGAGACCTCGGACGGGTCAATCAAATCCTCATCCGCATCGTCTTTGTTCGGATTTTGCATCCCCGGGAACATCCCTTGCAGGAAAGACAGCGGCAATGCCCCGCCGGGCTGGAACCCGTCCTCGCCGTCCATATTTTCCATCATCTGCTCCATCTGTTCAGAGACTTCATCCATTTCTTCCTCGGTAATCCCCATCTGTTCCATAATTTGTTTGACAGGTCCGATGTTCAGCTCCATTGCACATTTAATGCAAAGCCCCTCGTTGGTGGTCTTATCCCCTTCCACCTTTGAGATGAAAAAGACCGCGGGGTTTTTGTGACATCTGCTGCACAGCATATTTTTGTTCATTCGTTCTTATTCCTCGGATTCTTTCTTTGCGTTATTTTCTGCTTTTTTCTCTTTAAACTGCTTATAGGTCGGCGGCGCATAGCTTAACAGCGCAACAAAGGTGAGCACTGCCGCCAAAATCACCAACGCAATCATCAGCCAATCGGGCAACACGAACAAGGCACGCAGTGCACCGATTTCGGGACCGAACGCAATGACCAACACCATCACCGCATAAAATACAAAAGTAGCGACCTTGCCGTAGATTTCCGCCGCCACGGGGCGTAACCCGCAGGCAAGCATAATGGCGCCGATAATCACCATAAGCAGTTCTTTGAACAGGAAAAACAGGAATACCCATTTAAACCACTGCATTGTGGGATTTGTGGACTGATTGAATTCCAAAAAAATCACAATGGCGATGGTGATTTGCGTTAATTTGTCCGCCACGGGGTCCAGCATTTTCCCGAGTTCACTGATTTGGTTAAAGCGGCGGGCGATTTTGCCGTCGAAAAAGTCGGTAAGCCCGGAAATCACCAACACAATGACTGCCCAGCCGATATGCCCTTGGTAAAACAGCACACCGAACACGGGAATTAACAGAATGCGAATCAGCGACAGCAGATTCGGCACCGTTAAGCAACCCGTAAACAAACTTTTTAAATTTTCTTTCATTTGTTACACCTCATATCCATTCCCCGAATATAGATTCGGGTAAATACTGCTCTGTGAATGTGACGACTTGGGAGTCGTGCACCGCCTGTTGGATTTTGCCGTTGGAGGCACGCGGCGCAAGAAAAACCAAAAGGGCAACCGCGATATATACAAGAACTGCGCCTTTCAGCGCACCGAACACAGCGCCCAACGCGGCATTCGCCGTTTTGACAATCGGCAGTTTAAAGAGTTTTGCAATGCCGCCTGCCACCCATTGCAACAGACAACCGAGCACCGCACAGAACAACAGGAACAAAATCCCTGTCAGCACCGTTTCGCAAATCGGCTGTGCAAATTCGGTTTCCAGATATGACGCCGTATCCTTGCCTGCTTGCCCGCTTGCAATTTTTTGTGCCAGCGCGTCTGCGTTAACGCCGGATTTTTCCAGATACCCTTTCACAAAACCGGGCACGCTTTCCAGCACAGCCGCCGCCTTTTTGGTATTGGTTGCCGCTTCGCCGGTCGTCAGCGTTTCTTCGATTTTGGCTTCAATACGGTCAGACATAAATGAACTATACAATGTTTTGGCAATCGGCGAGGCAATTTGCGCCGCCAACACCACCGTCAGCACGAATGCGGCAATATCCAACACCGTACGCACAATGCCCTTTTTCGCCGCGACCAAAACTGCCGCCAAGAAAATGCAAATTAAAAGAATATCAATGACCATATGTAAAGAACACCTCCGTTTTCTGTTTTTATTGTAGCATATCCGCCAAAGAC
>JBJEPV010000064.1:0-2380 GCA_051881415.1 Candidatus Fimenecus sp.
CCCCTACGCCCATATTGTATTTTATGCGTAGGGAACGTCAATGCCCGTTCCGTTAATACCCCCACAACCCCCATTTATAAATCCATTTCTTACGAAATTATTAAATATTATAAAGTATATTGCATTACAAGGTACTGTGTGCTATACTGTATACAGTTCCCGAGAAGGACGGTTTCGTTTTGCGGAACGCATTGCCGAAGTACGGTGTCGGGGGCGGTATTTTGAGCAGAAAGGAGCAGCGCCGTGAACACACAATTCAAAAAAGGCGTTTTGGAGCTTTGCGTTTTGTCCCTGTTAAAGCAAGGAGACAAATACGGCTATGAGCTTGCGGACTGCGTGGGCAGGGAAATTGATATTTCCGAGGGCTCGGTGTACCCGCTTTTAAAACGCCTGCGCGCGGAAGGATATTTTGAGGTGTATTTAAAGGAATCCTCCTCAGGGCCTGCGCGTAAGTATTACCGTCTGACGCAAAAGGGCGCCGATATGCAGGCGCATTTGGAGCACGAATGGCGTGAATTCACCGAAAGCGTGTCCACAATTCTCGGAGGTGATGCAAAATGACAAAAACCGAATTTTTACAAGAGCTTTACAATCATCTTTCGCCGCTGACCCCGGCGGAGCGCGACGATATTATCGCCGATTTTGAAGAGCATTTTCAGGCGGGCGCGGAGCGCGGCAAGTCCGAAGAACAGATTTGCGCGGAGCTCGGCAACCCTTACACCTGCGCCTTGCAATATTTGCGTACTGCGCAGGGGGCACAACCGCAATCTGCGGCACAGCCAAACGGGCAAACGCCGCCGCAATACGGCACCCGGCCGCCGTACAGCGCGGCACCGCAACCGGTGCGCCGTGCCAATCTGCCGTGGGCAATCGCGTTTTTTATTGCCGTGTTTTTGGCAATCGGCATTTATCCCGCAAGCGCTGTTTTGGTGCTGTCGCCCATTTTCATTTTGATTGCCACCGTGTTTTTGGCGGCAGTCGTGCCGAGCGGGACGATGGTCGGTTTGCTGATTTCGGTGGCGGTTATGCTGTGCGCCGCAGGCGTTCTCGGACTGCTTGTGACCACCTGGTTCTTAAAGCTCAGTTACCGCCGCGCGGATTTTTAAAAAGGGGGGGAGCATCATGAAAAAAGCAATGATTGCCACCGCGGTGGTGTTGGTTCTTTCTTTTATCAGTACGGTTTGCTTCGGGGTTGCGATCGGCTCACAGGGCTTGCGCGCATTTTTCCGCGACGGCGGCGTGCTGGACGAATGGTCGGGCGCCGTCTCCGATTGGAATGACGTCATTCTGTATACCGACGCCTTGGCGGATACCGACGAACGCGAAAATCTGTTTTCCAGCGAGGGCACGCTTCTCGAAGCGGTCGATTCGCTGAACATCACGGCAAACTGCGGCGAAATTCGCGTCTTGCAAGGCACGGGGGAACAGGTGGAGGTTTCCTTAGAGCAATATTCCTCCCGCGTCAATCCGTCGCCGAAATATGTGCTTTCCGTTCCGCAACCGGGCGAAATTCAACTGTCTGCGGCATCGGATTTGGACGGCGTTGCGGCGGTTTTGACGGTTTATGTGCCAAAGGCGCTTACCGCGCTGACGGTAGATGTCCGTTACGGTAGCGTCGAGGTGCGGGATGTTTCGGTGGGTCGTATGGATATTACGCTTGACGCGGGCGATTTGGATTTGGCGGGCTGCACGCTCACAACCGCGGAATTGCGCGTGAATACAGGCGATATTGACATCGAAAACACCGTGACCGTGACCGAAAGCCTGTGCGTAGACTGCGCTTGCGGCGATGTGGGTATAGAAATTCCCGAAACCGCGCCGTTTACCATGCAATACACCGTGCAAACGGGCAATGCCGAAATCGAATCGGAAATTCCGAGCGAACTGATACGCACGGTCACGCGGAAAAATTCGTCCTGCCAAGGCGAGTTACAGCGCGCGGGCACTGACGGTGCTACGGGCGCGCAATATACCGTTTCCGTGAATTTGGGCAATTTGGAAATCGGCACCGGTGCGGATTTTGACGACTGAACCCGCCGGTTTATAAAGCATATACTATAATTATATAAAGGAGTTTTCAAAATGAAAAAGAAATTGTACAGAAGCAAAAACGATAAAATGCTGTGCGGCGTGCTCGGCGGACTTGCCGAGTATTTGGATGTGGATGCCACGCTGATTCGTATTCTCTACGCGGCGCTGTCCGTTTTTTCGGCGGGCTTCCCGGGGATTGTGCTGTATATCATTTGCGCAATCGTCATTCCCGAAGCGCCGTTTGATGTGCAGCAGTAATCCAACCGTTTCTGCATCGGCACCCGCAGTTTTTTCTGGCTCTTTGTCAAATGTTGGGGTAAAGAGTTAAAACAGAAACACGAGATGAGCA
>JBJEPV010000065.1:0-2347 GCA_051881415.1 Candidatus Fimenecus sp.
TTCATATTTTTTGCCGTTACACCGTTTTTTAAGGCATATGCAAATACCTCTTTTGCGGAATAGACATATTTTTCAGCGTCATTTTCTGCCAAAAGCGACAAAAAGAGTTCTTTCTGTGCTTTTTCTGCCAAATCCGCAACAACCAAATCCGTTTCCGTTTGAAAATAAACCGTGTTTTCGTTGACAAGGTAAAAATAGGTCTTCCCGTTTTGTATAATGGTTGTAAGTGCGTCAAGCCCCGTTTTAACAGGCAGTTTTTTCTGCTCGACTTGCTTGGTTGCTTGTGCAACGTTTTCCCCTTGTAAATGCAGTTTTTCTAAAATCTTAAACATTTCAAGTGACACAAGAATCCCTGTTGCCTCTTGCACATTCGGCGCGTCTTTTACATAGTGCGCCGCATTGGTGTCCACGGGTGCATCCAAATCAATCGTGCCGAGTTTATAACTTAAATACGCCATATCGCGGTCAGAGAGCAGTTTTTGCCGTACGCCGGGTTTCAAGTCCAGCGTTTCAATATCCGCATAAATGCGGTCGATTGAGCCGAAACGCTGTATCAAATCCTCGGCGGTTTTTTTGCCGATGCCCGCAACGCCCGGGATATTGTCGGAACTGTCGCCCATTAACGCTTTAATGTCAATCATTTGCCGCGGCGTGACGCCGTATTCCGCTTGAATACGCGCAATATCATACACATTGGTTTCCGCCCGCCCCATTTTGGTGGATGCAAGGAGCACTTGCACATTCTCGCGCACCAACTGCAAACTGTCGCGGTCGCCTGTGGCAATAAAGCATTGGTCATTTTCCCCGATGTGCGCCGAAAGCGTACCGATAATATCGTCCGCCTCAAAGCCCTCTTTTGTGACAATCTTATAGCCCAAAGCCGTCAGCAATTCTTTTAAAACAGGCATTTGCTCGGCGAGTTCGGCAGGCATACCTTTGCGGTTGGCCTTGTAGCCATCATACATTTTGTGCCGAAAGGTCGGTGCTTTCAAATCAAAAGTCACCGCTACCGCGTCGGGTGTAACCTCGTCCTCTAATTTCATCAAAATATTCATAAAGCCGTAAATCGCGTTGGTATAGCGACCGTCTTTGGTCGTTAAAAGCTTAATACCGTAAAAGGCGCGGTTTAAAATACTGTTGCCGTCCAGAACCAATAATTTCATAGGTCATTCTCCACAAAATGATATATAGTTAAACTATACCATAATTTCCCCCGAAATGCACGATAATTTTCAAGTTGCCCGCAAAAATAAAATGTGGTATACTCTTTTTAATTCATTTTAGGGAGTTTATATGGAAATCGGAAGTTTAAAAATCAACGGGCACGCTTCTCTTGCCCCGATGGCAGGCGTGGCTGACCGCGCTTTTCGGGAATTGTGCGTCGGGTACGGTGCTTCATATGTGGTTTCGGAAATGATTAGCTCGAAGGGCGTTTCGTTAGGCGACAGAAAATCCAAACAGTTAATGCAGTTATCCGAGATGGAGCGCCCGGCGGGCGTGCAGATTTTCGGGAGTGACCCCGAAATCATGGCAGAAAGCGTGAAAACCGTTTTAGAGGTACAGCCGCAGTTTGTGGATATCAATATGGGCTGTCCTGCGCCGAAAATCGCCGGCAACGGCGGCGGCGCATCGTTAATGCGCAATCCCGAACTTGCCGAGCAAATCGTGGCGGCAGTGAAAAGTGCTTGCGGTGAAATCCCTGTGACGGTTAAAATCCGCGCAGGTTGGGATTTTGACACGATAAATGCCGTGGAAATGGCAAAGCGTGCCGAAAACGCAGGTGCAGCGGCGGTCACGGTACACGGCAGAACGCGCCAGCAAATGTATGCGCCGCCCGTCAATCACGAAATCATTGCCGAAGTGAAAAAAGCCGTTTCGATTCCCGTTATCGGCAACGGCGATATTACGGACGGCATTTCCGCCGCGAAAATGCTGGAAGATACCAACTGTGACTTTTTAATGGTCGGCAGAGGGGCGCTTGGCAGGCCTTGGGTATTTCAACAAATTAACGCCTATTTAAACGAGGGCAGAATTTTGCCCGAGCCGCCCGTTTCCGAGCGTATGCGCGTGATGCTTAACCACATACAAAAGCTCTGTGCTTATAAAGGCGAGCGCGTCGGCATTCGGGAAGCGCGCAAGCACGCCGCATGGTACACAAAAGGCATACGCGGCGCGGCGCAATACCGACGGGAGCTCGGTATGCTGGAAAGCATTTCGCAGTTAGAAGAAATCGCCTATAAAATTTGTGCCGAAAATTGCAAATAATCAACAAAAACGACTGATTTGTTTTAAAGAAATCGGTCGTTTTTTTTGGTTTCTGAAAAATTCATTGATAATTCATTGACAA
>JBJEPV010000066.1:0-12665 GCA_051881415.1 Candidatus Fimenecus sp.
AAACGATTATGAACCGTTTTAACGGGGATACAAGCGCGGAGGATACGGTCAATGAGTGAACAAGGCAAACTGATTCTGTTTTCCGGTCCGTCCGGCGTCGGGAAAGATACGCTGTTGGATATTTTGATTCGTAAAAATCCGAATTTCCAAAAATCAATTTCCATTACCACCCGTGAGCGCCGTGAGGGTGAAGTGGACGGCGTAGATTATTATTTCATCACGCCCGATGATTTTGAAGCCATGCTTGACTTCGGCGAGGTTTTGGAATTTGCAAAATACGGAAAAAATCTGTACGGCACGCCCAAAAAGCCCGTGGATAAGTGGCTTGCAGAAGGGAAAAGCGTGATTTTGAAAATTGAGGTGCAGGGCGCGGCTAAAATTAAAAAAATGTACCCCGATGCACTCGCCATTTTCATCATGCCGCCGTCTATGGAGATTTTGGAGCACCGTTTGCGCCAGCGCGGAACGGAAAATGAGGACGACTTGGTGCGCCGCCTGACCATTGCGCGCGACGAAATCAAAAAGAGCCGAGATTACGATTATATTGTCATCAACGACAGCTTAGAGGCCGCCGCCGATGAAGTTTTGGATATTTTAAGTAAAGAATAAACAGAGTGAGGTAATGAAAAATGTTTAATCCGGATTTATCGAATGTGTTGAAAAACCATCTCAGCCGTTATTCCTTGGTGACGGCAACCGCAAAACGCGCGCGGGAAATCTCCGATGAGGCGTTGGAAAACGGTGAAATCATTGTTGAAAAACCCGTGAGTCTTGCGTTAGATGAGATTGTGCAAGGCAAATATCAGGTTATTGAGCCGGAAGAAATTCGCAACATTTAATTGTTGTACCGTGTGGAGAGGTGAATTGAGTGTATAATCAAATCGCAAAGGTCGCTGTGGAAAATGCGGCTTACAGCTTTGATGATGCATTCGATTATGCAATCCCGCAAGCTTTGGAAAACAAGGTGCAACCGGGTGTGCGCGTTTTGGTGCCGTTCGGTAACGGCAATAAAAAGCGGCAGGGATTTGTATTTGCTTTGCGACAGCCGAAAGACGGCAAAAAGCTCAAAGCGATTGCCGAGGTGCTGGACGAAGCACCGCTTTTAAATAATGAATTATTAAGAGTAGCCGTGTTCCTGAAGGAGCAAACCTTTTGCACGCTGTTTGAAGCGGCAAAAGCCATGCTTCCGTCGGGAATAGGGCTTCATTTTGTTTTGTCCTACATTTTAAATCCTGCTTACACAGAGGCAACGCGCCCAACCGACACTGCAGAGCAGGCGGTTATTGCGTATATGCAGGAAAAAGCCGTTTATGTCAAGCGGGAAAAGATTTTAAAAGATTTGGGCTATAAAAACGATTGCACATTGTTGGAAGATATGGCGACAAAAGGGTATTTGCTTTGCAATACGGACGCACAGCGAAAAATCGGCGACGCTACCGTGAAAATGGCGCGGTTGACCGAGTTTTATTTTGCATTTGCGGACGGCGCAGGGAAGTTAACCAAAAAGCAAAAAGAAGTAACCGCCTTTTTGGAAAATGTCGGCACGGCATCGGTGAAAGAAATTTGTTATTTTACAGGCGTCACGGCGGCGGTTATTTCCACGCTTGCCGGTAAGGGTATCATCGAGTTTTTTGAAAACGAAATATTTCGTCGCCCGAAGTTTGAAAAGCAATCTTCTGTAAAAGAACAGATACATTTAACTGCTGCACAGCAAACGGCATTTGATGGGTTATGTGGGCAGTTGCACAAAGAGACGCCCGAAACCGCCTTGCTGTTCGGTGTGACAGGCTCGGGCAAAACGCAGATTTTTCTGCGGCTGATTGATGCCGTGTTGGAAACCGACAAAGGCGTGATTGTGATGGTACCCGAAATCTCGCTGACGCCGCAAATGCTGTCCATATTTTATGAACGGTACGGGAAAAAAGTTGCGGTATTTCACAGCGCGCTGTCAATGGGCGAGCGTTTGGACGAATGGAAACGAGTGAAAAAGGACGAGGCGAAAATCGCGCTCGGCACGCGGTCTGCCGTATTTGCGCCGTTTGAGAATATCGGGCTGATTGTGATGGACGAGGAGCAGGAGCATACCTACAAGTCCGAAATGTCGCCACGGTATCATGCGCGTGATGTGGCACGGTTTCGCGTGAAAAATCACAATACCCTGCTTTTGCTTGCATCGGCAACCCCGTCTTTGGAAAGCTATGCGCGGGCAAAAAGCGGACAATATGCTTTATATACCCTCACCGAACGCTACGGCAATGCCGTTTTGCCGGAGGTTTTGACGGTTGGCAATGCACAGTCCGATACGGGTACGCAACTGAGCGACGCTTTACTTTGTGAACTGCGGGAAAACCTAAAAGCAGGCAATCAGTCTATATTGTTGCTTAATCGGCGCGGGTACAATACCTTTGCCGCTTGCGCCTCCTGCGGTAAGGTTAAAACCTGCCCGAATTGCAGTATCTCCTTAACCTATCACGCACGCAATCATCGCTTGATGTGCCACTATTGCGGTTATTCCGAGCCGTTTACCGACACCTGTTCGGAATGCGGTGCAAAAACGGTGCAATATTCGGGCTTCGGTACACAGCGATTGGAGGACACCATCAGCGAGTTGCTCCCCGAAGCGCGCGTACTGCGTTTGGATACCGATACAACCGCTTCAAGATATTCTTTTGAAAATGCACTAAAAAAGTTCACAAATGGGGCGTATGATATAATGGTCGGTACACAGATGGTGGCAAAAGGGCTGGATTTCCCGAATGTCACCTTGGTCGGCGTTGTATCCGTTGACCAAATGCTGTATAATGATGATTATAAAAGTGCGGAGCGAACCTTTGATTTATTAACCCAGGTTGTCGGGCGCGCCGGGCGCGGTGATAAGGCGGGCAAAGCGATTATACAGACGGCGTTTCCCGACAATGAAGTCATTGCCCTTGCAAAGGCACAGGATTTTCCTGCATTTTATGATTTGGAAATTCAAATTCGTAAAGCAATGATTTATCCGCCGTACTGCGATTTGTGTACGGTTGGATTTATCGGTACAGACGAACTGTTGACGAAATCTGCGGCAAAAGCATTTTTGGAGAGCTTGCGTGCACGGCACAAAGCGGAATATGCGGATTTGAATTTGATTGTACTGGGGCCGATTGCCCCGCGGCTCTCTAAGGTTTCGGGCAAATATCGGTACCGTATTATTTTGAAATGCCACAATAACGCGAAACTGCGGGCGTTTGTGGCAGAACAGTTAAAAGATTTTTCTAAAAACAATACTTACAAAAAAGTGACAGTTATAGCGGATATGAATCCGGAGAATATATATTGAGGTGACAAAAATGGCAATTCGGAACATACGCGTAAAAGGCGACCCGATTTTAAAACTCAAAAGCAGAACGGTTGAAAAATTCGATGACCGCTTGTTTACCTTGCTTGATGATATGCGCGATACGATGTATGATGCGGACGGTTGCGGGTTGGCGGCGGTTCAGGTCGGTGTTTTAAAGCGTGTTGTTGTGATTGATACAGGCAATGGACTGTTGGAACTGATCAATCCCGAAATTACAGAACGAACAGGGGAACAGTGCGATGTAGAGGGTTGTCTTTCGTTACCCGGTGAGAGTGGCTATACATTGCGCCCCGCTTTTGTGCGGGTACGCGCGCAAAACCGAACGGGCGCGTGGTGTGAATACACCGGCGAAGAACTGCTTGCACGCGCGTTTTGCCATGAAATTGACCACTTGGACGGGCATTTGTATACAGAACGCTTAGCGCCGAAAGATGCCGTAGAGCGTATGAAAGCAGAACACCGTTTGGAGGACTGACCGATGCGAATTGTGTTTATGGGTACGCCGGATTTTGCCGTGCCGTGTTTACAGCGACTGCTTGCTGACGGGGAAGAGGTTGTCGGTGTATTTACCCAGCCTGACAAGCCCAAAGGCCGCGGGTACGAATTGACGCCGCCGCCTGTGAAAGCAGAGGCGGTTTTACACGGAATCCCTGTATTTCAGCCGAACAGTATGCGCAACGGCGAGGCTTTGGAAATTTTAAAAAAAATCAATCCCGATTTATCGATTGTTGTTGCATACGGCAAGATTTTGCCGAAAGAGATTTTAGAACTCCCGAAATTCGGCTCGGTGAACATTCATGCTTCGCTTTTGCCGCGGTATCGCGGCGCCGCACCGATACAGTGGTGCGTGCTCAACGGGGAAACGCAAACGGGCGTGACATCTATGCAGATGAATGAAGGACTCGACACGGGTGATATGCTTCTTTCAAAAAGTATGCCCATTCCGCCCGATATGACAGCAGGCGAATTGCATGATGCGCTCTCCGTACTCGGTGCCCAGGTGATGTCCGAAACCGTAAAAGCCATACGGGAGAACACTTTAAAACCTATCGCGCAGCCAGCAGAAAGTAACTACGCCCCGATGCTTACAAAAGCGCTTTGCCCGATTGATTTTCATAAATCGGCGCAGGAAATCCACAACCAAGTGCGCGGGCTTTGCCCGTGGCCGAGCGTAACGGCGTTTTTCGGCGGGAAACGCTTGAAAATTCATAAAACACAGTGTACGGATGTCTCAACCGATGCATTGCCCGGCACGGTCATTGCAGTAGACGACGGAATTACGGTTGCCTGCGGCGATGGCAAAGCCATAGATATTTTAGAGTTACAGCCAGAGGGGAAGAAACGAATGACGGCAAAAGCATTTTTGGTGGGGCATTCCGTCAAAACAGGGGACACTTTTCAATAAAATCAGGTGACAAATATGTATCTCGATTACTATTATTTTATACTTGTTGTTCCGGTTCTAATCATTTCACTGATTGCGCAGGCACGCGTAAATTCCGCCTATAACCGTTTTTCTGCCGTGCATAATATGCGCGGGTTGACGGGCGCGATGGCGGCGCAGGCGGTTTTGGATTTTTACGGTGTACACGATGTGCAAATTGTGCATATCCGCGGCAAGCTCAATGACCATTATGACCCGAAAACCAATGTGATTCGCCTTTCCGACGGCGTATACGGCAGTTGCTCCATTGCGGCGGTCGGGGTGGCCTGTCACGAGGCCGGGCACGCCGCACAGCACGCGGAAGGTTACGCGCCTATCAAAGTACGCAATGCATTTTTACTGCCGGCGCAAATCGGCTCCAATGCCGCAATCCCGCTTGCAATTATCGGGATTTTTCTCGGCTCGCAATTTTTAATGAATCTCGGTATTTTCCTGTATGCCGCAGTGATGCTGTTTCAGTTATGTACTTTGCCTGTTGAATTCAATGCCAGCCGCCGTGCCATCTCCGTGATACAGGATACGGGTTTGCTTGCAGAACAGGAAATCGGCGGGGCACAAAAGGTACTTCGTGCGGCGGCAATGACCTATGTTGCGTCGTTTGCAATGTCCGCGGCACAGTTACTTCGATTGCTGTTGCTCGCAAGAAACAGAAGGGATTGACCGTATGAATGACCGCCAAACGGCGTTTCGCATTTTAAATCGTATAGAAAAAAACAAAGCATATTCCAATTTGGCGCTGGATGCGCAGTTACGGCAAAATCAGGAAAACACCGTTTCATCGGCCTTCGTCACCGCGTTGGTTTACGGTGTTTTAGAACGCAAAATCACTTTGGATTATATTTTGTCTGCTTTTTTAAAACGGCCGATGAAAAAACTGCGCACCGAGGTGCTGACCGCCTTGCGCTTGGGCGTATATCAAATAAAGTTTATGGATAAAGTGCCCGTTTCGGCGGCGGTCAACGAAAGCGTCAAGCTCGTAAAATCCAACGGTTGTGCATATGCCGCGGGACTTGTGAATTCTGTATTGCGTAAAGTGGCAGATGCGGAGATTATGTATCCCGAAAAGACCGATTTTTTGCAATATTTAAGTGTGCGCTATTCCTGCCCGACGGCACTTGTGCAGCACTACATAGACGATTACGGCGCGGAAAATGCCGAGGGGATTTTGATGAGCTCCATCGGCCCTGTGCCGACCGTTTTGCGGGTAAATACTTTAAAAACGAATGAAACCGACCTAAAAGAAATATTCGCGGCAGAGGGGATTGCTTCTGCAATCGGTCAGACAGAGCATACGCTCGTTCTAACGAACGGCGGCGCGATAGAACAATGCAATGCCTACCGCGACGGTCTTTTCCATGTGCAGGACACGGCAAGTGCGCTTTGCGTGCAGGCACTCGATGTGCACCCGGGGCAGACTGTTATAGATGTTTGTGCCGCACCCGGCGGCAAAACCTTTACCGTTGCGGAGCAAATGGAAAATCAGGGTAAAATTTTTGCGTTTGATTTGTATTCGCAGCGTGTTGCGTTGATAGAAAGCGGCGCTGCACGGCTTGGTATTTCCATAATTGAGGCGGCAGTACAGGACGCTTCGATATGTATTCCGTCCCTGCAAAACCGCGCCGACCGTGTTTTGTGTGATGTACCGTGTTCGGGGCTCGGCACCATTCGCCGCAAACCCGAAATTCGCTATAAAGATATGGGCTTTATTGACAACTTGACCATTTTACAGTATAATATTTTAGTTAATGCGTCAAAGTATGTGAAAGAAGGCGGCGTTTTGGTGTATTCAACCTGCACCTTAAACCGTGCGGAAAACGATGCTGTTTGTGACCGCTTTTTGCAGGAAAACGCCGATTTTCAAAAATTGGAAGCGTATCAAACGCTGTTGCCGCATAAAGATGGAACGGACGGGTTCTTTTTTGCGCGGCTCGGGAGAAAAGTACAGTGAGCAAAGCAGATATTCGTTCTTTCAACTTCGCGGAGCTGACGGCGGAAATGACGGCGCGCGGTTTCCCAAAGTTTCGGGCGGCGCAAATTTATGCGTGGCTTCACGAAAAAGGCGTGCGCTCTTTTGCGGAAATGACCAATTTGCCGAAAACATTACGCGATACGCTGAATACGGAGTTTGAAATCAAGAATTGCACGATTGATACCAAGTTGTGTTCAGCGGTGGACGATACGGTAAAGTATTTGTTTCAATTAAACGACGGGGAATACATCGAAAGCGTTGTGATGAAGTATAAATACGGCTATACGATTTGTATTTCCTCCCAACTCGGTTGTAAAATGGGCTGTTCGTTTTGCGCCTCTGCCATCGGCGGCTTTCAGCGGCATTTAACGCCCTCGGAAATGCTTTCCGAGATTTATACGACGCAAAGTGACCTCGGTGTGCGTATTTCTCATATTGTTTTAATGGGTACGGGCGAGCCGCTCGATAATTTTGACAATGTGATGCGTTTTTTGGAGTTGGTGACTGACGAGAAAGGCTTAAACATCAGTATGCGCCATATTTCACTGTCTACCTGCGGGGTCGTACCGCGGATTTACGATTTGGCGGAAAAACGGTTGGGGCTGACGCTGTCGGTTTCTTTACACGCGCCGAATGACAAAATCCGTTCGCAGACCATGCCTGTCAACCGAAAATGGAATATTATGGAATTGCTGGAAGCGTGCCGCTATTACACAAAAGTGACCTCGCGGCGGATTTCCTTTGAATATGCAATGATTGACGGCTTTAATGATTCAGATGCGTGTGCTTCGGAACTTGCTTCGCGGCTACGCGGTATGCTGTGTCATGTAAATCTGATTCCGGTCAACAATGTTCGGGAGAAGAATTATAGAAAAAGCAAAGAAGACCGTATTCGGCGGTTTTCTGAAATTTTGGAGCAAAACGGTTTGACCGTAACGGTCAGGCGTACCCTCGGGAGCGACATCAACGCCTCCTGTGGGCAGTTGCGTGCATCAAAAAGAAGGTGATCTTTCTTGAAAATTGCAGCAAAATCCGATATTGGTAAGGTTCGCGAAAGCAACCAAGACGCATACGCCACAGGTGAAATGCCCGATGGTGTAGCTTGGGCGGTGGTTTGCGACGGTATGGGCGGTGCCGCGGGCGGTAATGTGGCGTCCGAAACAGCTGTGAAAATCATTTCGGAGCAAATTACATCGGCATATCGCGGTTCTATGCGCAGTAAATCCATTCGGAATTTATTGATTACCGCGATTAACGCCGCCAATATCAGCGTGTTTGATATTGCGCAAGCGAATTCCAAACTTGCCGGTATGGGTACAACGGTTGTTTGTGCCTTAGTGGCGGACGGCGTAGCGTATGTTGCCCACGCGGGGGACAGCCGTGCCTATCTTTTGCACACAGGGCTTGAACAGCTCACGCATGACCATTCCGTTGTGCAGGATATGGTGGATACCGGCCGTATAACACCGGAAGAAGCCAAGGTGCATCCGAGCAAAAATATCATCACGCGCGCTTTGGGCGTACTGCCTGAAATCCGCGTGGATTTTTGCGAACAGCCGATGGGGAGAGAGGACATACTTTTGCTTTGCACAGACGGGCTGACCAATTTTGTTGAAGATGCAGATATTTTCAATTTGGCAAAAACCTGCGAGGATAAAAACCTGCCGGAATTACTTGTCGAACGAGCGCTTGAAAACGGCGGCGGCGACAATGTTACGGCGGTTACAATCGGCTTTTAAGGAGACAGAATGATGGAAAATTATTGTGGTAAACGTTTAGACGGCAGATATGAAATACGCGAAATCATCGGTGTTGGCGGTATGGCGGTGGTCTATAAAGCGTATGACAACATCGACGACCGTATTGTGGCAATTAAAATTCTGAAAGAGGAATTTTTGGCAAATGAGGAATTCCGCCGCCGCTTCAAAAATGAAGCAAAGGCGATTGCGGTGCTGTCACATCCGAATATTGTAAAGGTGTACGATGTCAGCTTCGGCGACCGTTTGCAATATATCGTCATGGAATACATTGAGGGTATTACACTCAAAGAGTATATTGAACAGCAAAAGGTTGTCAATTGGAAAGAAGCGGTGCATTTTGTCAACCAAATCTTAAAGGCGCTCCAACATGCGCACGACAAAGGCATTGTTCACCGCGATATTAAGCCGCAAAACATTATTTTATTGCAAGACGGCACCATTAAGGTCAGCGATTTCGGCATTGCGCGTTTCTCGCGCGGGGATACCCGCACCATGACCGAAAGCGCAATCGGTTCGGTGCATTACATCAGCCCCGAACAAGCGCGCGGTGAAATCACGGACGATAAGGCGGATATTTATTCCGTCGGTGTTGTGATGTATGAAATGCTGACAGGCCAGCTGCCGTTTCAGTCGGATAACGCCGTGTCGGTTGCGATCATGCAAATGCAGCAGGAGGCGAAACGCCCGCGCGAAATCAATCCGGATATTCCCTTAGGGTTAGAACAGATTACGTTGCGCGCCATGCAGAAAAATGCCAAAGACCGTTACCAATCTGCATCTGAAATGCTCTTGGATTTAGACGAATTCCGCAAAAATCCTTCCATTAAATTCGATTATAACTACTTTGTGGACAGCGAGCCGACAAGATTTGTCGACCCGAAACGCGTTCCGCCTGCCAAAGCGCCTGCCGATGCAGTAAAAACAGAGCCGGAGGAAACGCCGGAAGAGGAAGAAAAAGAGCCGAGTAAAACCATGCCGATTATTTTCGGTGTCATTGCGGGGCTGGTTGTCATCATTGCGATTTTCGTCGGCGTATTCTTAGGCAGAAATGCCAAGAAAGTCGAAGTCCCGAATTTTGTCGGTATGAATTATAACGATGAAATTATGGGCAATGCTTTGTATACCGACAATTTTGTGTTTGAAACCGTTTCGGTTTACAGTTCCGATGCGGAGCCGGGCGTGGTACTGACGCAAAACCCCGAAGCCAAAACCAAAATTCGCAAAGGCAAAACCATTAAACTTGAAATTGCCTATAACGACGACAGTGTTTTGATTTCCGGGATTGTCGGCCTTTCTGCCGAAGAAGCGCAGGCGAAACTGAAATCCAGCGGATTTGAAGTCAAAGTGATTACCAAGTATGATAAAAACGCCAAGGATGGCATTGTGTTTGATACCTATCCCGTAGAAGGTTCTTACGGCGAAAAAGGCTCGCTTGTTACGATTTATGTCGGTACAACCGAAAACCCCGATGCCGCAACCGTGCCTGTGGTTGTGGGATACAGCCAAGATATTGCGAAAAAGTTGATTGAAAGCGCAGGCTTTACCGTCGGGAATATTACCGAAGCGAACAGCGACAAAGAAAAGGGCGTTGTTCTTTCACAGTCTCCGGATGGCAACACGACCGCGGAGTCGGGTGCGCCTATCGCGTTGGTCATTAGCAACGGTGTGCCGGAAGCAACAACCGCAACCATTACCGTGACCTTGCCGAAATCCAGCGGCGCTTCGGGTACGATGAAGGTATATCTCAACAGTTCTCTTTACAATTCCGATCAAGAGCAATTCCCGCGCGAGGTGAGCTTCTCCGGTGAAACCATTACCATCACCTTGAAAGGCTCCGGCGCAAACAACACCTATCAGGTTGTGATTGATGACCAGGAAATCCAAAGCGGCAAGATTGACTTTACAAAATCTCCCGCGGCGGTGACCGATGAAAAGAAAACCGAATTCCCGGTGTCGGTGCCGTCTGTTGTCGGTTCGTCTGTGGCGGATGCCCGTGCAAAGTTAGAAAACGCCGGCTTTAAGAATATTGTGTTTGTTGACAGCGAGGGCAACAAGGTTTCTTCCGGTACTGTCACGGCGCAAACACCCGAGCAAAATGAAAAGGTCATTCCGTCCACGGAAATTAAACTGACGGTGGAGTAAAGAGGTTAAAATGGCTGACTTCACACAAAAAGGAATATTGCTGAAAGGCATCGGCGGCTTCTATTCGGTTGAAGCCGCCGATGCGGTATATGTTTGCAAAGCGCGCGGCGTATTTCGGAAAAAGCATATGACGCCGCTTGCAGGGGATTCTGTACAGATTACGGTGCATGACGGTGACGCGGAAAACACGATTGATGCAATTTTACCGCGTAAAAATGAATTGCGCCGTCCGCCCGTTGCGAATATCGACCAATTATTGATTGTAGCGTCCGCGACGGCACCGAAGCCTGTGCCGTTTGTGATAGACAAGCTGATTGCCATTGCCGAGCAAAAGCAAATTGAACCGATTGTGGTCTTTACCAAATGTGATTTGGAAAATGCGGATATCCTTGCACAAATCTATCAAAAAGCCGGATTTACCTGCCGAACGGTTTCCAATAAGACGGGCGCAGGCGTTGATGCGGTAAAAACGCTCCTACAAGGTAAAATTACTGCGTTTACAGGAAATTCGGGTGTAGGGAAAACTTCGCTTTTGAATGCGTTAGATGCAAATTTGTCACTCGCCACGGGTGAAATCAGCGATAAATTGGGGCGCGGCAGACACACCACGCGTCAAGCGGAACTGTTTAAAACCTGCGGCGGCTATATTGTGGATACGCCCGGATTTTCCGCTTTGGAACTCGACAAAGCGGACTGCATTCGCAAAGAGGATTTGGCTTCTTGTTTTCGGGAGTTTCGCCCATATTTGGGCACTTGTAAATTCTCGACCTGTTCGCATACCTGCGACAAGGGCTGTAAGGTGCTGGAAGCCGTCGAGCGCGGGGAAATCAGCCGTTCCCGACACAACAGTTATGTGGAACTGTATAACGCCGTAAAGGACTTGAAAGAATGGGAATTGTAACGAAGCCCGACTGCATTATTTTTGCGGCAGGGGACTGTTTACCGAAAACGCAAGTTTTGCCCTATTTGGCAGAAAAACCGTATATCATTACGGCAGATGCAGGTTATCGCTGCGCCGAAAATATCGGTTGTACGCCGAATTTGATTCTCGGGGATTTTGATTCGGGAGCATGCCCCGAAACCGATATTGAAACCATGCGTTTAAACCCGATAAAAGACGATACCGACAGCGCGGTTGCGCTCAAAGAGGCGGTACGGCGCGGTTATCGGCAAATTGTGTTGTTCGGCGGTACAGGCAGTCGGTTAGACCATACCTTTGCCAATTTTGATTTATGCGCCTATGCGAAAACGCGCGGCGCGGATTTAACGGTGGCAGATACGCATCATCGCGTGTTTGTTTTGCAAAACGAAACCCAAATTTTGCCGCGCGATGACAGCAAATATATATCGGTTTTCGCGCTCGGCGGTGCATGCACCGTCACTTTAAAGGGGTTTTACTATCCGCTTGAAAACTTTACATTTACGCCGTTCTGCGGCATGGGCGTCAGCAATGAAATTACGGAGTCAACCGCTGAAATTACCGTGCATAACGGTACCGCGCTGATTTTTATCACGGATAAAGATTAAAGAACACTTTTTTACCCGCCGCATATAGTGTATTAGCAACAAAAAAGGCGGTGTCGATATGAAAAAGCGTCGTGGGAACAATCTCGGCTTGGTTTTTGCTATGCTCGGTCTCGGGCTTGTGTTGGCATTTATTTTCCCTTCAAAATTCTTGGTTGTGATTTTGTCCATCGCGCTGATTTTAAGCGGCATCATGCTTTGCAAAACTTGCTGTTAAGGAGGCTGTCGGTATGAAAGTGGTTGTGGTGAAAAGTCCGAAGGTATTAAGCGGGTTGTTGCGTATGATTTTCGGCATAAAAAAGGAACAGAATGTATAACAGAAAACTCCGAAGCGTAACACTTCGGAGTTTTCTGTTATATTGCTTTCTAAAAATGCAACCACTCTGTATATACTGCGTCTGAGGGCATTCGCCAATCTCCGCGCGGGGAAAGGCTTACAGAGCCAACCTTCGGGCCGTCCGGCAGGCAGGAACGCTTAAATTGATT
>JBJEPV010000067.1:0-2277 GCA_051881415.1 Candidatus Fimenecus sp.
GAATCGGACAGTTCCTCAAAATAGGCGTTTAAGGCGGTCACGCGCAGGGAATCATAATCTTTGAGCTGCAAAAAGCCTTTAATGCGCAACGGCGGCTCGTGGGTCACCACCATATCGACATGGTAATCCGCCGATTCCAAAGCGTGCGCGCCCGCGAGCAATTCCTCACGCGTGGGGATTTCCTCGCGCGACCAACTGTCGCCCTCGGAGCGAATGTCAATATCGGGGCTTTCGCCGCCGCCCATGGTAAACACGGTTTTGCCGTCAATGGTGAACACCTGCCCGCGCAAAAGGTGGTAGAGATTGCCGTAAATCTTGTGCACCTTTCCGCCGTTCCACTCGCTGATTTCATAATTATTTAAAAGTGAAAAATTTTCGTGTGTGCCGTCAATAAAGCAGATATTGTATTTGCGCTTGCCCAACTGCTTGATGATTTTCTGCTCTTTTTTGCTGTCGTCCCACAAAAAACCGAAATCCCCGCAGACAATGAGCGTATCGCCCGCTTTGAGTGCTTTTAAGCGCGACGGGGACAATCGTTCGACTTCACCGTGGGTATCCCCCGTTACATAAATCAAAATTTTTCACTTCCTCTTGTTTCTGTCGCAAAACTTTGGTATACTTTATATCGGTATTTTCCTATTTTACACGCTTTGAGACTTCTTTTCAAGGGGGATTTCGCATTGAAAAGATTTATTTCCTATATTCTGACCGTGGTTCTGTTGCTTTTGCCGCTGTGTTCGGTCAAAGGCTCTGCCGCCTTTAATCATTCGCTGGACACCAATGCCGATATTGTTCTGCTTGTGAGTCTCGATAATGACACCGTTATTTTCGACAAAAATGCGGACAAGGTTTCGGCACCCGCATCGCTGACAAAAATTACAACGGCGATTTTAACCATTGAAAACTGCGCGGATTTGGACGCGATTGTCACCATTAAGCAGTCCACCATCAACGCCATCAGCGGTACGAACAGTTCCACGGCGGGGTTAAAGGTCGGAGAGGAAATTTCCGTTCGCAATCTGTTATACTGTATGATGGTCAAAAGCGCCAACGAGGCGGCACTCGCACTCGCGGATTACATCGGCGGCAGTGTGTCGAACTTTGTGCAGATGATGAACGATTTTGTGATGGATATGGGTTGTGAAAACACTCACTTTGACAACCCGCACGGCTTGGACTCGCCCGGGCAATACACCACCGCGCGCGACCTTGCGATGATTACCAAGCACGCGCTGACGCTCCCTCTGTTTGAGGAAATCGTCAACACCGTAAGCTACAAACTGCCCGCTACCAACAAAAGCGGCGAGCGCAATCTGCTTTCGACAAATTGGATGATTAACCCGAATTTTAAAACCTATTATTTAAAATATGCACAGGGCATTAAAACCGGCACGACCACCAACGCGGGGCACTGCATCATCTCGAAATCCAGCAAGGACGGCTACAACTATTTGGCAGTGGTCATGGGCGCGCCCGCCGAAGATGTGACAGGCGACGGCAACCCCGACAACTGCGCATTCTTGGAATGTAAAAAGATTTTTCAATGGGCATTTGACAACATTCGCTTAACCAAAGTTGCCGACCCCACACAAATTGCGACGGTGGTGGATGTCAAGCTGTCGTGGAATGTGGACCATGTGCGGTTGGTGCCCGAAACCGAGGTCACCGCGCTTGTACCCGTGGGGAATGACGAAAACAGCGTGCTGTTGGAGGTAATCCCCGAAGAAACGCCCAAAACGGTAAACGCCCCGATTAAAAAGGGAGATGTGCTCGGCAAAGCACGCATTCTCTATGCGGAGGATGTCATTGCCACGGTCAATTTGGTTGCGGCGGAGGATGTGCATATGAGTGTGATTTTGTTCGTTTTGGACGGCATTCAAAATATTTTCAAATCCACGCTGTTTCAAATCGTGTTTGCGCTGATTGTTTTGATTTTGGCAATTTACATCGGGCTGATTATACGCCACAATCAAAAGAAAAAGCGTCGAAAAGCCCCGAAGCCCGTGAAGAATTTTCGGAATATGAAATGATGATAAAACGAACTGCAAAACCCGGCGTGTGCCAAAGCGGCACATACCGGGTTTGTTTTTTGGTGTCGGGGCAAAAAGCGTTCACCCAATTGTCATTCTGAGGCGACAGCCGAAGAATCTCCTTGCGTACAGGCTGTGCTTTGTGCTGTTTGAGATTCTTCACTGCGTTCAGAATGACAAATTGGGGTTTGTGGGGGTATTAACGGAACGGGCAAGACCGTTCCCTACGCATAAAATACAATATAGG
>JBJEPV010000068.1:0-12472 GCA_051881415.1 Candidatus Fimenecus sp.
GAAAGCATTGCACATCCGTTTTCAAATCGTACGGTTTCGAGGTTCGGCGTGTGTCGAAAAACGGCAGTGAGGTTTTACGGCTTTTAGAGCTTGAAAAACCCGATGTGTTGGTTATGGATGCAATTATGTCCGCGGTGGATGCGCTCGGCGTCTTACAGCAGATGGCCAAAAATCCGAAAATCAAAAAGCCGTTGGTGATGGTTGTATCAGGCGTGGACAATCAGCGGTTTGAAAATGAAGTCCTTACGGCGGGCGCCGACTATTATTTTTTGAAGCCGTTTGATGTTTCCATGATGGCGGAGCGAATTCTGCTTATGGCGGGCGACACACCATCACAGGTAAAAAGCAATGCACAAGCTCACTTCAATAACTCTGATTTAGAAGTGCTTGTCAGTGAAATTATGCATCAAATCGGTGTGCCCGCACATATTAAGGGCTATCAATATTTGCGGGAAGCCATTATTTTGTCCATAAATGACACAGAAATGATGAATTCTGTCACAAAGGTGTTATATCCCACCGTGGCAAAGCGGTTTTCAACAACTTCTTCCCGTGTAGAGCGTGCCATACGCCATGCGATTGAAGTGGCGTGGGATAGGGGAGATGTAGATGTACTCAGCTCCTATTTCGGCTACACCATTCAAAACAGCCGCGGCAAGCCCACAAATTCGGAGTTTATTGCCATGATTAGTGATAAACTGCGCTTACAGTTAAAAATCAGTTAAATTATACTTTTGAGTATACATAATCCTTTTTTAATTCGCCTTACCGTTTGTAAGGCGAATTTTTTTATAAACCAAAACAAAAGATTGCGTATCAGGCAGATTTATGATACAATATTTTGCGCAAAATAATTCGCACACCCTGCGGAAATACTAAATACATATTTCCTGTGAGGTGTGCCATATGAAAAAATCGAAAAAATCCATTGCTTTTTCCACATGTATGCAAAACGCGGAATATGCACCGTTTGACGAGGAAGAAAATACGGATGCAGAGCATTCGGGTTCCTCTATTCGGCAAATTGTAGAAACCGGCTCCATTACCGTTGAAAAAAACGGACACAGTATTCATTGCTTAACCATAATCGGTCAAATTGAAGGGCACTACATTTTGCCTCCGCAAAACAAAACCACGAAATATGAGCATGTGATTCCACAGTTGGTAGCGATTGAGGAAAGCGATGAAATTGAAGGTTTAATCGTCATTTTAAACACGGTCGGCGGCGATATTGAGGCAGGTCTTGCGATTGCGGAATTGATCAGTGGTATGAAAACCCCAACGGTATCATTGGTACTCGGCGGCGGGCATTCTATCGGTGTGCCGCTTGCAGTATCCGCAAAGCAATCGTTTATTGTCCCGTCTGCGACGATGACTGTCCATCCGGTTCGTATGAATGGGTTGGTCTTAGGTGTGCCGCAAACCTTTTCCTATTTTCAAAAAATGCAGGAGCGCATTGTGGATTTTGTATCGAAAAATTCCAAAATGCCGCCGGAAAAATTCCGCGAATTTATGCTTGCAACCGGAGAACTTGCAACAGATGTCGGCACAGTTTTAGACGGGAATGCCGCAGTGGAATGCGGTATGATTGACCGTTTGGGCGGCCTTTCGGATGCATTGGACTGTCTATACCAAATGATTGCAAATCACGAAAAAGAGGATATATAGAAAAATCGGAGGAACGAAAAATGGCAGGAAGTAAAAGTACGCAAACAAAAGCAAAACGCCAACCGAGTCGAAACACGGCAGCAGAAAAAAGGGCGGAACGCGCCGCGGCCCAAAAGCAAGTTGCGGCAATCATTTTGTTTTGTGTTTCTGCATTTTTAATTTGTGTTACACTCATTCCCGGCGGCGGCCTTTGGGGCGGTATTCGTACGCTTTCCTTTGGCCTCTTTGGCTTTTCGGCGTTTCTTGTGCCATTACTGCTTTTATATGTCGCCATTATGACTACGCTCGACAAGGCAGGTACAAAGGTCGGGTTTAAGGTAGCGGAGGCCATGGCACTGATTGTTCTGCTTTGCAGTGCATTACATATTTTCAGGTTTTCCGGCGAAGTCGATTTCTTTGCGGATATTGCCGATGCCTACAATACATACCGTATTGACGGCTCTATGCTCGGCAGCGGCGCGGTCGGTTCTGTTTTCGGCGGGTTGATTTTACTTGCCACCGGCAGCGGCAAAGCGGCGGCAATCGCCATTGTTATCATCCTTTTGTTCCTTTGCATCATGCTGATGACCGGTACAACCCTTATCAAACTGTTCCGCGGTGTTGCAAAGCCCGTGCAAAAAGCAAATGCCTACCGAGAAGAAAAGATTGAACAAATCACCAAACAGCAAGAACGGGAATTTAATGTCGATGTCGATTTAGGGCCGGAACCGATTGTAACGGACGAAAAAATCAAAAAGTTCCCCAAAAAGAAAAAAGGCGACGAAGCGCAAGTTACCGAGACCTTAGAAAATGCAGATGCACTCACGCCCGCACAAGAACCCGTCTCCCAAAAGCCGATACTTTTAGATGATATTATTAACAAAATGAAAGGCGAGGAAGCGGCGAAGCAAACCGTTCCCGAGGACGGTATCATTCCGATTTCCGCCGAAAAATTCACCAAAGACGATAAAAATGCCGTATCGACTCCCGATGCGGACGGTGGACTCAAAGCGTCGGTGAAGCATATTGAAGACGGCGATTCAGAACAGGAAACGGACGGAGAATCGCCGAAAAAGGTATATGAAAAACCGCCGCTTACCTGTCTTGCCGCACCGAAAAACGCACGAAATTTAAAATATGAAGACGAATTAAAGGCAAATGCCACCAAATTGGTGGACACATTAAAGAGTTTCGGCGTGGAAACGCGGATTGTGGATATTTGCCGCGGTCCGTCCGTAACACGTTATGAAATTCAACCGGCGGCAGGCGTGAAAATCAGCCGTATTACCAATTTGGCGGACGATATTGCCCTAAACCTTGCGGCGGGTGGCATTCGTATTGAAGCGCCCATTCCGAACAAGGCGGCGGTCGGGATTGAAGTGCCGAATAAAAACCGCGCAACGGTCACTTTCCGTGAAATCGTGGATACCGAGCAGTACAAAAGTGCAAAATCCAAATTGTTTGTGGCGCTTGGTAAGGATATTGCCGGCAACTGTATGTATGCCGACCTTGCGAAAATGCCGCATTTACTTGTGGCAGGTACTACGGGCTCCGGTAAATCCGTTTGTATGAATGCCATGATTGTCAGCATTCTTTACAACGCAACGCCCGACGAAGTCAAGCTGTTGATGATTGACCCGAAACAGGTCGAATTTACGGTGTATAACGGCATACCGCATTTGATTGTACCGGTGGTTTCCGACCCGCGAAAGGCATCGGGCGCATTGGCTTGGGCCGTTACGGAAATGCTGACGCGTTATAAAATGTTTTCGGACAATAATGTGCGCGATATCAGCGGGTACAACAGCATTTGTGAAAGCATCGGGCAGAAAAAACTGCCGCAGATTGTCATATTTATTGACGAGCTTTCCGACCTTATGATGGCGGCGCCCCACGAGGTTGAGGACTCCATTTGCCGTTTGGCGCAGATGGCGCGCGCGGCAGGTATGCATTTGGTGATTGCCACCCAGCGCCCCTCTGTGGATGTCATTACAGGTCTTATTAAGGCGAATATCCCGAGCCGTCTTTCCTTAAAGACTTCCTCACAAATTGATTCCCGAACGATTATTGATACCGTCGGTGCGGAAAAACTGCTCGGCAACGGCGATATGCTGTTTTACCCTGTTGGGATTGCCAAGCCCATTCGTATACAAGGTTGTTTCCTGTCGGATAAAGAGGTCGAAACGGTTGTGGACTTTATTAAGGGGCAGGAACAGACCTCGTACGATGACGATGTCATGCAGGAAATAGAGCGTCAAGCCGCGGCGGACAAGAAAAAGAACGGCGGTGCTGTTGCGTCCGATGAGGACGGCGAAAGCGAAGCCGACGAGATGATTCCGAAAGCGATTGAAGTGGTGGTGGACGCGCAAATGGCTTCGACCACACTTTTACAGCGGAAGTTAAAACTCGGCTATGCGCGGGCGGCGCGAATTATCGACAATTTGGAGGAACGCGGCATTATCGGCCCGTATGAGGGTGCTAAACCACGTAAAGTGCCGATTTCCAAACAGCAATGGTATGAAATGAATGCGTTGGCACAGGGCGGCGCAACGCACGATTATTCCGAAAGTGATACGGACACCGTTGTAAATGATGCCGAGGAATAATATGCAGTTTTTACCGATTTCAAAAGCAGATATGACCGCGCGCGGGTGGGAAAGCGTGGATTTTGTCTATGTCAGCGGCGACGCGTATGTGGACCACCCGAGTTTCGGTGCGGCCATTATCACCCGTGTGCTCGAAGCAAACGGCTATAAAGTTGCGGTTTTGGCACAGCCGAGAACCGACAGCGTAAAAGACTTTATGCGGTTTGGAAAGCCAAAACTCGGCTTTTTTGTTTCGTCCGGTAATATCGACTCGATGGTGGCGCACTACACGGTTGCCAAGAAAAAACGCAGCACCGACGCGTATTCTCCGGGCGGAAAAATGGGCTTGCGCCCCGACCGCGCAGTAATTGTGTACTGCCAAAAAATTCGTGAAGCCTATGGGGATATTCCGATTATTATCGGCGGATTGGAAGCGTCCTTGCGCCGCTTCGCGCATTATGATTATTGGGACGATAAAATCCGCCCCTCTATTCTGTTTGACTCCGGTGCGGATTTACTCTCCTACGGTATGGGGGAAAAGGCGACTGTGGAAATTGCCGCACGGCTTGCAGCAGGGGAGTCCATTCACGAAATGCACGATATTCGCGGAACCTGCTATGCCGTTCCGGTTTCGGAAACGCCGTATTGCACGGAATGCCCGTCCTATGAAAATGTGTTAAAATCCAAGCGCGAATATGCTGTCTCTTGCCGTATAGAGCAAGATGAGCAAGACCATATTCGCGGCAAACAGCTTCGGCAAAAGCACGGCAAGCAAATGCTTGTGCAAAACGCGCCGATGGCGCCGCTGACACGGGAGGAATTGGACGCGGTTTACGCATTGCCGTACTGCCGCACTTACCACCCGATTTATGAAAAAGACGGCGGCGTGCCGGGCATTGAGGAAGTAAAGTTCTCCATTACGCAAAATCGCGGTTGCTTCGGTGCTTGCAATTTCTGTTCATTGGCGTTTCACCAAGGGAGATATATTACCTCTCGCAGTAAAGAATCCATTGTAGCAGAAGCAAAACGTATTACCGAAATGCCCGATTTTAAGGGGTACATTCACGATATCGGCGGACCGACAGCGAATTTCCGCTATCCTTCTTGCGCAAAACAGGAAAAAGCAGGACTTTGCAAAGGCAAAAAGTGCTTGGCACCGTCGCCGTGTCCCGCATTAAAAGCCGACCACAGCGAATATTTGGATATTTTACGCACCGTTCGTGAACTGCCGAAAGTCAAAAAAGTATTTATCCGTTCGGGAATTCGATACGATTATATGCTGTGCGACAAGGACGATATTTTTTTCCGCGAGCTTGTGGAGCATCATATCAGCGGACAGTTAAAGGTTGCCCCCGAGCATTGCTCTGCGGCGGTGCTTGACAAAATGGGCAAGCCGCATATTGAAGCCTATTTGCAGTTTTCAAAAAAATATTTTGATTATACAAAGAAAATCGGTAAAGAGCAATATTTGGTGCCGTATTTGATGTCTTCGCATCCCGGCGCCACCTTACAAGACGCCGTGGAATTGGCACTGTTTATTAAGCGGGAGCATCTGCATCCTGAGCAAGTACAGGATTTTTACCCGACGCCGGGAACCATTGCCACAGCCATGTTTTATACGGAGTTAGACCCCTATACCTTACAGCCTGTCTATGTAGCGAAAAGCCCGCATGACAAGGCAATGCAACGGGCATTGATGCAGTATTTCAACCCCAAAAACCGCGCTTTGGTCGAAGAAGCGCTGAAAAAAGCCGGCAGAACCGATTTAATCGGCACTTCGGAAATGTGTTTAATTCGTCCGCTTCACCCACAAAAGACGGCTCAATCTGCGCATTTCCACCCAAAAACAATGAACACCCGCAACGGAGGCAACCGCAATGGCAAATCACGCGCACACAAAAAATAAAAAAGTACGCGGTATACAAATTGTTGTACTTACCATTTGTGTTTTGCTTGCCTTGCTGGTGACATATGCCCCAAAACTCGGCTTGCCTACATTCGGTGATTTGTTTCGGGAAACCGGCATCAATCAAGCGGTCGACGCCAAGGACTATGCCTTTTCGGCACATTACATAGATGTTGGTCAGGCGGACTGTTCCCTAATCATTTGCGGTGAGGATACCGTTTTAATCGACGCGGGCGAAGTGGACAGCTACGATACAATTCACACCTATCTGTCATCACAGAATGTATCGGAGATTGACTATTTGATTTTAACGCACGCGCACGCCGACCATATCGGTAGTGCGGATGAAATCCTCAAAAATTATAGCGTGCAAAATGTTATAATGCCGAAATATACCGAGGAAAATTTGCCGACTTCGAAAACCTATGAGGATTTGCTGTATGCTTTGGCTGACAGCGGAGCAAAGGTTATTGCCGCAAAGCCGGGAAACAGTTATTCGCTCTCCGCGTGCAGTTTTACGGTGCTTGCGCCGAACAAAGACTATGAAGAATTGAACAATTCTTCTGTTGTTGTACGATTTATTTACGGAAACACCGCCTTTTTGTTTCAGGGGGACGCAGAGAAGAAATCGGAGCAGGATATTTTAGATACCGGTTTTCCTATTTCGGCGGATGTTATCAAACTCGGGCACCACGGCAGCAATACCTCTTCTTCTGCCGGATATTTAGCGGCGGTGCAACCAACGCTTGCTGTGATTTCCTGCGGAGAAAAGAACGCTTACGGTCACCCGAGCGAAAAGATTTTAACCCGTCTTGACGAACTGAAAATTGACTACAGACGGACAGACAGAAACGGAAATATTGTTGTAACTTCGGACGGCAATACCGTTTCCGTAGAAACGGAGAAGTAAAATGGAATCTTTTATTGTTGACCGTATTGAAAATGGTCTGGTTATTTTAGAAAGAGACAATAAAACATTTCTGCAAGTACCGCTTACGGTGTTTGTCTCTCCTGTATCCGAGGGGAGTGTGATTCTTGTGGATGCGGACGGAAATTACTATGTAGACGAAGCAAAAACCGCCGCGCGTAAAGCAAAACTGTTTCAGCTTCAAAAAAATATTTTCTCAGATTGAGAAAAAACCCTTGCAATATTCAAATGCGGGTGGTATAATGCTATCGCAATTCACACGCACGGGGATTCCGACAAAATTGCATTTTATGTCTTGTCGGTAAGAGGAACTGTGCGGCGGCAAAAATAAGGAGGAATTTTTTATGTCAGTCGTATCCATGAAACAACTGCTCGAAGCAGGCGTACACTTCGGTCACCAGACAAGAAGATGGAACCCCAAAATGGCGGAGTACATCTTCACCGAAAGAAACGGTATCTACATCATTGATTTGCAGAAAACCGTGAAAAAGCTCGAAGAGGCGTATATGTTTGTACGCGACATCGCGGCAGAAGGTGACGAAATCCTGTTCGTCGGTACCAAAAAACAGGCGCAGGACTCCATTAAGGAAGAAGCACAGCGTTGCGGTATGCCGTATGTCAACGCGCGTTGGCTCGGCGGTATGCTTACCAATTTCAGCACTATTAAAAGAAGAATTAAGAGACTCGGTCAGCTTCAAGCCATGAAAGCCGACGGCACTTTCGACATTTTGCCGAAGAAAGAAGCCGCAAAGCTTGATTTGGAAATTGAGAAGCTTGAAAAATTTATGGGTGGTATCACCGAAATGAAAAAGCAGCCCGCTGCTATGTTCATTGTTGACCCGCGCAAAGAAAGAATCGCTGTTGCAGAGGCAAAGAAACTCGGTATTCCGATTATTGCTATCGTTGACACCAACTGCGACCCCGATGAAATCGACTATGTTATCCCCGGTAATGATGACGCTATCCGCGCTGTCAAACTGATTGCAGGCGCTATGGCGGATGCAGTTATTGAAGGCAGACAGGGTATGCAGGGTGCCGCGGCAGTCGAAGAAGAAGCTCCCGCAGAGGAAGCTGTTGCTGAATAATGCAAAAAAACATATGCCCGCGCTTTTTACGGTGCGGGCATACTTTCAAAACTGATTAGGAGGAATTTTTTATGGCATTTACCGCAAAAGATGTGCAGGCGTTGCGTGAAAAAACCGGCGTCGGTATGATGGATTGTAAAAAAGCACTTGTTGAATCCGATGGGGATATGGACAAGGCAATCGATATTTTGAGAGAAAAAGGTTTGGCTTCTGCTGCGAAGAAAGCCAGCAGAGTTGCGGCGGAAGGTGTTGTTGCCGCATACAGTGACGCAAACTGCGGCGCTTTGGTGGAAATCAACTGCGAAACCGATTTCGTTGCAAAAGGCGAGCCGTTTGTTGCACTTGCAAACAAAGTGGCAAAAACCGTTGTTGCGGCAAAACCGGCCGATGTGGACGCTTTGTTGAAAGTGAAAGCAGTTGACTCTGACAAAACCGTCGAAGAAGAAGTACAAGAAGTTTTCCTTGCGCTTCGTGAAAATATGAAAATCCGCCGATTTGCGCTTGCGGAAGGCCATGTTGCAACTTATATCCACGCCGGCGGAACCGTTGGCGTTATGGTTAGTTTCGATACGGATGATGCGACTGCCGCAAAACCCGAGTTTGCGGCTATGGGTAAAAATATTGCAATGCAGATTGCCGCTATGAATCCTGAATATTTGTCTCAAGATGCAATTTCTGCTGACGAACTTGCGAAGATGAAGTCCATCACCATCGACAGTGCGTTGAATAAACCCGACTCTCTTCCGGTTCCGATTTTGAACAGCCTGATTGATGAAGCAAAATCAGGTAAATGGAGTGCAGAAGATACCGCTGTTTATGAGGGTCTTGACCAAAAACAGAGAAAGAATTTTGTAAACTTCATTTCCAAAGAAGCTTTTGCTACACTTGCAGAAATCGCAATTTCTCATAAGGCTGAAATTTCTGAAAATAAAATCTTTGTCGGTCTTGTTCAGGGCCGTCTTTCCAAACAAATCAAAGAAATTTGTCTCATGGAGCAGACATTTGTCCGTTCTGACCTTTTTGACGGTACGGTTGCAGGTTATGTTCAGTCCGTTGCGAAAGAATTCGGCGCTGAAATCAAGGTTGCAAGTTTTGTCCGTTTTGAAAAAGGCGAAGGCATTGAGAAGAAAGAAGACGATTTCGCCGCTGAAATCGCAAGTATGCTGAAATAAGGCAAGTTTTAGACAAAGCTATTGAAAGCACATCGGTTTCCCGATGTGCTTTTTTCTTGCCAAACCGTATGAAATGCATTATAATATTTCATGTGACAGCCTCATATATACTATGGGGTGGTAAAATGCGCAAAATTCAGTTGTTCAACCTCGGTGCGGCAGGATTTATTCTTGCTTTCTGCTTGCTTTTTTATACCTATGTCTACCGCAGTGCGCAACCCACCAATGCGTCTGTACCCAAGAAGGAAACGGTTGTGATTATTGACGCTGGCCACGGCGGGGAGGACGGCGGTGCGGTTGCCGCCGACGGCACGGTGGAACAGCTTATCAACTTACAAATTGCAAAGTATTTGGAAGCACAACTGCAAGTTTTCGGTATTGAAACGGTCATGACGCGCACAACGGAGGACTCCATTCACAGTTTGGATGCGGACACCACACGCGAACGAAAGGTTTCGGATATTCATAATCGGATGAAAATTATGGAAGAAACGGACAACGCGGTGTTTGTCAGTATTCACCAAAATAAGTACGAAAGCAGTTCTCAATGGGGTACACAGGTATTTTATTCCCCGAACACGACTTCAAGTGCCGCGCTTGCCGACTGCATACAGAAATCGGTGGTCAGTAACTTACAGCCCGACAATAAGCGTGTAATCAAAAAATCAGGCAGTTCGATTTATCTGCTGTATTATGCGAAAAAAACAGCCGTTTTAGTAGAGTGCGGATTTTTGTCCAACCCGCGAGAAACCGCAAAACTTAAAGACGAAGCTTACCAAAAGCAACTTGCGTTTTCTATTGCTTTGGGTATTTTGGAATATATGAATTCGTAAATAAGGAAGAAGAAAAATGGCATTGAAATCAAAATCGGTCTATGTTTGTTCTGCCTGCGGGCACGAGACTTCCAAATGGTTCGGGCAATGCCCCGCCTGTCAGGAGTGGAATACAATGGAGGAGGAATTGCGTGCTGTGGAGACAGGCGCGCAAAAGAAACACCGTGCAATAAGTTATGAAAATCGCGCATCGGTGCAAAAGTTAAGCGAAATTTCCGCGAATACCGAACACCGATTTGATACGGGGCTTCGCGAACTCAACCGCGTGCTCGGCGGCGGACTTGTAAAAGGCTCTTTGGTGCTTTTAAGCGGTGACCCCGGAATTGGTAAGTCCACCTTGCTGTTGCAGATTTGTGAACATTTGGGGAAAAGTATGTCTATATTATATGTTTCCGGTGAGGAGTCGGCGCACCAATTAAAACTGCGGGCGTCTCGCCTTGGTGTAACAACGGACAACCTTTCTTTGCTTTGCGAAACCGACGCACAGTACATTTGCGAGACCATTGCGGCTGAAAAACCGGATATTGTGATGATTGACTCCATTCAGACCATGAATATCCCTGAGTTGAATTCTTCCTTTGGCAGTATCACACAGGTACGCGAAACCACCAACCTATTTATGCGCACAGCAAAAACGCTGAACATTCCGATTGTCATTGTCGGTCATGTCAACAAAGACGGCAACATTGCAGGGCCTAAGGTGCTCGAACACATTGTGGACGCCGTGTTATATTTAGAGGGAGACCGCAATTTTTCTTACCGTATTCTGCGCGCCGTGAAAAACCGTTATGGCTCAACGAATGAAATCGGCGTGTTTGAAATGGAGGACAAAGGCCTTTACGAGGTCGAAAATCCGTCGATGATGCTCCTTTCCGGCAGACCGAAAAATGTTTCGGGCGTCTGTGTTGCCTGCATTATGGAGGGGTCTCGCCCGATTTTGGCCGAAGTGCAAAGTTTGGTGACACCCACGGGCTTCGGCACCCCGCGCCGTATGGCGACGGGTGTGGATTACGGCCGAATGTCTATGCTGTTGGCTGTGCTCGAAAAACGGGCAGGGTATTTTGTCGGGAATATGGATTGTTATGTGAACATCGTCGGCGGCTTAAAAATCGACGAACCTGCCTGTGATTTATCTGTGGCGCTTGCCATTGTTTCGGGGTTGAAAGATGTTCCTGTGCCCGAGGATGTGCTCGCATTCGGTGAAATCGGCTTAGGCGGCGAAATTCGTGCCGTCAGCGCATGCGAACTGCGTATTCGTGAGGCGGAAAAATTAGGCTTTAAAAAATGCGTTGTGCCGCGGTATAATTTAATGAAAATCAAATCGAATTTAAAAGCAAATATTGAGGTTGTCGGCGTCAGCAATATCCGTCAGGCGTTTGAGGCGATTATTTAATGCTTACCCCTGTATTGACACCGTATTTGCCCACAGGACAGGCTAAGGTTTTGATAGCAGGCGAGGGGGCACGCGGTTTTTCCGATGCGTTAGAAGCCCTCGGTTTGTCTCTGTTTTATACCGCGCCGATTGCCGCGTTACCGAAAAATCTCGCCACACATGCGGATTTGGCAGTTTGTCCGATGGGAAACAACCGTTTCTTTTTGGAGCGTTCGCAAACAGCACTTTTTTCAAAACTGCAAGCGCACGGTTTTTCTGTATCTTACGGAGAAACCACCGCTTCGCGCGGCTATCCTACCGATGTCCCGTTCAATGCCTTACAGCTCGGTGAAAATCGTTTTCTTTGCAACGAAAAAACAATTGATATTTCTATTTTTCAATATGCAAATGCGCAAAATTATGCTATACTGAACTGTAAACAGGGCTATACGAAGTGCTCTGTTGCCCCGATACGGGAAAAGGCTGTGCTGACCGACGATAACGGCATTGCAAAAACCCTTCTAAAAAATGGGTTTGATGTATTGCAACTTGAAAAAGGCGACATTCTGTTGCAGGGATTCCACTACGGTTTTATCGGCGGCTGTTGCACAATGCTTTCCCAATCCGAAATGCTGTTTTTGGGGGATATTCGTTTGCACCGCAACGGTGATGCCATCAAAGCCTTTTTACAAAACTACGGAATTACTCCGATTTGTATCCAAAAAACGCCTTTAACGGACATTGGCAGCCTAATTCCGCTGTTACAGGAGGAAAATAGAAATGCGCAAACAAAAATGGTCTGATTTTTTCGGTGCCGTGTGCGCCACGGCGACGGTGGCTGTGGTTGCCGCAAGCGCCAAGCATGTGCAAAAGAAATACGGTGTCAGAAATGTCAGCACCTTAATGGATTACAAAAAAATTGCAAATTATGCCTTTGAAAAATT
>JBJEPV010000069.1:0-2248 GCA_051881415.1 Candidatus Fimenecus sp.
GGCCTGTTCATATCCCATTTTATATATTTGATATTATGCTCGGATAAAAGCGTATGCAGACAGTTAAATACATACTCCTGCACATCTTCTCTTGTCATATTCAGCACCCGCTGATTGCGAAGCTCACAAGCCTCTCTTGTATCATAGTGATATGTCCAGTCGGGATGGGCGCGGAACAAATCGCTGTCCGCATTTACCATTTCGGGTTCCACCCATATACCGAAATCCATACCCAACGCGTTTACCTGATCTATTAACTCATCAAGACCGTTGGGAAATTTTTCACGGTTTACAAACCAATCGCCGAGCCCCGCCCTGTCGTTATTTCGCTTGCCGAACCAACCGTCGTCCATTACAAACAGTTCCACGCCGATTTCGGCGGCAATTTTTGCAAGGGCGGTTTGATTTTCACAGTTTACATCAAACTCTGTTGCCTCCCATGAGTTGTAAAGTATGGGCAATAACTTATCATTATGGCTTTTGGGCAAGATGTTTTCCACGGCAAATTTGTGCATTTGCCGTGACATTTCACCGAAGCCTTGTGTGTATCCGCAGAAAACCTTCGGCGTGTCAAAGGTTTCGCCTGCGTTCAGTTGAAAACGGAAATCAAAATCATTCATACCGAGAATTATCCGTGTTTTACCGAACAAATCCCGTTCCGCTTTCACCTTAAAATTCCCGCTGTATGCAAGGGTGGCAAAGTAAACATCGCCGCTTTTTTCATCGGCGTTCTGATATGCGATAAAATAGGGGGACTGATTGTGTCCCGAAATGCCGCGGCGGCTTTCATTTACCCAAGCGCCGCCCTCTAAAAGGGTATTTGTCTCAATGTTTTCGCCGCCCCATGCACCGTTTGTGTTTTTAAAGGCATATGGGTTTGCGGAGGGCAGATTAAATTCCGCACTGAACAGCTTTTCAAAATATAGGGGCGTATCGCCGTTGTTTTTCACTGTTACCCATCTGGAAATAATGTCGCAGTCCGCATAAGTCTGATAGTGCAAGGTTATTGCAAGGGGATAGACTGTGTCCGAAAAATTCAATTCCAAACAGTCGTCTTTTTGTGCATAACCGTCATATTTCAGGTTAATTTCACGGCAACCGTCAAAAAATTCCGCCTTTACCGCACAGCCGCGATACATGGTTTTACCGAATGGCGTGTATTCCTGCCTGAAAGCGTCGAGCATAGAATGGTTTGAATTTTGGTCGCCGATTTGCGGCGTGCAGAAATCATTTATATCGCACTTTTTCCCCCAGTGCAAATGATGACTGTATCCGTATTTATCCACACCCAAAACATATTGGGTGTTTTGCGTTTCCAAAACAAAAATGGTATTTTCACACCGAATCATAAATTATCCTCCTGTCGGTTGACTTTATATTGATTTTGAATTATCATAAAAATATCACAATAAACTGCTTTGATAAATGAGAAATATTAAGAAAAATGTGAGGATTGTTACGATGATTGAAGAATTTAAAAACTTTGTGCCGCTGATTAACGAAAACGATCCGTTAAAAATAGAACTTGTGGGCGAAACCTATTGCGATAAGCATTTTCATATCGTTCGGCCGAATTCGGATTTGAATGCATTGGAATTTATATTGGACGGTTGCGGCACTTTGGATATTGACGGACAGCATCTTGAACCCGAAAAGGACGATATATTCTTTTTAAAGGTCGGCAGCAATCATAAATACAAATCCGACGCACAAAATCCGTGGCATAAATTATGGGTTGTGTTTGTGGGTGATTTTGCCGACAGTTTGATTGACTGCTATTTGCCGAAACATGTATTTTTATTTAAAAATTGTCACCCAGTGAAGAAATACTTTGAAGAGATTGTGCAGATTTCCCGCGAGGATATTCCGTACGAGGTTATGGTGAGCAGAATAACCGTAAATTTGGTTTCAATTTTTATGTATATACGAAACCGCATCTTGGCAGACAATGCTGATTTGCCTGACCGTATTCGGAAACAGTTGGATTCATGTGTAGAAAGCTATTATAATCTTGATAAGCTCTGTGAAACGATGAACTATTCCAAAAACTATATCATCAATGTTTTTAAAAGCAAATATAATGTGACGCCTTATCAGTATTTTTTAGATAAAAAAATTGATGCGGCAAAATCCTATTTAACGCACACCGATTTAAGCATCGGCAGTATTGCCGTCAAATTGCATTACGCCGACCAACAATATTTTTCTTCCTGTTTTAAAAGAGCAGTGGGGTGTTCACCGTTAGAAT
>JBJEPV010000070.1:0-2240 GCA_051881415.1 Candidatus Fimenecus sp.
TGACATAGACAGAAACGCAATTATCTATAAAGTGATGGGAGCGGATAAATGATAAGTTTGCTGTTTTACATCGTATTTTTCCTCTTTTCTTCTACAAAGATAGGTCACGGCCGCCCGTCAGTCAAGAACCGCTACGCTATTTCAGATAAAAATATCCTGCGCTCCTGCGTCGTGCGGTATTTTTATCTGAAATTTCTTGCCTGCCGTTCATCCATGCCCTGTGAGATGTAGATGAAAAAAGGAAAAAAATGGGGTGGGCGGTGCGTGGAGGCGGTTAGCGAGCAGCTTTTTATGTTTACGCCCAATACCCGCCGAAACGGTTGTGCTTGATTACTTTGTCCAACTTCAATTGCTTGCGTCGAAACTTGCTGATTGCCCGTTTGAGCGATTTACGTCCCGATGTACTGCAGTTCTTTTTTTTCATCCGGCATTGGTAGCAACGGCAGATGCCAATACCTGTATGTGATTCTTTCATTTCTTACTAGGATTTGATTAAAACGGAAGGTCATCTCCAAGTGCCGGGCGGCAATCTCTTACCGTAAACTTGTTTACTTCAAAGGATTTTATAGAGCAAAGGACATAAGCCTTTCTATTCAAAGATTCTGCTAATCGTTTCGCTTCTGTCTCTGCACTTGTTAAATCACTGTGTCTATATGCCGGGGAGTGCTCCCCTTCTACATATACCATAAAGAAAAAATCTTCTTTCTCGTTCATTCTTGGGTTGTTTAATATAAGTTTTGAGAACTTACGTTTTTTACTATTTTATTTTGTGACATTTGCCCGATTGTCACGGATTTGTTATTTGCACTTTTCGGCGGGGCGCTTCGCCCCGCTTCGTGGAGCGGACGGCGAAGCCGACCGCCGGGAATTTCCAATGTTCTGCAAGGCACAAACTGTCAGCCGGGCACGCCGCCAGGCGCAACCCGCAGGAAGCACAAGCACCCGCAACAGGCCGGAAACCCGCAAGGTTCGGGACTGGCAGGAGTAACTAAGGGGTGGTGGTCGGGGGCGGCTGCGCCTTTTGCGCCCGCCACCCCGAACGCTACGGAAAGGGCGGTAAAGGTGCTGACCGCTGCGGTGGCGTTAACCGCCCGCATGGCTTTTTTCGCCCGGGGGCGGAAAAATAAGACAATCCATATTAAACATAACCACGCATTATGCACCCGACTTGCCTGAACGGCAAGGCGTGCGGGCATAATGACCCGTTATGTTTAATATCGCTACTCCTTTGTTTTTCTTCCGGTCTCTTTTTGGGTGTCCCCCAAAAAGGAAGGCGGAAGGAAAACAATTGCTGTCACGGCGCACGCAGCATCACGTCTGCACGCGCCCGAAGGACGGCGAAGGGCGCTTACTTCCACTATACAAACCCGCTCAACCGTAAACACGGGAACCCTGCACCGCACGGCTGCACTTCATGGTAAATGCCCCGTTTCTGTTATCAACCGAAAAGAGGTAGGGGATTCTCGCCTTAGTCCCGGCGTTAGTGCCGGGCGGAGCGAAACCGCACCGGGCTTCTCAACTGTCACCCACTCCGCAGGGGATACCATTTCCGCAAGGGATACCATTTCCGCAAGGGATACCATTTCCGCAAGGGATACCATTCCGCAGGGGATACCACTCCGCAGGGGCTTACATTGCATAGGATACTGCTCCCCTTTGCTGTATTCGGCAAGTGAGGAAGCGGCAGCCGGAGCCGGGTATAAGACGAGAGTAGCTTTCGTTATCATCCGCAAGGGATACCACCGCATAGGCTGTCGCTTGTAGTCCGGCTGTGCCGGGGTGTGAGCGGGAGCCGAAGCCGAATACATCAGGCGGTAGTAACTTCTGTAATCACCCACTTTGCCAGCCTCGACTGTTATACACAGGAGTAACTTTTTGGGAGACTTCCCCCCAAGAATGTTCCGTAGAAACACTGTCAGAGGGCGGCTTTCTTTGCGCCCATTGGGTAGCTACGGGAAAGCAAGGAAAGCGGCACGGTGCACAGAAACACTGCCTGTCCGAGAAACGCTGCCGGTGAAGGTATGTTCCGGTTAAACACTGACGGAGTGCTGCTGCGGGGGACGGGGCTGTGTGGGCGGCGGTATTCCCGCTGCACGCATTGCCACGAACCACACGGCGGCACGGTGAGCAATCAGACGAACAATGCAATCCCGGCTTTCTTCCGCCAATTGCTAGCACATACCTGGTGGGTTCCCGGCTTCATCAACCCAATAACCCCTGTTAACTGCTAGCAGAATCCG
>JBJEPV010000071.1:0-2238 GCA_051881415.1 Candidatus Fimenecus sp.
ATTTTGACGGGCGAACGAAGTTCGCCCCTACTTTTCTCTCCCTCCGTCACGGCTACGCCGTGACACCTCCCTCGTCAGAGGGAGGAATAAAAGGAGCGCGGATACGCCGCTAATCTAAATTAAAACTTATTTAATCGCGCTTAATTCATACGGCGTGCGCTGATAGACGAAATAATTGAGCCAATTTTGGAACAGCAAGCTCCCCGCCCCGCGCCAAGTAATCAGCGGCGTCTTTTTGGGGTCGTTGTCGGGGAAATAGTTTTCGGGCATTTTAATGTCTAAACCCTTTTGCAAATCGCGGAAATACTCCCGCGCCAAGGTATCGCTGTCATACTCACAGTGCCCCGTGCAATAGAAATTGCGGCACGCCATATCCGACACCAAATGCACACCCGCTTTGTCGGAATAGGAAAGCAGTTGCAAATCCTTGACCTGGGCAATATCCTCTTTTCGCGTTTCGGTGTGACGCGAATGCGGTACATAAAACACATCGGAAAAGCCGCGCAACAACGGATGGTATAAATCCAGCGGGCGGTGTTTGAACACGCCGAACATCTTTTCAGGGAGCAGGTGTTTCGGCACGCCGTATTTGTAATACAGCGCCGCCTGCGCACCCCAGCAAATGTTAAATGTGGAATAGACATGGGTCTGCGCCCAATCGAAAATTGCGCACAGTTCGTCCCAATAATCCACCTCTTCAAAATCGAGCAATTCCACGGGCGCGCCCGTGACAATCAACCCGTCGAATTTTTGGTCGCGGACATCATGGAGCGTTTTGTAAAACTGCAACATATGCGCCTGCGAGGTGTTTTTTGCCGTATGGGTTTTCACCTGTAACAGTTCGATTTCAACCTGCAACGGCGTATTCGACAATAGCCGCAAAATCTGCGTCTCGGTTTCGATTTTGGTCGGCATTAAGTTTAAAATGATAATTTTTAAGGGGCGAATGTCCTGTTTGCTTGCGCGGTCGTTGGTCATCACGAAAATATTTTCGAGCTCCAAACTGTGATGCGCCGGCAGTTGGTCATCAATTTTAATCGGCATTCGCGCCACCCTCTTTCGTTTTGATATATTGCAAGGTTAATTAGTATAGCACAAAGCGAAAAGAAATGCAAATCCGTTTTACAGCGCGAAACGGTATTCGTAAGGCGACCACTCGTGGGCGACAAAATTGCGCACACGCACCACCAATTCCGTTTCGTAAACCTCTATTTGCAAACCCATTCCCGTATTTTGCACCTCGGCTTCGCCGTCCGTGTTCTCACAGCCGAAGGACGGCACATTGATATAGGTGATTTTGCCGTCCTCTTTGATGCCGTAGCCGTTTTCGTAAATGCCCATATGTAAGTGGCCTGTAAAGAAGAAAATGCGGTTGTCATATTTTTTCAAAAGTGCTGTCAATTCGTCGCTTTGCTCACCGACATGCCCCTCGGGCCAAACCTCGGAAAACACGCTGTCCGTCGGCCAATGGCTGAACAGAAACACAGGCTTGCCGCTTGCGGCGGCGCTTTGGAGTTCTCCGTCGAGCCATTCGAGTTGTTCGGGTGACAGATACTGCTGAATGCCCGCGTCATCGTCCGAGGCAAGGACAATAAAATGATAGCCGTCTATCACCTGACTGTGATATAGGTTTTCGATTTTATGGTCTAAAAAGGCGTTGTTATACCGGATAAAGCGATTTTTCAAGGTTTCATAATCGCCCGTATTATACTTGCTCGGACACAGTTCATGATTGCCCGCCGCCATCAGCACATTGTCAATTTGATTGTACTTGTTTATTAAGCCATAGAGCATCTCGGTTTCGAGCGTTTGCCCGTTCATGGTGTTGTCGCCCACCATCACGAGTGCGCGGCTTTGCACTTCGGCGCTTGCCATATCCCGCAAGCCCTCGCCGTAATTTTCCTGCCGTTCGGAATTGTTGCCCTCCAAATGCCCGTCGGAAATGACGGTGAAGTTCATTTGCAAGGTGTCTGCCTGCAACGGCGCAGAAGCGACGAGTTCCCCCGACGGGGCATAAATGAAAAACGCCAAAATCGCCGCGAAGATTTTTAAAAGTCGGGACATAACAATTTCTCCTTTTTGGGTTGTGAGGTCGGAACGATTTACGAATCGCGTATTTGTCATTCTGCGGCATTCGCCGAAAAATCTTGTTTTTGTTGTGCTTTTTGAGATTCTTCACTTCGTTCAGAATGACAAATTGGGGTTTGTGTTTGTGTTTATATGGTAGGGCGGGGTCTT
>JBJEPV010000072.1:0-12209 GCA_051881415.1 Candidatus Fimenecus sp.
CTCATCTCGCAAACATTTTGAAAATCATTTTAAAACACAGAAGCCGTAAAGTGTAGACAACAAAGTAAAACAAAACAGTTACGGAGGTTTTAAAAATGAAAAAGAAAAACTTTGTTACTTTGATTGTCGGTGTGGTCGGCGGGCTTTTGTTCGCACTCGGTATGTGTATGTGCCTCGTTTCGGAATGGAACGCATTTACACCCGGTGTGGTGATTGCCTGTCTCGGTTTGCTGGTCGGCATTGTCCTGCTTTGCGTGCGTCGCCGTATGGACGGCAAACCGATGGTGCACATCAGCGGAAAAACCGTCGGCACGGTGCTGTATGCCGTATTCAGCGCATTGGTTTTGGGCGTAGGTATGTGCATGGTGCTTGTGTGGAATATGTTGCTGTGGGGCATCGTCGTCGGTGCGGTGGGCATTGTTCTGCTGCTGTGCTTAATTCCGATGGTCAAAGGCTTAAAATAAGAAAGAAGGAAATTTTGATGAAAGAATACAGATTAAAAACGCCGAAGTGCGTGGAAAAAACGGTGGTCGGCGCATATAAAGCGATTGAAAACGGCGCGGTCGGCGCATACAAAAAAATTGAAACTGCCGCCGTGGACACCTATAAAAAGGTCGAGAAAAAGTTTGTGGATACCTTTTTAGAGGAAGTCCCCACATCGGAAGAGGAAAAAAATACGCAAACGCAAACAAAAATTTAACATTTGTGTGCTACAATACCGATAAAGTTTTCGGTAGAGGTGTGTGCCTGTGTTTAAAATTCTTGTTCTTGAAGATGACCGTGCGCTCAATTCGTCCGTTTGCGCATTTTTACGGCAAAACGGTTTTGAGGCGGTCGGCTGTTTCTATGCGGACGAAGCGTATGACGCGATGTATGAAAATCTGTTTGACTTGATTTTGTCGGACATTATGCTGCCCGAGGTGGACGGTTTTGCATTCGCCGAAACCGTGCGCAAGCTCAACCGCGAGATTCCGATTTTATTTATGACCGCACGGGACGATTTTGCCGCAAAACAGCGCGGCTACCGTGCGGGCATAGACGATTATATGGTCAAACCCATTGATTTGGACGAATTGCTTTTGCGCATCGGTGCGCTTTTGCGCCGTGCCAAAATCGCCGCAGAACGCACCTTGCGCGTCGGAGATTTTTCTATGGATATGGACGAGCGTACTGCATATTTGAACGGCACGGAAATTCCTTTGACCGCGCGGGAGTTCAATCTGCTTTATAAGTTGCTGTCTTACCCGAAAAAGACCTTTACCCGCGCACAGCTGATGGACGAATTTTGGGATGCAGACTCGGACGCAGGCCCGCGCACGGTGGATGTGTATATGACGAAACTGCGCAGTAAGTTGAGCGACTGCAAGGATTTTGAATTGGTGACCGTGCATGGGCTCGGCTATAAGGCGGTGCTCAAATGAATCGAAAACAGCAACTGCGCCGATTTTTCGGCGAAATGCACTCGTATATTTACACCTACCTGCTTTTCTTTATGCTGAGTGCCTTTACGGTCACTTGCTCCTTTTTGCTGTTCTTTCATTCCGCAGGGGAATTGTCTGCCGCTGAGGTGCGCGCCGCCGCCCCGATGACATTTGTCAATGTTTTGCTGATTACGGCGATATTCGTGGCAGTCAATGCGGTGCGCCGCAAAATCACGGTAGACAGACCCGTCCGCCAAATTCAAGACGCTCTCCAAAAAATCACGAACGGAGATTTTTCGGTGCGGTTGGACACACGCGGCTGTAATGCTGCTTTTGCCGAAATTATGGAGAGTATCAATGTGATGACGGCCGAGCTTTCGGGCGTGGAAACCTTGCGCACGGATTTTATTGCCGATGTATCGCACGAAATGAAAACGCCGCTTGCCGTCATCGGGAACTACGGCACCTTACTGCAAAGCAAAGATTTGACTGAGAAAGACCGAATGGCATATGCCAAAACCGTTACGGACGCCGCCCGCCGTTTGGCGGATTTAATGACAAACATTTTAAAACTCAATCGATTGGAAAATCAGCAGATTTACCCGCAAGCACAGCCCTTTGATTTGGGGGAACAGCTTTGCGAGGCCGTTTTGCAGTTTGAAAGCGTTTGGGAGCAGGAAGTTATTACTTTGGAAACCGACATTCCCGACGGAATTTCGGTTTGCGCCGACAAATCGCTTTTAGAACCGGTGTGGAGCAATCTTTTATCCAATGCCTTTAAATTTACGCCTGCGCACGGCACGGTGCGTGTGACGCTTGCGGCAGACGATACCTTTGCCGTGGTGACCGTCGCCGACACGGGTTGCGGTATGACGCCGCAGGTCGGCGCGCATATATTTGAAAAGTTTTATCAGGGCGACACCTCCCGCGCCACGCAGGGCAACGGCTTGGGGCTGGCACTTGTCAAACGGATTATGGATATTACGGGCGGAGAGATTTCCGTCAGCAGTGCCGTCGGCGAGGGGAGTACCTTTACCGTGAAACTGCGCAGGAACTTATAATATGCAGACGAAAACGAAATGGAAAAAGATTTTGTATCCACCTGTGCCGTTGTTGCTTTTGCTGACTGTGATTTCCGCCGTCGCGTTGTTCACCGTATTTTACTGTCGCGCGGACGAACATCCGCTTGCCTATGGGGCATATGTGCTGTCTACGTATACGCTGACTGCCGATGTTGCGGCGGCAATCCGTATCGGGAAAACCGTAACCATACGGCTTCGGCAAAGTAAGCATATTGCCGCCTATTTTACCCGGGCGGATTTGCGGGTGCGCATCTCGTTGTATTGCGGCACGGCGGTGAATCTTGCCTATGCGGTGTTCAATTTGGGCGCAGGGATTTTGTACCGTTCCGTTTGGCTCGGGTCGGTGGCAATCTATTATATACTTTTGGTGCTCATACGCTTTTTGCTGATACGCGATGACCGTGCCGTCCGCAAATGTGCCGCCGAAACCCAAGTTTCCTTTTGGCAAAGCTATCGCCGATGCGGCGGAATTCTGTTGGGGCTGAATTTTGTCATCAGCGGTATGGTGTTTCAAATGATTGCACAAAAGCAGGGAGCCGCTTACCCGGGGTATGTGATATATGCGTCGGCGGCGTACACCTTTTACCGTTTGATTGCCGCTTTTGTGAAAATCAGGAAAATCCGCAAAATGCAAAATCCGATTTTATCGGCGGCAAAGTTGGTCGATTTGTGTATTGCCCTGATGGCGCTGTTTTCCCTGCAAATCGCTATGCTTACGGCATTCGATGCCGATATGCCGCAAAATACACAGCGGTGGCTGAATATCGTTTCGGGTGCGGCGGTGTGTGTACTTGTTATTTGTATTGCTTTGTATATGCTGATTCGTGCAACCCAAAACATAAATTCTGCGGCGTTGTCTGCGCAACCCACAAAATCGGAGGAAGTCGACTATGGAAAAACCGAACACATTTGAATATACCTATTCTGCCCCACAACAGGCGGAAATCAAAAAAATCCGCGAAAAATATTTGCCGAAAGCAGAACGCGAAGATAAGTTGGAACAACTGCGACGGCTCGACCGCAGTGTTGAACGCCCGGGGATGATTGCCGCGCTGACGCTTGGCATTGTCGGCATGCTCATTTTCGGAACAGGGTTGTGCTGTGTGATGGTTTGGGCGCGGTTTGTGCTGGGTGTGGCGGTGGGCACCGTCGGGATTGCTGTGGCGGCAGTTGCCTATCCCGTTTATAAACGCATCCATGCAGAACGGCGCCGCAAAGTAGCCCCGCTGATTTTAAAACTGACCGAGGAATTGGAAAATCCGATAACAAACAGCAAATAAAAAAAACAGGCTGTGTAACAGCCTGCATACTCCCTCAGTCGCCGTTCGGCGACAGCTCCCTCACAGAGGGAGCGGAAAAGGTGAAAAAACAGGCTGTGTAACAGCCTGTTTTTATTGGTGTCTTTAGACGTGGAAATAAACCCCCGGTTCTACCGGGGGAGGGAAAAGAGCGGAGCGACAACAAGAGCGGCGAGCTTGATGCGAGCCGAAAAGACGTTGGCAAAAATTAAACCTCCTCGTATAATAGCAGTGGTTTGGCGACCGCATTGCTAAAGAACAAGGAGGAATAATAAATGAAAAATAACAACAACGAAATCAGAAGTTCAGCACACTCAAAATACAGATGTCAGTATCATATCGTTTTCGCACCGAAGTATAGGAGAAAAGCGATATACGGAGAACTGAAAAAAGATATCGGCGAAATATTGAGAAAACTGTGTATGCAAAAAGGCGTGGACATCATCGAGGCAGAGGCTTGTCCTGACCATATACACATGCTGGTGAGTATCCCACCGCACATAAGTGTAGCACAATTTATGGGATATCTCAAGGGAAAAAGCAGTTTGATGATTTTCGACCGACACGCAAATTTAAAATACAAGTACGGTTCTCGCAATTTTTGGTGTAGAGGATACTACGTAGACACGGTCGGTCGAAATAAAAAGGCAATAGCGGAATATATCCGCAATCAGTTAGAAGAAGATTACGCCGCAGACCAAATTTCACTCAAAGAGTACATAGACCCGTTTACGGGTAGCAAGAATAAATAAGCAAAAAACAAACAGCCGCACGTGAGCGGCTGCTTGAGATAGTAATGCGGTGCTAAACTTTCAGTGCCCCTTTCAGGGGCTAAGCCAGTATTCGCCCCTTATAGGGGCGGTGCATACCACCAGTTTACTGGTGGTTATGATTATACCTTTTTTATTCTTCCGACAACAGCATTCTGTCATTGTCGAGCACCTTGCCCGCTTTTTCTTTATAGGCTTCCAAAAGCTCGGGCAAAGTCATTTTTTCGCGCGCCTCGCCTTGCAAATCGAGGACGATTTTGCCGCTTGCCAGCATAATCGTGCGGTTGCCCGTTTGCAACGCTTGGTTGATATTGTGGGTAATCATCATCGTGGTGATGTTGTGTTCTTTCACAATCTCTTTGGTAATCTTCATCACCTTTTGCGCCGTGACGGGGTCCAGTGCGGCGGTGTGTTCGTCCAAAAGCAGTAATTTCGGCGTGACCATCGTGCTCATTAAGAGCGTCACCGCCTGCCGTTGCCCGCCCGACAACTGCCCCATTTTGGTGCGCATACGGTTTTCCAAGCCCATATCGAGTTTTTCGAGTTTTTCGCGGAAATAGTCCATATCCTTTTTGCGGTGCGCCGACGAAAGAATGTTGCGCGTCGCCTTTGCGTAGGCGAGCGACATATTTTCTTCCACGGTAAGGTCGGGCGCGGTGCCCTTCATGGGGTCTTGAAAAATGCGTCCGATGTTTTTGGCGCGGATATGCTCTTTTTGATAGGTGATGTTTTCGTTATCGAGCAAAATTTTCCCGCTGTCACAGAGAAAAGTGCCTGCCACCGCGTTAAACAGCGTGGATTTGCCCGCGCCGTTTGAGCCGATAACCGTCACAAAATCGCCGTCCTGCAAATGCAGCGAAAGGTCTGAAAGTGCGGTGTGCTCGTTGGGCGTGCCTTTTAAAAAGGTTTTGGTGATATGTTGCACATCAAGCATGTTTGCGCGCCTCCCTTTTTGTACGCGCTTCCGACAGCGCCTTGCGAATAGCGGGCACGGCAAGCGTAATGCCGACAATCACCGCCGACAACAGCTTTAAGGCGTCCGCGGTAAAGAAATTGGTTTTCAGCGCCAGCGCAATAATCAGGCGATACAAAACCGAGCCGACCGCCGCCGAGATAAGCCCTACCGCGAGTGAGCGCTTCCCGAACAGCACTTCGCCGATAATCACCGACGCAAGCCCGACCACAATCATACCGCTGCCGCCGTTGATGTCGGCAAACCCACCGGTTTGGGCGATTAACCCGCCCGACAGCGCCACCAAGGCATTGGCGATGGCAAGCGCCGCAATTTTGGTGACATTGGTGTTGATGGAAGAAGCGCGCACCATATCCTCGTTGTTGCCCGTGGCACGAATGCAAAGTCCGAATACCGTGCGGAAAAAGAGAATGAGGAGCAGGATAAGCACCGCGCAAATCACAAAGACAGCAACGGTTTTGAGCATATCCTTGTCAGCGTTCGGGAACAGCGTAAATAAAAATTCATAAAACCGCGATTTGCCGAGCAAAGTCACATTGGGCATACCCATAATTTGCATATTTACGGTGTAAAGCCCACTCATGGTGAGAATACCTGCCAAAATCGGGTGAATGCCGGCTTTGGTTTGCAAAAAGCCCGTCACACAGCCTGCCGCCGCGCCGCAAAGCAATGCTGCAAACAGCGCCGCAAACGGATGCCCCGCCACACAGAGCACCGCCGAAACCGCCGCACCGAGCGTAAAACTGCCGTCCACGGTTAAATCGGGAATATTCAGCACGCGAAAGGTGATATACACCCCGAGCGCCAATAACGCATATTGCAGCCCCAACAGCAGGGCACTGCTGACCATCGTCATAAAATCACCTAAAACAGAAAAATACAAGTTCGGGCAGCCGCAAGACTGCCCGAAAAAAGGATGCGTTGTATAGGGGCTTAGCCCATGACAATATAGTTGTCGCCGCTCGGCACGGTAATGCCGAGGGTGTCTGCCGTTGCTTTGCTGATGACATATTGGAATTCTTCCATTGCCACGGCAGGGACTTCCGACACTTTTTTGCCGCGCAGAATTTCGTCTGCCATTTCGGCGGATTTTTGACCGAGCTGGGTGTTACTGCAACTGACGCATGCCAACGCGCCGGATTTCACCATAACGGGGTCGGAACCGTACACGGGGATTTTTTTGTCGGTTGCCGCTTTAACAACTTCGGTCATTGCGGTCTGCACGGTGGAGTCAATCGGTACATAAATGGCATCGACTTCGCCCGCCAAGGACTGTGCCGCCTGTGCAACCTCGGACGAGTTTGCCACGGTGACTTCCTTATAAGTGTAACCGTTTTGTGAAAGATAGGCTTTTGCCTTTTCAGCGGTCTGTACAGCGTTCTGTTCACCCGAGCAATAGAGAATACCGATGTTGTTCACATTGGGGGTCAATTCCTTTGCCAGCGTGAAAATGCGGTCAACGGGGACAATGTTGGAAGTACCGGTTGCGTTTTTGTCGGGCGCTTCCATCGTGGTTAAAATGCCCGACGCTACGGGGTTGGTCACGGAAATGAAGACCACGGGAACGGTCAATTCCTGGTTGACAACCGCGGCGGTTGCCGGCGTTACAATCGGAACAATCAAATCGTAGTTGCCGTCTTTGAGCCCTGCGCAAATGGTTTGCAGGTTGCTTTGGTCGCCCTGTGCATTGAGAATGTCGAATGTCATTTTGGCTTCGTCGTAGCCGAGCTCGCGCATTCTTTGAATGAATGCTTCGCGCATTTCGGTGAACGCGCCGTTGTCTGCGAGTTGTACGACCGCGACCTTATACACCTTGTCGGTGTCGCGCGGGGTGTCTGCGTCCGTGTTGTTTGCCACCTTGCCGCAGGCGGTAAATACGCCGAGCATCAATACGAGTGCCAATACAATAGAGAGTGCTTTTTTCATTTTCTTTTCCTCCGAAAAAATCATATTTTTCGTCAGTTGGTGAAACCGATTTGGCTTGCGCCGCCCGAGTTCAAAACAAAAAACCTGCCCTTGCAAAAAAACAAGGACAGGTTGAAATTCTAAACCTGCGGTACCACCTTGATTGACGGCAAAACGCCGCCCACCTTTACGGAATACTGACATATTCCTCTTTCTGTAACGGGAAAGTGCCGTTGCATCTTTTCAATGCACCCTCAACGGACCATTTGTCTGCCTCGTGATTGCGTGCCTTCCACCGCCGCACGCTCGCTGAAAATTCGGTTTGCAGTTTTACTTCCGTCTCAACGGTTTATCACATTAAAACACAAAAATTTTCATTTGTCAACACTTTATTTTTACTTTTTTTGTGTTACAATGGAGCCTGAGGTGAAGAAAATGCTGAAACATATTTTATTTTGGCAGTTCTCTGACGCGGTAAATGACGAGAACCGCCAAGAAGTGCTCGAAAAACTGTCGGCGTCCGTAAAAAATTTGGAAGGGAAAATTGACGGACTGCTCTCTTGCGAAATCGGCGAAAATGTGGTGGGAGCAGACTGCGACTTCGTATTTTACGCGACTTTTGCGTCGTTGGAGGCGTTGCAACACTTTCAAAATCACCCGTTGCATATCGCGCACAAGCAAATGGCGGCGCCGTTTGTCAAAAACCGTTTGTCGGCGGATTATTTTACGGACAGCGACCGCTGACTATTAAATTTTTCTAAAATCTATTGAATTCCGACGGTAAATATTGTATATTATGTAATAGAATAAGCAGATCGGAGGGATTCTGTGTATTGGGCTTTGTTGATTGTCGGCATTCTTGCCACAGCGGTGTTTTTGGTGTTGCGTGTGAAACGCGGCGGAATTGCCGCGCTGTATGCCAAAGCGGTGGCCAGTCTTTGCTTTATTGCAACAGCGATTGCCGCAACCAATGAAAACCGGCTGTTCCTCGACTTCGGCTCCTTCATGACTTTTGGGCTGGTATTCGGGCTGTTGGGCGATGTTTGGCTCGATTTAAAATGGATTTATTTGCAGGATAAGGACTCATATCTCTATTCGGGCTTTATCTTTTTCCTGTTGGGGCATGTCTGCTTTGTGACGGCTGTCTTTAAAGTCGGGCCGTATACCCCTTCGTCGCTGATCGTGGCGTTTGCGGCGGCGTTGGTGATTGCGTTTGTGGCAATTTTGATGGAAAAACCCCTCAAAATGCACTACGGCAAATTCAAATGGATTGTGTTTCTCTATTCGTTTATGCTGGCGCTGACGATGACCATGGCCATGACGCTTGCCGTGATTACGGGCTTTGAAAAGATGTGGACTGTGATGTCCGTCGGCGGGCTTTTGTTCCTGCTGTCGGATTTGGTGCTGTCGGGAATGTACTTCGGCGAGGGCAAAAACACCTCGTTCAATATCGTTTTAAATCACACATTATATTATGCCGCGCAGTTTATTATGGCGGCAACCATTCTGTTTGCGAAATAAGGTTTTTTTATGGAAAAAATCTCTGAAATTTTAAATTATTCCGTCGGCAATTTCACGGTGGGCAAAATTCTGTCCGCCGTGGTTGTTTTTGTGGTTTGCTACTTGATTTTACGCGTTTTGATGCGCCTGTTTACGCGCATTCTTTCGCGCGTGAATATGGACGAAACGCTTCGGAAAATTCTGCTCGCCGCGATAAAACTGATATTGTATTTTCTGGTCGCGATGGTGGTTATCGACACACTCGGCGTGTCCGTTACTTCGCTGTTGGCGGCATTTTCCGTGGTCGGCTTGGCGGCGTCGCTCGCGGTGCAGGATTCACTTTCCAATCTCGCAAGCGGGATTATGCTGCTCGTCACCAAGCCGTTTAAAATCGGCGATTATGTCGAGATTGACGATGTCAGCGGCACGGTCAAAATGATAAGTCTTATCCATACGCGGATTACCACGATTGACAACAAAATGATTTATGTGCCGAACAGCAAAATCATTGCCACGAAAATCGTGAATTACACCCAGCAGGAAAAGCGGCGGGTGGATTTGGAAATTTCCGCCTCGTATGACGCGCCGATTGAAACGGTGCGGCAGTCGTTGTTGGAAGCCGTTGCGGCGGTGGGCTTGTTTACGGATACCCCCGCGCCGCCGTTTGCCGCCGTGCTCTCGTTTGACGAAAGCAGTATTCGCTATGTGGTGCGCGCATGGGTGAAAACGGAACAGTATTGGGACGCCCACTTTGCGCTGTTAGAGCAAATCAAAATTGCGTTCGACAAAAACGGCGTCGAAATGACCTATAACCACCTAAATGTGCATATGGTGAAAGAATAAATCCGTATAGAAAAGAACGGGCAGTTCAGCGAACTGCCCGTTCCTTTTGTTTTGCCTTTTTTACCCTGCCTGAAAATCCGTAAAGGTGACGGCAAAATCCCGCCCGTCCATCGTAAGTGCGAACAGTGCGCCGCTGTCGCGGCTTTGGGTGATGGTATAGGTGTCGCCCGCGTCGGTCATGCCGCTGTAAGTCGCGGTGTCGCCGTTCACGGTTTTTACGCACCGTGTGCCGTCTTTGGCGCTTTGCAATGCGGCGAATAACAGCTTGGCAAACGCTGTGTCGGGCAGTAGGGTTTCGGGCGTTTTCACTTCAATCCCCAAAAACGAAAATTGGCATTCGGCCGCGCTTTGCGTGACGGTGAGCGACTGTAAAGCGTCCGGGCTTGTCAGCACCATTTGTGCTGTGCCGTCGGCAGAGAGTGTCAAATCCGCATTGCAGGTAAACGCACCGTGGGTGATTTCCGCCTTTGCCGTAAAGGCCTGCGGCAGGCTGAGCGCATTTTTCCAATCCGTATGTTGACATCCGCAGCAAAGCAGAAGTAGCAATGCCGCTGTAAGAGAAGTCAATCGCTTTTTTACGGTGCATCCCGCCTTTATTCAAATTTGGAAAGCACCTTCGGCAAGACTTTGAGCATTTTTGAGGGCGTGGTGGCACATTTTGAGGTTGCTTTTGCCACCGCGTCGCCGCAAAGCCCGTGGATATGTACCGCCGCAACCGAAGCCTCCAAGGGCGACAGCCCAATGCACAAAAAGCCCAAAAGCATACCCGCGAGCATATCGCCGCACCCGGCAGTTGCCATACCGGCATTGCCCGTCAAATTGACGGAGAACTGCTTGCCGTTTGCGGAAATCACGGTGCCCGCGCCTTTTAACACGACCACAGCGCCTGTTTTTTCGCAAAGCGACCGGCAGGCGTCCAATCGATTCGCCTGCACTTCTTGTACGGTACAGCCCAACAACCGCGCCGCCTCGCCCGGGTGGGGTGTCAAAATGACGGGTGCCTTTGCTTCCCGTACTATATCTATGTCGTTTGCTACGGCGTTTATGCCGTCCGCATCCAAAATCAGGGGGATTTGTGTGTTGCGTATAACGGATTTCACCAATGCTTCGGTGTCATAATCCAAACCGAGCCCACACCCAATGAGGCAAGCCGTTGACCTTGTCAGCGCATCCAACAATTTCGCTTCACCCTGCATCGAAATCCGCCCGAAGCGGTTAGCGGGTAGGGGGCATAAAATCTTTTCGGGCACTGTTGCCGTCACCGCCGCATACGCGCTTTTGGGAAATGCGAGCCGCACAAGCCCCGCGCCGCTTTCCACGCACGCACCGCTTGCGAGTACCGCCGCACCGGGCATTTCGTAACTGCCCGCGACCACAAGCGCTTTGCCGAAATCGCCTTTGTTCGCATCGGCGCGCCGCGCGGGGAACAATTCTGCGACATCTTCATCTGTAAAGGCAAACACCTTTTCATACGGCTTATACAGTTGCTCGGGAATCCCGATGGAAACCACTTGAATTTCGCCCGCAAACGCCTTTGCAGGCTGTGTGACCAACGCTTTTTTCAGCGCCATGACCGAAACGGTCAAATCCGCTTTCACGGGGCGGCTTAAAAATTCGCCCGAATCTGCCGAAAGCCCGCTCGGCAAATCAATCGAAACCATATATCCGTTTGCGGTTTCCAAAAAGGCAAATAATTCCTGCAAGCTGTCCGGCAGCACGCCCGCAAAGCCCGTGCCGAACACGGCGTCCACCAAAATATCGGCAGTTTGCAACAGCTTGCGGTGTGTTTCGGAATTGCGGTCATAGAAAACAATCGGGATGCCGCAGTCCGTCAAGCGGGAATACATTTCCTTGGCATTTTCGGCGGTGGGCGCGCCCATCACCAAAAACACCTGCACCTTGTAGCCGTTTTCATACAGTTTTCGCGCGGCAACAAAGCCGTCGCCGCCGTTTTTGCCTTTGCCGCACAACACGGCGACCGTGCGCTTGTCGGTGCGGTCAAATTTGGACCGTATGACCTTGGCGCACGCCGCACCGGCATTTTCCATCAGCCGCAAAAACGAAATCCCGTTTTTATCCGCGGCACATTCCACGGCTTTTATCTCCTCGGCGGAAAGTATACGCATCATAATACCTCTCCTTTTCTGTAAGCGGTGACAAATGCCGCCGCGAGGGTATCGGTGTGGGTAATGCTCAGCGCGAATGCCAAATTCTGCGCGTCGGCAAGCGCTTTTGCCTGCCCCGAAAGTGCAAAATACGGTGCGCCGAGGGCATCGTGTAAAATCTCGACTTCGCAAAGCGCAAACCCGCGAATTCCCGTGCCGAGGGCTTTTGCAAATGCCTCTTTTGCCGCAAAAGCACCTGCCATATGCTGTGCGGGGTGCTTTTGCGCCGAGCATTGCGCGCGTTCTTTTTCC
>JBJEPV010000073.1:0-12098 GCA_051881415.1 Candidatus Fimenecus sp.
GATTTGGATATTTACCGCTATAATCTCGGCGCAGGCTCCAAAACAGAGGACAATTCCTATTATTCCGACCCGTGGCGCAAAACCGAGAGTTTTATTACCCCCGACGGTACGGTGAACTATTCCCGCGATGCAAATGCCGTTTGGTGTATGCAAAAAGCCGTCGATTTGGGCGTAGAGAATGTGGTGTTCTTTTCCAACAGCGCACCCGATACGATGACCGTCAACGGCAAAGTGCATAGCGATGCCGACGAAACCCGCGTGGACTATGTTAATGATGAGGGAAACAATGTCTATTTTTCCAAACCGAATTTAGATGTGTCGCAGTATCAAAATTTTGCGGACTATGTGCTGAATGCCGCCGAGCATTTCCGCGCACAAGGCATACCCGTGACCGCCGTCTCGCCGATTAACGAGCCGCAATGGGCGTGGCAAGGCGGGCAGGAGGGTTGCCATTATGAGCCGGACGAAGTTGTGGCGCTTTATAAAGTGTTCCTTGCCGAAATGCAAAACCGCGGGCTGACGGAAACCACCGAACTGTCGATGTTTGAATCGGGACAGCCGTTCGGCGATACGCTCAAACGCTATTTAGACGCGATTATGGATGACAAAGACCTTTCCGCCGCAATCAAGGGGTTAGATACCCATTCCTATTGGGGCACGGCAGAACAAAAGGAGAAAACCGCCAAATACTTAAATCTGCATTATCGCAATTTGCCCGTGCGTTGTACGGAGTGGACGGAGATGCAGGGCGGCAAAGATGTCACAATGGACTCCGCGTTGGTACTTTGCAATACAATGCTCGAGGATTTGACGATTTTAAACGCGGAAAGTTGGAGTTATTGGATTGCGGTTTCCGCTTACGATTACCGCGACGGGCTGATTTATGTTGACCGCGACGCGCATACCTACGAAACCACCAAACGGCTGTATGCCCTCGGCAATTTCTCGAAATTCGTAGAGCCGGGCGCGGTGCGTATCGGTGCTTCTGTCGGGAAAAAATTGCCCATTTCCTCGGTCGCGTTTGATTGCGGTGATACCGTTGCGGTGATTGTGGTCAATAATACCGAAACCGAACAAGCCTTTACCGTGGATTTTGACCGCAAGGCGAAATTTACAAACGCATCTGCCTTTGTGACCGATGCAACGCTCGATTTGGCGTGTGTGTATACACAACCGTTTGCCGCGAATGTCAGTTATACTGTTCCCGCGCAATCTGTTACCACTTTCGTATTTCAAAAGGACGCGGCGCAATGAGCAACAGGGATAACATTTCCCCGCGGCATCAGCATATTGTGCACCCGATTCCACCGTTGGTTGACGAAAACAGCCGTATTCTGATTTTGGGGAGCTTTCCGTCGGTGAAATCCCGCGAACAGGCGTTTTTCTACGGGCACCCGCAAAACCGCTTTTGACGCGTTTTGCCCGCGCTTTACGGGGAAGAGCCCTTAACTGAGATACCCGAAAAACGCGCATTTTGCGCGCGCCACGGTATCGCGCTGTGGGATGTGATTGCCTCGTGCGAGATTGTCGGCTCGTCCGACAGCAGTATTCAAAACGCCGTGGCAAACGATTTAACGCCGATTTTGTCCGCCGCGCCGATAGAACGCATTTTCACAAACGGCAAAACCGCAGGTAAGCTCTATGACCGCTATATTTTGCCGCAAATCGGCAAAACCGCTGTTTGCCTGCCGTCCACCAGCCCCGCCAACGCCGCGTGGACGCTTGAAAAACTCATTTCGGCGTGGCAAATCATTCGGAATTTGTAACCCAATAAACACATTTGCCCCGATGCCAAAGCATCGGGGCGCTTACTTTTTGTATTCTAATTTTCTGTCATACTGTCTAATGTTTCCAATATTCCTTTTGCAATCGCGTCGGCATACGCGTCTAAATTTTCATCAAACAAGGCGTTGTCCTCGTCGCTCGTAATAAACCCGATTTCTGCAAGGCAACTGTCCATATTTGTGTGGGCGTTTACATAATAGTTGCCGTCTGCATTTTTGGCGTAGCCCGATTTCACACCGCGCGCTTTGGAAATGCCTACGTCCTCTAACGCAGAAAGCATATTTTCCGCCAGCGCCCATTCCGTGTCACTCGGCGTGTTTTTGACCCACATTTCCACACCGTTTCCGCCCGCGTCACTGCTGTTGCGGTGGAGGGCTACAAACAAAGTGCATCGCTTTCGGTTGGCGATTTGACACCGTTCTGCCAGCGTCAAATAGGTGTCGTCCTCGCGCGTTACATATACTTTAATACCGTTCGCCTCTAATTTGTCGCGCACCAAAAGCGTCAATCGCAGATTATCGTCCTTTTCGAGCCGTTCGCCGTAGGTTGCGCCGCAGTCCTCGCCGCCGTGCCCCGCGTCCAAACAGACCGAGATTTCGGGCCGCAGACTTTCCCGATAGACAATCCCGACCGTCAACAGTATGATGAACAGTACTGCCAATGCCGAAACGGGATAGAGTATCCACTTTTTTTGTCGCAATTTCATCCAATCACCTTGCACAATATACCATACTTTTTAACTTCCGTATACCGCTTGAAAAGAATTTTAATAATATTGTAATGTATGTCCTGAAATTCGTACATATGCCGCGGTATAATCAGTTGTAAAGCAAAAAAAGATGTGCTAAAATAAAGGCAAAATAGATTTTGGGTGTGACTATGCAGAACAGAAAACGATTGGCATCGCCGCCGATGGGCTGGAACAGTTGGGACTGTTACGGCGCGGCGGTCAATGAAGAACAACTCCTCGGCAATGCCGCTTATATGGCAAAAAATTTAAAACCGTACGGCTTTGAATATGCGGTTTGTGATATTCAATGGTATGAGCCGCGCGCCGTCGGCAATGATTATAACGCGTTTGCCGACCTGTGTATGGATGATTATGCGCGCCTTATGCCTGCCGAAAATCGCTTTCCTTCTGCGGCGGGCGGCAGGGGATTTCGCCCGATCGCCGACAAAATGCATGCAATGGGATTGAAATTCGGTATTCATATTTTGCGCGGAATTCCGCGGCAGGCTGTGCATCGGAACTGTAAACTGCTCGGAACGGACAAAACCGCCCGTGAAATTGCGCACCCGTTTTCGGTTTGCGCTTGGAATACCGATATGTACGGAGTGGATACCGAAAAAGACGGTGCGCAGGCGTATTACGATTCGCTGTTTGCGCTGTACGCCGAATGGGGCGTGGATTTCGTCAAGGTGGACGACATTGCCAATACCGAGTTTAAGCCGCATGAGCCGTATTCCGCCCGCAAAGAAATCGAAATGATACGCCGTGCCATGGACCGATGCGGCAGATATATGGTGCTTTCTCTTTCTCCCGGTCCTGCGCCGTTGGCGTTTGCCGACCATCTGTCGCAAAACGCCGATATGTGGCGAATGACGGGCGATTTTTGGGATCGTTGGGACAAACTGTATGCAATGTTTGAACGCTGTGAACAGTGGTATCCGTATGTGAAAGACGGCGCGTTTCCCGACTGCGATATGTTGCCGTTGGGTAGACTTTGTAAAAATGCCCCGTATTGCGGCGCGCAAAACCGTATGACCAACTTTACCAAAGACGAACAGCGCACGATGCTCACGCTTTGGTGCGTATTCCGTTCACCGCTGTTTTTGGGCGGAGAACTGCGCGAAACCGATGCGTTTACGCTTGCTCTGCTTACCAACCGTGAGGTGCTTGCCCTCAATCAATACGGGTACGGCGCGCATCCTTTGGAACTTGCGGACGCAGACTTGCGGTTGTGGGGTACTTTTACGGCGGAAAATGCGCCTGTTTTTGCGGTATTTAATGTCAGTGACCGTGAAAAAACGATGCGGCTTTGCGAAATACTGCCCGCAGAATATGCGGCGTATACAGTCGCGCGCGATTTGTGGGCGCATACGGATTGCGCGTATACCGATGCGCTTCAAATTCTCGTGCCGCCGCACGGTGCGGCACTGTATCTTCTGAAATAAACGAAAGGCGGAAAAGTGATGCTTCGTTTGATTCTCGGCAGAGCCGGAAGCGGAAAAACCGAATATGTGCGGCAAATGCTTTGTGACAAATTGCTTGCAGGCGAGCGGGATTTGCTCTTAATCGTGCCCGAGCAGTTTTCGTTTGAAACCGAACGCGAAATGCTCAAAAAGGTCGGCGCAAGCCGTATGCAAAATTTGGATATATTGACCTTTTCACGCCTTGCGGAGAATGTTTTGGCAGAAACGGGGCGCGAAAACAAACCGAAAATCACCGACGGTATGCGCGCGGTGATGATGCGTCTTGCCTTGGATTCCTTAGAGGGCAAAACCGAGATTTACAAAAAATATAAATCCCGCACACCGCTTTTGCAAAGCCTTGTGACCTTTTCCACGGAATTAAAGCAATGCGCCGTCAGCGCAGACGCGTTGGAAACCGCGGGGAATGCCCTGCCAAACGGCGTGTTAAAACAAAAACTGACGGAGCTTTCGCAAATTACCGCTTTATATAAAGCGCTGGTGCACGAACGCTTTTCGGACGATACCGATTTGCTGACGGCGTTGGAAGAGACCATTCTCGAAACGGACTGTATGCACGGCAAAACCGTGGTGTTTGATACCTTTGCGGGCTTTACAAAACAAGAGCGTGCCGTCATTTCAGCGATGTTGCCGCGTTGCCGTGAGGTGTACATTACGCTTTGCACCGAAGGGAAGGAAAGCGCACGGCAAAACGCCTGTGTGTTTGACAATATCAACGATGAAATGGAAAAACTAAAACGCGTTGCCGCCGAACGGAATGTGCCCGTCGCAAAGCCTGTGGTGCTTTGTGCCGCCGCTGACAGCCGTCCGTTACCGCTTCGGTTTTTGGAGCAGAATTTGTATGCCTGCCGCAAACCGCAATTTGACGGCGAGCAAAACTGCATTTCTCTGTATTCCGCCGCAAACCGCCGCGAGGAGGCGGATTTTGTCGCGCGGTCTATCCGCAAAATGCTGCGCGAGGGGGCTTGCCGCGCACGCGATATTTTGGTGCTCGAACGGCGCAAGGATACCTATGATAATGAGCTGTGCGCCGCTTTTCATACCTATGAAATCCCGTATTTTGAAGACAAGCGTCAGCCGGTTGATGCCCAACCGTTGATGCAACTTGTCACAAGCCTTTTGGAGATGGCGTCGGACGGTATCTCCACCGAAACGCTTTTGCGCGCGCTCAAAACGGGCTTGTGCGGCCTTCGTGATGACGATGTGTCGGAACTTGAAACCTATGCCGCCGTTTGGGGTATTGACCGCGGCGATTGGAAAAAGGAGTTTACCGACAATCCGTCGGGGCTCGGCAAAGCATTGCAGGAGCGCGATGAACAACAACTTGCAAAATTAAATGACTTGCGCCGCCGTGCCGTCACGCCGATTGTGCAGTTTTGTGCGGATTTCCGCACGGCAAACGGTGCGCAGAAATCCGAAATGCTCTACCGCTTTTTGCGCAAAAACGGCGTAGACGAAGCCTTGAAGAATTTGGCGCTTTCGCTGTCGGCGGCAGGGTATACCGAGGCCGCCGAGGAGCAGGACACCGTTTGGCAAATGCTGATGGAAATTTTCAATGCGCTGTATCTGGCGGTGGGGGAAGCGGAGATTTCCGCTGCGCGGTATACGGAACTGTTCAAAATTCTGTTGGACAGCGCCGATTTGGGGCAACTGCCGCAGGGTTTGGATGTTGTACATATCGCCGCGGCAGACCGTGTGCGGCAATCCCCGCCGCGCGTGGTGTTTGCTGTCGGCGTCAACGACGGTGTTTTCCCCGAAAATCCGCCGACCGACGGCGTGTTGAATGATGAGGACCGCAAGGTTCTCTCGTCTCTCGGCGTGGAACTGACCGAGACCGCCGAGGTAAAAGCGGTAGACGAACGCTTTTTTGTGTATACTGCGTTTACACTGCCCACAGAGCGGTTGTTTGTCTCTTGGTCGGTTGCCGACTATAAGGGCGGTTCGCTTTTCGAGTCTGCCGCCGTGCGCGAATTGCGTGCGCTCTTTCCCGTGCTCCCCGAAACCGCTTCCGCAACCGTCCCGCCGGAGGAACGGTTGGAGGGTGCCGCCGCCGCGTTTGAAACCTGCGCCGCCCACTACGGCGAAAATACGATGCTGTCCGCAACTTTAAAATCCTATTTTGCCGATATGCCCGCATTCAAAGCACGCCTTGCCGCGGTGGATAAAACCGTGCAAAATGCCGAGGTGCAGTTTGACAATCCGCAAAATGCCACCGCGCTGTTCGGCGAAACGATGATGGTTTCCGCCTCCAAAGCCGAGGTCTATTACAAATGCCCGTTTTCCTATTTTTGTAAATTCGGCTTGCGTTTAAAACCCTTAAAAAAAGCGGAATTGGATGTCGCACAAAGCGGCACGGTCATTCACTATTGTTTAGAAGTGATATTACGCGAATATGACCGCGATACGCTTTTGTCGTTTGACAACGAAAATTTACGCACCTTGATTGCGGATACGATTGCACAGTACGCGCGGGAAAATATGGGTACAGCCGCCGAAGACAGCCGCTTTGCCTTTTTACTGCGGAATTTGGAAAAATCCGTGCTGGATGTGCTTACCCGTTTGCTTTCGGAATTTCAGGTGAGCGATTTTATCCCGACAGCCTTTGAACTGTCCATCGCGCCGGACGGTGAAATCGCGCCGTACCGTTTGGATTTGCCCGACGGCGGCACTTTGCGCGTCATCGGTTCGGTGGATCGTGTTGATACCATGGTGAAAGACGGCAAAACCTATCTGCGCGTTGTGGATTACAAATCCGGCGGTAAGGAATTCAACCTGTCCGAAGTCTTTTCGGGCTTAAATATGCAAATGCTTATTTACCTGTTTGCGGTTTGCGAAAACGGGAAAGAGAAATTTGTGTCGCCTGTTCCTGCGGGCGTGCTGTATTTGCCCGCCAAAACGGTGGAGGACAAATTGCCGCGCAACGCCGACCCGGCGGATATTTTGTCCGCAAAACTCAAAAACAGCCGTATGCACGGCGTGGTGCTTGACAGTACCGACGCTGTGTGCGGTATGGATAAAACCGTCTCGGGGAAATATGTACCCGTCACCATGAAAAAGAACGGGGATTTTGCGGGCAATTTGCTGTCCGCCGCCGAATTTTCCGCCTTAAAAGAAAAGGTGGACGAAAATCTCAAACAAATGGGTACGCTGTTGCACGAGGGGGTTATTCCTGTATTGCCGGCGTGTACGGGTAAGCAAAATCTTGCCTGCAAATACTGTGATTACGCGGCGGTTTGCGGCTATGAAGACGGCGACCGTCAGCGGCAACTTGCGGATTACGGCAGATTTGACAACGCGAAGAAAGTGTTACAGGAAACGCGGAAAGGGGAGACGGCAGAATGAGTCGGAATTGGACGCAGGAACAAAAAAATGCCATCTATGCGCGCGGCGGCTCTGTGCTCGTCTCTGCGGCGGCGGGATCGGGCAAAACCGCTGTATTGGTCGAGCGCGTCATTCAAATGGTTTGCGACAGCGCCCACCCCGTGGGGTTGGACCGTCTTTTGATTGTCACCTTCACCAAAGCGGCGGCGGCGGAAATGCGCGAGCGTATCGGGCAGGCGCTGGCAGACTGCTTGGCGCAAGACCCTGAAAACGCTTATTTGTTGCGCCAGCAAATTCTGTTGCCCTCTGCCGAAATCTGCACGATGGACAGTTTCTGCAATACCCTTGTCAAACAGCAGTTCCACGCGCTCGGGATTTCTCCGGATTTTCGGATTTTAGACGACAGCGAACGCCGCGCCTTGGAGGAAGAAGCGGTTTCGGAATGCGTGGCAGAGCTTTACAACCAAGGCGGCGAAGTATTTGAAAACCTGACCGACCTGTTTTTGCTCGGCTCGTCCGACCGTGATTTGAAAGACACCGTTTTGCAGTTGTACGCCTACGCACAGGCGTATCCGTTTCCCGAAGCGTGGCTTTCCGCGATTGCGTCGGCGTATAATCCCGAAATACCGCTTGTCGACACCCTTTGGGGCAAAGAGATTTGCAGGTATTTGTCGGCACAACTTGCGGAAAATCAGCGCATTTTAAAAAATGCCTTGCAAATGCTCGAACAAGAGCCACCCCTTGCCGAAAAATACACGCCGGCGTTTGCGTCGGATTTGCAGTATACCCAAAAAATTGCGGACGCACTTTCCGAAAACAAATGGGATACGGTCAAAACACTGCTTGCGGAATATACCCCCGAAAAACTCGGCGCGGCACCGCGCGCCTATGCGGACAGCCCTTTGAAAACCACCGTGACCGCTATACGCGACAAGGTCAAAAAATCCCTGCGCGAAGGCTTGCCGAAGTATCTGCCTGCCACCGCCGCCGAGCACAAACGGGATATGCAGTATTTACAGCCGATTGTCGCTTTGCTGTGCGAAACCGCGACAGCATTCTCCGTGCGGTTGCTCGAAAAGAAACGCACGGAAAATGCCTTTGATTTTAATGATATATCCCATATGGCGCTGTCTCTGTTGATTTCGCGCGCGGCGGACGGCGCGGTTTTGCGCACACCGCTTGCCATGGAAATCTCCGAAAAATACGAAGAAATTCTATTGGACGAATATCAGGATACCAACGAAGCGCAGGATATGCTCTTTTCGGCAATCTCGCGGGAGGGGCAAAACCTGTTCACCGTCGGCGATGTCAAGCAAAGCATATACGGCTTCCGCCTTGCGATGCCCGAAATCTTTCTGCACCGCCGCGAACAGTATGCCGATTTTGACGGCAAAACCTATCCCGCGCGCATTACCTTGGATAAAAACTTCCGTTCCCGCAAAAATGTCGCGGACGGTATCAACTACCTGTTCGGGCAGTTAATGACGAAAGATTCCTGTGGGATTGACTATTCGGGGACGGAACGGCTCAATCCCGCCGCGCCGTTTGATGCGACAGAGGACGAAAGCGTGGAATTGCACTTGCTTTCGGGTGCGGCACAGGATGAGGACGGCAATTTCACGGAATGCCGCCATATTGCCGAAACCGTACGGAAAATGCTGGATTCCAAAATGCTTGTGACCGACAAAAACGGAGAACGCCGCCCCGTTCGCCCGCGGGATATTTGTATTTTGATGCGCTCTTTAAAAAACGGCAACCGCTATTTAGAGGCGCTCGAAAGCGTCGGTGTGCCCGCGTTTTATCAGAAAAAAGGCGGCTTTTTCTCCATGCGTGAAATCCGCGTGATGGTGTCGCTTTTGGAAATTCTCAACAATCCGCTGTTGGATGTGCCGCTGTGCGCCTGCCTTTTGTCGCCGATTTGGGGCTTTACGCCCGACGAATTGGCGCAAATCAATCTGCATTCGCACGAAACGGCGCTGTTTCGGCGTTTGCGCGCCTTTGGAAGCCCCAAGTGCCGCGCATTTTTAGCGGATTACGAGGCACTCAAACGGTTAAGCACCGTCCAAACCCCCGCCGCATTGCTGCGGAGCATTTATGCCTATACGGGATTTGAAGCGATTGTCGGCGCGATGGCGGGCGGCGAAAACCGAAAACTCAATTTGTTATTGCTGTTGCGCTATGCCGAGGATTACGGCGAAATCGGCAAAAACAGTCTGTCGGGCTTTTTGCGGTATCTTGAAAAACTGCGCGAAAACGAAGAAAATGTTGAGGCGGCAACGGGCGTTTCGGAATATGCCGATGTGGTGCGCATTATGACCGTGCACAAAAGTAAGGGCTTGGAATTCCCCGTGGTGATATTGGCAAAATGCGGCACGCAGTTTAACCGTTCGGACCAATACAAAAAAATGCTGATACACCAAGACCTTTTGCTGGGGCTTAAAATTTTTGACCGCGAAAACCGCCGTACTTTTCAAAGCGTGCCTTATGTCGGTACGCAGTTGGCTATCGGCGCGGCGGCGCAAGCGGAGGAACTGCGTGTGCTGTATGTGGCGCTGACGCGCGCCAAAGAAAAATTGATTTTTGTCGGCACCTGCGGGCGGCGTAACGCGGCGAATTGGGTGCATGCGGCGGCGCTGGCGGTGCAGGGCGAAACGGGCGTGCCGTCAGCCTATGTAAATGGGGCGTCGTGCTATTTGGATTGGCTTTTGGCATCGTGTATGAAGCACCCGCAGGCGGAAATTCTGCGCGAAATGGCTGATGTCGGCACGCGCGAGAGCACGGTGGGCGGTTTTGATTTGCAGGTTGTTTTGCCGAATACAGAAGAAACGCCCGAGACCGTTGCTCAAAGCGAAACCGTCGAAACGGCAAAACCCGACGCGGCACTCTTTGCGGAAATTGACCGCCGTGTGCAGTTTCAATATCACGCAATGCCGCTTTCTACCTGTCCCGGTAAGGTTTCCGCGTCCGCGCTCAATGAAGCGGAGCACGGCTTTACCTATTTTGCCGCCGCCGAACCCGCCTTCCTCGGCAAAAGCGGCTTAACCCCCGCCGAGCGCGGTACGGCAACCCACCGTTTTGCGGAAGTTTGCGACTTTCAAAACGCCCAAGACGATTTGGAAACGGAAATTCAACGCTTGCAAAGTGCGGGGTATTTGCGAAAAGAAGAGTGTGATGTGCTCGACCGTGAAACTTTAACCGCCTTTTTGCATTCTGATTTGCTTGTCCGTATGCAATCCGCCGAGGAAATACACCGCGAGCAAAAATTCACGGTACTGTTCCCGGCAAATGCGGTTGTTTCCACGCTCGGCAACGAATTCCCCGACGAGCAAATCACCGTGCAGGGGATTATCGACTGCGCCTTTGTGGAAGACGGCGCGGTGGTGATTGTCGATTATAAAACCGACCGTGTAAAAACAGGGGAGGAACTTGCTGAACGATACAAAAAACAACTTTCCGTTTATAAACGCGCCGCCGAAGAACTCTTCTGCCTGCCCGTCAAAGAAACGCTTTTGTATTCGTTTACACTCAAAACGACCGTCCGCGTTGCGTTATAGCATCAGCATATTTTACGGTCACTATGGTAGGGAACGGTCGTACCGTTCCGCGAACCTCCCCACTTGTTGGGGAGGTGGCGCGCGCAAAGCGCGTGACGGAGGGGAAAAATACATCAAATTCCACGGGCGGGCGCGCAATGCACGCCCCTACGCCCATATCGTATTTTATGCGTAGGGAACGGTCTTGACCGTTCCGTAAAACGGCATCAAATTTGCGGGCGAACGCAGTTCGCCCCTACGGTGTGTAGGGAACAACCTCAGTGTTGTTCCGCTGAATTATATCAAATCCGCGGGCGAACGCGCGTTGTGGCGGGTGATTCCCCTGATAGGGGAAATGTCTGCGAAGCAGACAAAAGGGTGCCCGTTTTCGGAGAAAATCCACGCCCGCCTGTGGATTTTTTGCAATGTAAATTGGTTTATCGGTAGGGCGGGGGCTTGCTCCCGCCGCAAGGTGCCCGTTTTCGGAAAATCCACGCCCGCCCAAATTTATATCAAACCCCGCGGGCGATTCGTGAATCGCCCCTACAACGGGGCGCCGAGTCGACGCCCCCTACGCACAAAGTACATTTTACAGGGTAGGGCGGGGGCTTGCTCCCGCCGTTCTCGCCCGTTTTCGGAAAATCCACGCCGCAATTTCAGCATTTCCTATAAAAACCAAAAGAAAATGTTTGAATTCTTGACAGGTTTAACAAAACAAGATATAATATTTAATATTGTATCTTGTTAATTTTTAATATAGATACAATATTAAATAACGTATATATATTTTTTGAGGGGGAAATACCATGAACCAGCTTTTATTGTGAAGAGTTATCCAGCATATTCCTTTAACCTGAATCAGTATTTTTAGTTTAAGCAATACAGTGGTTTGTAAGGAGAAGTGATTCCAAATGATGAAAAGATTTTTTGCAAATTGCAAGTGCATATGTTCATTTCTGTTAGCAGTTCTGCTCCTTTGTTCGACGCTACCGTTAACGGCGATAGCCGAGACGAATGGTGACGGTTTTATTGAAATTCGGACGATTGAAGAACTCTACAATGTACGAAACGATTTAACTGCAAATTACATTCTAATGAATGATATTGACTTGACCGCGGCAACCGCTGCGGGCGGGGATTGGGATTATTACGGCAATGGTTGGAATCCCATCGGCAGTGAAAATGTGTATAGTAACAGTGCATTTTCAGGGGAATTTAACGGCAACGGGCACAAAATTATCGGTATGC
>JBJEPV010000074.1:0-12031 GCA_051881415.1 Candidatus Fimenecus sp.
TTATAAATCTTGCGAATATCTAATCTTTATGGTAAACTTAAACAATTAAATCTACGGGGGAATGATTATGCTCAAAACCGAAATCCGTTCACTTCGGCAAAATGTCAACCGCGCCACTTCCATTATGTTTCTTGTGCAGTTGTTCGGCGCTTTGGGGGCAGGCTTCTTTTTTGTTGTGCAGAACATACTCGGTGTGGAGCATATTTTGGGTGCAACCGAGCCGCAAAATGAAAATATTTTGTGGTTTATTTTGTTTTGGGCAACCGATTTCTTTTTCGTAGTAATGGCGGTTGTGCTGTCCTATTTGATTGCAGGCTTGCCGGCGATTGCGCCTGCGTTTGCTTTGAGTATTTACTTTGCCCATTTTGCGGGCACACCGATTTCGGGCGTAGAAACCTACCAAGCCTATTTTGCAACGCCGCTGAATATGGGCGGCGGCACAAATATCGGCTATATGGGCTATTTGATTATGGCCGTATTTTTGGCATATTGTATCAAATACTTGTTTATCGCCTGGCACAACTGTAAGGAGTTTTTGGGCGGAAAGCTCGACCGTTCTTTTGCGAAAAAACGCGCGTCGGGCAAAAAAATCCCCGACACACTGACGGGTGTGGGCATTTTGGAACAGGTAGATTTGATTGTCCTCGTTTTAATTATGCCGGTGGTTTCGGCGGCTTTAACCTTTTTGTTGGTGCATTACGGTATTGAAATCCCGTTCCAGGCGCTCGGCGAAGCACTCATTGCACCGCTGACCTCGCTTGCAGACCGTTCCGTTGTGCTTTGCGCGTTGGTGATAGGGCTGATGGTCGGCTTTGATTTGATAGGGTCTGTTTCTATGTCTGCCTTTGCCGTCAGTATTGCGGCATTTTCAGCGGGCGATGCGCGCCTGATGACAATTTACGGCGCGTGCTTTGTTACCGTGGGCTGGGTGCCGCTGATGAATGTGCTTTTGCAAAAAATCACGAAAAAGGGCGGCAACTGCGATGCGGATGACTTCAATTTTGCCGTCAGCGGCCCGATTAACGCATTTTTTGAAAACATCAAATTGACAGTTGCTTTTTCAATGCCCTATGCGTATCGCAGTCCCTTAACAGTCATTCCGGGTCTGATGCTCGGCTCTGCCGCGACGGGCGTACTTACAGCACTTTGTGGGATTGTCAATACGGCGTATTTAACGGAATTGCCGAAATACGGCAACGGCGAAACCTTCGCGGAAATGTTTGCGCGCGGCGAAATGTATATTTCCTTTACCTTGCCGTTGCGCTCGGGCGATTGGCTGCATTGCCGCTTGCCACTGTTCTTCATTATATTGGGCGGGGCGCTTATCGGCGGCGTATTTATGCTGTTGTTCAAAGAACTTGCCTACCGTTCACAGAAAAAACACGGCACTTTTGTTCCGTGTACGGGTGATATTGTGTTAGAATTCCGCCATTACGCGCAAAAACTGTGGATTCCCTTTAAAGCCCAACGCGGAAAATTGCCTGAGAATTATATGGCGGCGGAAACGGACTGCACGCAAGAAACCGAAACGGCAGAACCCGTGAAAAAAGACAGTTGAAATTTTTTCGCCTTGCGTGTATAATATACAACGCTTACCAAATTGAAGGAATGAACAAAAGATGAAATTGGGGATTGTCGGGTTACCGAATGTCGGAAAAAGTACATTGTTTAATGCCATTACAAATGCCGGTGCGCAGTCGGCAAACTATGCGTTTTGCACGATTGAGCCGAATGTCGGTGTGGTGGCTGTGCCCGACAAGCGTCTTGACAAACTCGCCGAAATGTATCACCCGCAAAAGTTGACACCCGCAACCATTGAATTTGTGGATATTGCAGGGCTTGTCAAAGGTGCTTCTAAGGGCGAGGGCTTAGGCAACAAGTTTTTGTCGCACATTCGTGAGGTGGACGCCATTATCCATGTGGTGCGTTGCTTTGACGATGACGATATTATCCATGTAGAGGGCAGTGTTGACCCGCAGCGCGATATTGAAACCATCAATTTGGAACTGATTTTATCGGATATTGAAATTTTAGACCGCCGTATTGACCGCAGTAAAAAGGCAATGAAAGGCGATAAATCCTTACAGGCAGAAGTTGAATTCTTTGAACGCTTGCGCAAAGAACTCGAAAACGGCGTGAACGCGCGTGCTGTGGAAATGACTGACGAGGAAAAAGAAATGCTTTCCACCGTCGCTCTGCTTTCCTCCAAACCCGTCATTTACGCTTGCAATATGAGCGAGGACGATTTTGCAAATTCCATTTCGGAAAATGCACGCTACAAAGCCGTTTGTGCGATTGCCGCGGCGGAGGGCGCGGAGGTTTTGCCGATTTGTGCGGAGTTGGAAGCACAAATTGCGTCGCTTTCCAAAGAGGAAAAAGAAATGTTTCTTGCGGATTTGGGCATTGCACAGGGCGGTTTGGATTTGCTGATTCAGCGCTCCTACCATTTGTTAGGATTGATTTCTTACTTAACCGCGGGCGAGCCCGAGGTGCGCGCTTGGACGATTACCAAAGGTACAAAAGCGCCGCAGGCGGCAGGGAAAATCCACAGCGATTTTGAGCGCGGCTTTATCCGTGCTGAGGTCATTTCGTTTGATGAGCTGATGGCTTGCGGTACCATGCAGGCGGCAAAGGAAAAGGGTAAAATCCGTTCCGAAGGCAAAGACTATGTAATGCAGGACGGCGACATTGTGCTGTTCCGCTTCAATGTGTAAATGTAAATAAACTGTTTCATCCTGATGAAGCAGTTTGATATGCGCTTGTAGCTCAGCTGGATAGAGCGTTAGACTCCGACTCTAAAGGCCGCTGGTTCGAATCCAGTCAAGCGCGCCAAGAAAAAGCACACTTTTGTCCACAGGACAAAGGTGTGCTTTTTCAATGATATCCGTTCTCTGTGCTCACGGGTGATATACCTGTCGGTATGATATCTGCTTCGCAGATGATATACGCTTCGCGTATTTGGAAACGGATATCATATCATACTTGCAAAGCAAGTATATCGTGCGGTATTAGCCGTATATCATATCGCGTCAGCGATATATCATTACTGCGTATTCTTGTCGGTTCAAGTCCACATCACAATTTTTTTACTACCTCTTTACAGAAAAAGCGCTTGCTTCGGCAGGTGCTTTTTCAATGTAATGTGTATCGGGATTTGTATAGCTTATAACCTTTTTTTCCTGTTTTGATATATTTGCAGGAACTTTTCTTACAGTCTGTGAATTTCTGTTGCAATCTTTCGGAATTTGGTGTAAAATATTTAGGATAATAGGGTAGGTGTGTATTTTGAGAAAATCCGAGCAATTTGTTGTCCCATTTGAGGAATTTGATACCGAAGAGTTGTCAGCGCCGAAGCAGTGGCGGTTTGTGTATGAATGGCTGGATTCTTTGGTCTATGCTTTTTTAACCATATTGATTATTTTCACCTTCTGCTTCCGTATTGTCGGGGTCAGCGGGGAGTCTATGAAGCCCACCTTGCAAGACGGCGATTGGCTTGCCGTGCGCGCGATTAACACGAAAATCGATCGCGGCGATATTGTGGTGATTACCCAACCGAATTCGTTGAATGAGCCGCTGATTAAACGCGTAATTGCTCTCGGTGGGGATGAGGTCAATATTGACTTTGTCGAAGGCAAGGTCAGCGTAAACGGCGAGGTGCTGAACGAGCCGTATATTTATGAGCCGACCAACCGTATGTCCAATGTGGCTTTTCCCGTTACCGTGCCCGAAGGGTGCGTCTTTGTAATGGGGGACAACCGCAACAATTCCTTAGACAGCCGCTCGAAAACCGTTGGTTTTATTGATACACGCTACATATTGGGCGTTGCCGAATTCCGCTTTTATCCTTTCGGAGAATGGTCGTTAGAAAACTATGAATGAGAAAACAATTCGCAATATTTATGATTTTGCCTCGATATTGGTCTCCGCTGTTTTGGCGGTATGCTTGATTTTCACCTTTGTTTTTAAGATTTCCGCCGTAGACGGTGATTCTATGAACAATACCCTCCGCAACGGTGACAAGGTATTGATTACCGCGCGGGATTGGACGGTTGAACGCGGGGACATTGTGGTTATTTCGCAACCGAATGCATTTAACAAGGTGCTGATTAAGCGCGTGATTGCAACCGAGGGCCAGACCGTTGAAATCAACGGGAAAACTCATCAGGTGATTGTCGACGGTGCAGTCTTAGACGAACCCTATATTGCAGAACCGGTGATTGTCCAAGGTTCTTGGCGTTATCCGGTGACGGTGCCCGAAGGCTGTGTCTTTGTGATGGGGGACAACCGCAACCGTTCTACCGACAGCCGCGACAATGCAGTCGGTATGATTGATACCCGCTACATTGTCGGCGAAGCCATTTACCGTATCGGTGACAGTCAGTTGCTGATAAATAACGCGGAGTAACAGAGTATGGCAGATTCAATTAAGCAAACTGTGCAATGGTTCCCGGGGCATATGGCGAAAACACGGCGGCTGATTAAAGAATGCTTGCCGCAGGTGGACGCCGTAACCGAGGTTTTGGACGCGCGCGTGCCCGAAAGCAGCCGCAATCCCGAACTCTCCGATTTAATCGGAGATAAACCGCGGATTGTCCTGCTCAATAAATGCGATGTTGCCGATGACCGTGCAACAAAGCAATGGGTGGCACATTATCAAAAGACCTGCGCCGCCGCGGTTTTACCTGTGGATTGCAAAAGCGGCAAAGGCTTAAATCAATTTGTGCCGTTAATGCGTGAGGTCTTAAAAGAAAAAATCGAAAAAAACGAAGCGCGCGGTATGGCAGGAAAGCCCTTGCGGATTATGGTCGTTGGGATTCCGAATACGGGAAAATCTTCGTTTATCAATAAAATGGCAGGGCGTAACCGCGCCGAGGTGGCCGACAAAGCGGGTGTTACACGCCACAACCGTTGGTTTGTTATCGGTAACGGGATGGAACTGCTCGACACACCCGGCGTGCTGTGGCCGAAATTCGATGACCCGAAGGTCGGCGACAAATTGGCGTTTATCGGGTCTGTGAAGGATACGGTTGTCGATTGCGAAACTTTGGCGGTAAGGCTTTTGGAAATTATGCAGACCGAATATGCCGACCACCTTTCGGAACGCTATAAAATCAGCGATTTTGCAGATTTACAGCCGTGGGAGCTGTTGGAGTTAATCGGGCGAAAGCGCGGTATGATGATCAAGGGCGGCGAAGTGGATTACACCCGTGTTTCCGTCATGCTGTTGGATGAATACCGCGGCGGCAAGCTCGGAAAAATCACGCTCGACAGAGTGGGTGAATGAATGGTAGATTTTTCGATTGAAAACGAATACGGAAATCAAGGATACAGCGTCATTTGCGGGGTGGATGAAGCGGGCAGAGGGCCGCTTGCGGGCCCCGTATATGCCGCTGCTGTCATTTTAAGCCCCGATACGGTGATAGAGGGCTTAAACGACTCCAAAAAACTGACCGAGAAAAAACGCGAGGCGCTTTTTCCGATGATACAGGAAAAAGCGATTGCGTACGGTATCGGGTTTGCCACGGAACGGGAAATTGATGAAATCAATATATTGAATGCAACCTTTTTGGCAATGCGCCGTGCGGTTGAGCAGTTGTCGGTAACGCCGGATTTGCTGTTGATTGACGGCAACCAAAAACCGAAAATCGGCGTGTGCCCGGAAGTGACCGTTGTAAAGGGCGATGCAAAATCAATGTCGATTGCGGCGGCTTCCGTGCTTGCGAAGGTCAGCCGTGACCGTTTTATGCTGGAACTTGCCGAAACATATCCGCAGTATGCGTTTGAAAAACACAAAGGCTACGGCACAAAACTTCACTATGACAAACTTGCCCAATTCGGCATATCTCCCGTGCATCGCAGAACCTTTTTGAAAAAGATTATCGGAGAAAACGAGAATGGATAAGGCGAAAACCGGCTCACGCGGCGAGGTGGAAGCGTCCCGCTATTTGCGCGAAAAGGGATATCGAATTCTTGCGGCAAATTACCGTTGCCGTTTGGGCGAAATTGACATTATCGCCGAAGATGAAAAATATATTTGCTTTACCGAGGTAAAAACACGCGCGGAAAACAGTCGTTTTTCTGCGGCAGATGCGGTGGATTTTTCCAAGCGGAAAAAACTGATTGCAGCGGCAAATTTGTTTTTAACGCAGTATGACTGCGCGAAACAGCCGCGCTTTGACATTGTCGAGGTATATATGCGCGGCGAAACGGTTCGCAAAATCCGCCTCATTAAAAATGCGTATAACGGAGAGGGCAAATGAGATTTTTTGATTTTCACTGTGATACCATCGGCGAGTGCTGTTTGCAAAAGAAGTGCCTTGCAAGCAATGATTTGCATATTGATTTGCAAAAAAGCAAATGCTTTGTGAAATACGGGCAGGTGTTTGCTATCTGGATTCCCGATGAAAAGCGGGGAGAGGCGGCGTTTGCCTATTATCAAGCCGTGCGGGATTGCTTTTACCGGGAATGTGCCGTAAATGCGGAGAAAATTCTGCCCTGTAAAACCGCGGCGGATATTGAGACGGCATTTTGTGCGCACAAAGTTGCCGCTATACTTTCCGTGGAGGGCGGCGCGGTATTGGGCGGCGACCTCGAAAAACTCGACAGACTCTATCAAGACGGCGTGCGGTTGATGACGCTGACTTGGAACGATACGAACGAAATTGCCAACGGCTGTTTTGCAAAAGACAAAGGCGGGCTTACCGATTTCGGCAAACGCATTGTGCAAAAAATGCAGAATCTGCATATGCTTGTGGATGTTTCTCACCTCAATGAACGCGGGTTTTATGATGTAGCGGAATATACCGAAAAGCCGTTCTTGGCAAGTCATTCCGATGCCGATATTGTAGACAATCCCTATGCAAAAGCGCGCAATTTGACCGATGACCAAATCAAGGTGTTGATAGCGCGCAACGGGCTTATCGGTATCAATTTATGCGCCGATTTTTTGGGAAACAACGGGCAAACGGGGGCAGATGCGGTTTTGCGCCATATTTCGCATTTTTTGGATTTGGGTGCAGAGCAGAATTTGTCGTTCGGCTGTGACTATGACGGCTGTACCGTGCACCCGTCCTTGAACGGGATAGAGAATATCCCGTATCTTGCCGATTACCTTTTACAGCACGGCATTTCCGAAAAAACACTGCAAAATATTTTCTTTGAAAACGGATATAGATTTCTCATTGCAAATCTTTAAAACCTATGGTAAAATATGTTGAATTTTATGTTGGGAGTGTAACGTATGGTGTATACGAGTACAAGAGACAGTTCCGTGCGCGTTTCTGCGGCGGAGGCGATTGCGAAAGGCATTTCGGCGGACGGCGGTTTGTTCGTGCCGATGACCATTCCGACGCTTAACCTTGTGGATATTGAAAAATTGGCGCGCCTTGACTACATCGGGCGTGCAAAAGAGGTCTTAAAACTCTACTTAACCGATTTTACCGATGATGAGCTTTCTATGTGCGTAGAGGGCGCTTATAAGGCGGAAAAATTCAGTTCTCCGCAGATTGCGCCGCTGTACGCGCTCAATGATACGGCGAATATTTTGGAGCTTTGGAGAGGGCCTACCTGTGCTTTTAAGGATATGGCATTGCAACTTTTGCCGTATTTGCTGACGGTTTCCGCCAATAAAACGCTGAAAGACACCAAAATCGTGATTTTGGTTGCCACCTCGGGCGACACGGGCAAAGCGGCGTTGGAAGGCTTTAAAGATGTGCCGAATACCGAAATCTTGGTATTTTATCCTGTGGACGGCGTCAGTCCCATGCAAAAACTGCAAATGACCACGCAAGAGGGGAATAATGTCAGCGTTTGCGCGATTGAGGGCAATTTTGACGATGCACAAAGCGGCGTGAAGTCTATTTTTACCAACCGCGAAATCGAAAAGAAGTTTACAGAAAATCATTTGGCATTTTCTTCGGCAAACTCCATTAACTGGGGCAGATTGGTGCCGCAGATTGTCTATTATGTTTCGGCTTATTGCGATATGGTAAAATCCGAACGCTTAAAGCTCGGTGCACCGATGAATGTGGTTGTGCCTACGGGCAATTTCGGCAATATTTTGGCGGCATATTATGCAAAGCAAATGGGTGTGCCGATTGGCAAACTGATTTGTGCTTCCAATGCGAATAATGTGTTGACTGACTTCTTAACCACGGGTACTTATAATAAAAACCGTCCGTTTTATTGCACCACTTCGCCGTCGATGGATATTTTGATTTCCAGCAATTTGGAGCGTTTGCTGTTTGCGCTCTCCGGGCAGGATGCCGAACAGACCAGGGCGCTTATGGAACAGCTTGCGGCAAACGGCACTTATACCGTCAGCGAAAAAATTCAAAAATCCATTTCGGAATTGTTTGCGGCAGGGTATTGTGACGATGCCGATACCAAGCGCACCATTCGTAAAATCTTTGACGAATACAATTATCTTTGTGATACGCATACGGCGGTTGCCGTCAATGTGTATGCGGCATATAAAATGAAAACGGGAGATAATACACCGACCGTGATTGCCTCCACCGCCAATCCGTACAAGTTCTCAAAGAGTGTGTTAAGCGCATTGGAAAACAACATTCAGTCGCAGGATGAGTTCTCCATGGTGGAAGAATTGCATGAAAAATCCGGTGCACCCGTGCCGCCGCAGCTTGCAACTTTGAAGGGGAAAACGCCGCGTTTTACCAAAGTTGCCGCCAAAGAGGATATGGCGCAGGTCGTATTTGAAATGCTCGGTATATAAAACGAAAAGAGAGTGGCAGTTTTACCACTCTCCTCGTTTTATTCGGCTGTTTCAGTTTTTCGCCTGAAATGTGCCGCATTCGGTTTCACTGCACTTGCAGGGCTCGTGGCTGCATTGGCAGCCGACCATGATTTCATCTGCGGTACAGGTGGTTTTCCCTTCGTGATATACACAGTTGCTGACGTTACATTTGATTTCGTTCATTTTGTTTGCCTCCTTTCAACCGTAGTTTTTGAGTTTTCGATGCATTTATGCATAAATGAGGTTATCAAAAATGTCAATTTTTGCTATCGGAGATACGCATTTGTCCTTTTCAACGGACAAACCGATGAATATCTTTAAAGGGTGGGACGATTATGTCGAGCGTCTCACAAAAAATTGGTATGCCTTGGTTGCGCCTTCGGATACGGTTGTCTTAATGGGCGATATTTCGTGGGCGATGTCTTTGGAGCAGGCAAAAGCGGATTTTGCGTATTTGGACGCTTTGCCCGGGCAAAAAATTATTTTAAAGGGCAATCATGATTATTGGTGGAATACGCGCCGTAAAATGGAAGTATTCTTTGAAGAAAACGGTTTTTCGACCTTGCACATTTTGCATAACAATGCGTACCGTGTCGGCGATTTCAGCATTTGCGGCACACGCGGTTGGTTTTATGACGATACGCAAAGCGAGCCGGACAAGGTAATGCTCCGCGAGGTTCAGCGTTTGAAAACCTCGATTGATGCCGGTCGCGCGCTCGGCGGCGAACCGATTGTGTTTCTGCATTATCCGCCGATTTCCTTAACACAGCAATGTGCACCGTTTTTGGATTTGCTGAAAGACGAACAAATCTCCCGTTGCTATTATGCCCATTTACACGGCGGCGCGGCGCATTTGGCGTTTCAGGACACATTTTATGGCACAAAATTTGCACTTTTATCGGGGGATTACCTGAAATTTTGTCCAAAAGTGATAGAAATAATAAAATCGTAAAAAAGGGTAGCATTTTTCAATACTTTCTGTTATAATAAGTAAGTTAATGCTTTACAATTCAGGAGGAATATGTAAATGAGTTTAAAATCATCCAACAAGGTCGAGACAAACACCTGGCAGCTGGAGATTGCTATTGACGGCGCAACCTTTGAGGCGGCTGTTAATAAAGCCTATCTCAAGCAGAGAAAGAACATCACCGTTCACGGGTTCAGAAAAGGAAAAGCACCCCGTTCTTTTATTGAGAAAATGTACGGTGAAGGCGTTTTCTATGAAGATGCTTTGGAGATTTTATATCCCGACGCTGTCGAGGAGGCTGTCAAAGAAGCAGGGCTTGAAATTGTCGACACGCCCTATGATTTGGAAGTTCCCGAAATGGGCAAGGACGGCGTTGTCTTAAAGTTAAAAGTAACCGTAAAACCGGAAATCGAGCTCGGCGAATATAAGGGCTTAAAAGCAACCAAGAAGTCCTGCAAGGTTTCTGCGGATGAAGTCAAAGCGGAACTCAACCGTATGCTGGAACAGAATGCGCGTATGGTCACCGTGGAAGACAGAGCCGTGAAAAAAGGCGACATCACTGTTATTGATTATGAAGGCTTTGTAGACGGCGAGGCGTTTGAAGGCGGCAAGGCGGAAGGCTACGAGTTGACCATCGGTTCCGGTCAGTTTATTCCGGGCTTTGAAGAGCAGATTATCGGGCACAAAACCGGCGAGGAATTTGATGTCAATGTGAAATTCCCGAAGGACTATCACGAAGGCCTTGCCGAGAAAGATGCCGTGTTCAAAATCAAACTGCACGAAATCAAAGTGAAAGAACTGCCCGAACTCGATGACGAATTTGTCAAAGATGTCAGCGATAAAGATACCGTAGATGAGCTGAAAAAGAGCATCAAGGCAGACCTTGAAAAATCCAAAAAAGCAGAAGCGGATAACGAAGTCAACAATGCGTTGATGGAAATGGTCGCGGACGGCGTTAAAGCGGAAATTCCGCAGGCGATGATTGAAAAGAAAATTGACAGCGATATTGACGAGTTTGCATACAGACTGCAAATGCAGGGCTTGGATTTGAAAACCTATTTGCAATACACCGGTATGGATGTTGAAAAATTCCGTGAGGGCTACAAAGCCTCTGCCGAAAAACAGGTGAAACTCGATTTGGCGATTGAAAAGATTATCGAAGTCGAGAAAATCACCGTTTTGGAAGAAGAACTGGAAGCGGAATATAAGAAGTTTGCCGATGCATACAATATGGATATTGAAGCCGTGAAAAAGGCAGTTTCCGAAGAAGCCCTTACCAAAGAATTGCAGTCGAAAAAGGCAATGGACTTCATTGTAGACAACGCGGTTGTTACCGAGGAGAAAGCCGCAGCGAAAAAGGCCGCCGCGAAGAAAGACGACAAGGCGGAGGGCGAAAAGAAACCTACGGCAAAGAAAACAGCAGCCAAAAAGACTACCGAGAAAAAGCCGGTTGAGAAGAAAACGGCTGCAAAGAAAACCGCAAAAAAGGCAGAAACCGAAGAATAAGTGATTAACCCTTATTTTCTCTGTCAATACTGAATTTGGTCTTACTTTACGGTGGGCGCGCAGTGCTTTCCGCAGTCTTGCGGAGGCTTTGTGCGTTTCACCGTTGAAATTTAGGAGGTATTTTTTATGGCATTGGTTCCTTATGTTGTTGAACAGACTAGCCGCGGCGAGCGTTCGTACGATATTTATTCCCGCTTGCTCAATGACCGTATCATTGTACTTTCGGATGAAGTCAACGACGCAACGGCGAGCTTGGTTGTGGCACAGCTTTTGTACCTCGAAGGGCAGGATAATGAAAAAGACATCAGTTTGTATATCAACAGCCCCGGCGGCTCTGTTACCGCGGGTCTTGCGATTTACGACACAATGCAGTACATCAAATGTGATGTTTCCACCATTTGTATGGGTATGGCGGCAAGTATGGGGGCATTTTTGCTGTCATCCGGTGCAAAGGGCAAGCGCTATGCTTTGCCGAACAGCGAAATTATGATTCATCAGCCCAGCGGCGGCGCGCAGGGGCAGGCAACCGAAATCGACATTGTTGCACGCCACATTTTGCGTACGCGTGAAAAGCTCAATAAAATTTTGGCTGAAAATACCGGCAAACCGATTGAGCAAATCGCACGCGATACCGAACGCGACAACTTCATGTCGGCGGAGGAAGCGCTGGATTACGGCTTAGTGGATAAGATTTTTTATAAACGATAAGATCTTCTAAGGAGAACTTTTACTATGGCGAGAGATAACGACAGCAGAGAAAAAACCGTGCGTTGTTCTTTCTGCGGCAAATCTCAGGACGAAGT
>JBJEPV010000075.1:0-2179 GCA_051881415.1 Candidatus Fimenecus sp.
GTCCGTAATGCGGCTCATTTGGTCGTCTCCCGCATCGCACAAATCGGAAATACGCGCAACATGCAGTTTTTCGGAAAGTGTAATATGCTCCGCCATGGGATGCCCTGACAAATACAGCCCCGTCGCTTCTTTCTCCATTTGCAGTCGTTCCGCAGGCGGGAATTCCGCACAATGCTGATATTTCGGCTCATAGGCAACCGGTTCTGCCGCACCGATGGAAAAAATATCCAACTGCCCATCCAAATTACGGCGGGATTCCCCTTCCAAGCCTGCAATAATATCCGAAAGGTTTTGCAGCATTTCACGGCGGTTTAACCCCAAGTTATCCAAAGCGCCGCTTTTGATTAATCCCTCAACCGCGCGTTTGTTAAACTCCTTACCGTACAATCGCTTACAAAAATCGTAAAAATCCGTAAAACTGCCGTTTTGCTCGCGCTCCTCGGTTATCATGCGGATGAAACCTTTGCCGAGGTTTTTAATCGCTAAAAGCCCAAACCGAATTTCGCCGCTGTCTGTCGGCGCAAAGGCAAGCACGCTTGCATTTACGCTCGGCGGCAGGACGCGAATGCCCATCCGCGTACAGTCAGCGATATAAGCGGCAATTTTTGCCGTATCGTCAATCACACTTGTCAACAGCGCCGACATAAATTCGCACGGATAATGACATTTCAAATAAGCGGTTCTGTATGCCACAACAGCATACGCCGCCGAGTGTGACTTGTTAAAGGCGTAAGATGCAAATGAGGACATATCGTCAAAAATGCTGTTTGCAACGCTTTCCGAAATGCCGTTTGCCACACAGCCGCAGCAAACTGTATTGCCGTGGTCATCGGTTTGCCCGTGAATGAAATATTCGCGTTCCTGCTCCATGACCTTGTGCTTTTTCTTGGACATGGCGCGACGCACCACATCGGCGCGGCCGAATGAGTAGCCTGCAAGGGAGCGGAAAATTTGCATGACCTGCTCTTGATAGACCATACAGCCGTAGGTAACATCTAAAATCTCTTTTAACTGCGGGGCTTTATAATGAATGTGCTCCGGGTGGTGACGGTTTTCGATATAATCGTCAATCGAGTCCATAGGGCCCGGGCGGTATAACGAAATTACCGCAATGATATCTTCAATATTCTGCGGTTTCAGCCGCGTTAAAACACTGCGAAGACCGGCAGATTCGCATTGGAACACGCCGTAGGTCAAGCCTTTGGAAAACATCGCATAGGTTTTTCTATCGTCCAACGGAATGGTTTCCATATCAAAATCCGGCTGACGCTTCCGAATCATTTTTTCCGCATCGCTGATAACCGTCAGCGTGCGAAGCCCCAAAAAGTCCATTTTGAGAAGCCCAAGCTCCTCAATGGTGGTCATCGTAAACTGTGTCACCACAGACGCATCGTTGCGTGCAAGCGGAACATATTCGCTGACGGGCTTGTCCGTAATCACAACACCCGCCGCATGGGTGGAGGCGTGCCGCGGCATACCCTCCACACTTTTTGCCGTGTCAATCAGCTCACGGATTTTTTCGTCCTCATCATAGAGTTTTTTCAATTCCGCATTCTTTTTTAAGGCGGCTTCAATGGTAATGCCGAGCTCACGCGGAATTTGTTTGGAAACGGAATCTACCGTGTTATACGGCAATCCCAACACTCTGCCTACATCTCGGATTGCACCGCGCGCCGCCATCGTACCGAAAGTGACAATCTGCGCCACATGGTCTTTGCCGTATTTTTGAATGACATAATCAATCACTTCTTCACGGCGTTCATAGCAAAAGTCCACATCAATATCCGGCATACTGACGCGCTCCGGATTTAAAAAGCGTTCAAAAATCAGGTTGTACCGCATCGGGTCAATACCCGTAATGCCCATACAGTAGGCGGCAATGCTCCCCGCACCCGAACCTCTGCCCGGGCCAACGGGAATATCTTTGGATTTCGCGTACGCAATAAAATCGGCGACAATCAGGAAGTAATCCACATACCCCATTTGCCGAATAACGGACAATTCATACTCTAAACGGTCAATATGCGATTGCGGTACATTTTCGCCGTAGTTTTTATGAAGCCCAGTGTAGCATTTCTCACGGAAATAGGTAAAATGGTCTTGATGCCCCGGAACATCAAAATGCGGCAGTTTGGTTTTGCCGAATTCAAATTCCACATTGCACACATCGGCAATTTTC
>JBJEPV010000076.1:0-2173 GCA_051881415.1 Candidatus Fimenecus sp.
TGTTCCGCAAAATAACATCAAAATTCACGGGCGGGCATGGAAACCCGCCCCTACGCACGCATTGCATTTTGTCCGTTCCGTTAATACCCCTACAAACCCCAATTTGCAGAAAAGATTATGCTTCCAGCCCGAAATACTTCGCGGCGTTGTTATAGGAAATATCGGCGACAACCTGCGACAGGAATTCCATATCGGCGGGGTATTTCCCCTCCTCGACCAAATCGCCGATGAGTTCGCATAAAATGCGGCGGAAATACTCGTGGCGCGGGTAGGAAAGGAAAGAACGGGAATCCGTCACCATACCGACGAATTTGCCCAAAACCCCGAGGTTTGCAAGCGTTTTCATCTGCTCGCGCATACCGTCGTAATTGTCGTTAAACCACCACGCCGAGCCAAATTGGATTTTGGACGGGATTTCGTCGCTTTGGAAATTGCCGAGCATGGTGCCCAGCACATAATTGTCTTTCGGATTTAAGGTGAACAGCACGGTTTTCGGCAGATTGCCTTTGCAATCGAGCGCATTCAAAAGCCCCGAAAGCCCTTTGGCGATTTCGCGGTCATCTATGGAGTCGAATCCCGTGTCGGCACCGAGGCGCGCAAACATACGGCTGTTGTTGTTGCGCATGGGGCCGATGTGCAGTTCCATTGCCCAGCCGCGGCGCGCATATTCCGCGCCCAAAAACAGCATCAGCGCGGTACGGTATTTGTCGAGCTCGTCGGTGGTAAAGGCGCCGCCGAGCAAGCCTTTTTTGAAAATCTTTTCGATTTGCGCGTCCGTTGCGGGCGCATACGGCACATAGGTGAATGCGTGGTCGGACGCACAGCAACCGTTTTGCCCGAACCAATCCATACGCTCGCCCAATGCGTCTTTTAACTCGCGGAAGGTGTGAATTTCACGCCCGACCGCCTTTTCCATTGCCGCCACCCACGGGATAAAACTCGGCAATTCGATACCGAGCGCCTTGTCGGGACGGAACGCAGGCAACACGCGGCATTTAAAGTTCTTTTCTTTTTGTAACAGGACATGATATTCCAGCGTGTCGGCGGGGTCGTCGGTGGTGCAGACGCACTTGACATTGGATTTTTCAATCAATTCGCGCGGGGTAAAGCCGCCCGCTTTGATTTTTTCGTTGCATTTTTGGTAAATTTCGTCGGCGGTTTTTTCCGAAAGCGGGGTTTCCACACCGAAATACCGTTGTAATTCGAGGTGCGTCCAATGGTACATCGGGTTGCCGATGCAATACGGCAAACACGAAGCAAAGGCGCGGAATTTTTCTTTTCCCGATTTTTTGCCCGTGATATAATCCTCGGAAATACCGCAGGAACGCATCACGCGCCATTTGTAATGGTCGCCCGACAGCCACAACTCGGCAATGTCGGCAGGCTGTTTGTTCTCGTAAATCTCTTTGGGTGACAGGTGGCAGTGCCAATCGAAAATCGGCGTTTTTTCGGCGCCTTTTTTATAAATATCCTTTGCCGTTTTGGTGGTTAAAAGAAAATCCTTATCCATAAATTTTTTCATACTTCTCCGTCCTTTGCGCTGTGAAATTCAGATATAGATATTTTACCCCAAAAATAAGGTGCGGTCAAGAAAAAGCCTCCCGAAATCATAATTCGGGAGACTTTTGCAGTTTTTGGAAAATCACAGCCGTAAAAAGGGGACAGTCCCCTTTTTACCAATTCGGGTACCAAACGGCGGGGGCAAGCTCCCGCCCTACTCTGTTGGGATTGATTTTGTCATAAAATTTACGGCTTTTTGATTTGGTTAAGCGCGGCGTTTAGCCCCCACAGCTGTTCTTTGGTAACTTTAATGCCTGCTGTGCCGATGAAAGACTAATAAGAACACACCAAATCTATTGCCATTGCTAAAAGAATTGCAACAGTTTCATTTTTCATGCTGTCGTATTCTATCACTATGCTTCTTGAAGATTTTTCTTTAAAGTTAAAGCGAAACATTATAATTTTAGCAATATTTTTGTTTCCTTTTTTGATTATAAACTCTTTGTTTTTGGTATGTTCAATATTGAACCTCCCACCATTTATCTCAAAGTGTTCCTTTCCGATTTTATAGTATCTCCTTACACTACACAGATTGTCAGAGTCAACAAATACTGAACAAGTTTTTGCATCATTTTCTAATATAGGAAAATTTAATGAAACGATATGTTCTTTG
>JBJEPV010000077.1:0-2147 GCA_051881415.1 Candidatus Fimenecus sp.
AATCCATCACAGAGCGGAAAATCGCGTTGCTTGACAGCGGGATACGCAAATAAAGGCGTACAGCATATTTTAGAAAGCAATTTTTCGGATGATCCGCACAAACAAACATGGGATTGCGTGGCGGAACAAACGCGCGGCGATGTTACACAAGAGAAACAGACGGGCAAACGAATTTACACGGTCGAGAACGGACAAATCACCATCAAGGGAATTCAATACCCGATTGCACTTGCAGACGGTGAATACATTATCCGCAAACTAACGCCGATTGAATGTGAACGCTTGCAAACACTTCCCGATGGTTACACAGCAGCCGTATCAAACGCGCAACGATACAAAGGACTTGGCAACGGATGGACGGCGGATGTCATCGTTCACATTCTGTGGGGCGCATTACGGAACATTCCGCGCAACGAAGAAATATTGGTGCTGTCTATGTACGATGGAATCGGCACGGGGCGTTATTGCCTTGAAAAAATGGGATTCACGAATGTCAAATATTTCGCATACGAAATCGACAAATACGCAATGACCGTGGCAAACAGCAATTTTTCGGACATCATTCAATGCGGCGATGCGTTTGATTTGCGCCGCAATAATTGGAAAATAGGAGGTTAAACATGGCAACACACATCAAAACAATTAAAAACGACAATGGCGATACCATTGACATCGTTGTGGATATTTCCACGATGCACGGGTACACAGGATCAACACCGTGCCATTTCATCAAGATCGTTGATTTGCGAATCAAGCGTTGCAGGAAACGCACATGGGAGGACATCGGACAAGCCATTTCGGATGATTACAATTTCCGTAAACAACCGATTGGCAAAGAGCGCGACACATACAAGATGCAAATTTTCCTTCAGTATATCACGCCCGAACAGGCGAAAGCGGCAATCATGGAAGCGTATGAAGCCATTAAGCCGGATACAAGCATCATTGACATCGCGGCGCAGAACATGAAACAGGAGGTGTGAATCGTGGAATCTGTTTTGATAACGGCGATCATTTGCATCACGGTCATCATCGTGTTTGCGATCATGTCAAAGAACGGCGGAAGGAAGTGAACGGCATGACGGTCAATATTTTTGATACGGCGAATCGGTACAATCTCATATATGCCGATCCGCCGTGGAAACAAAGCCGCGGCGGGAAAAAGAGTGTCCGCGCGAATTCAAGCGGAAAGCCGCTTGAATATCCCGTTTGTTCCCTATCTGAAATCAAAGAGCATTTGAAACAGGCGGATTCCCTTGCGGAAGGTGACACCATTCTGTTTCTGTGGACGATTGACAAATATCTGTTTGAAGCGCAGCAGATAGCGGAGGAAATGGGATACAAATTGCACGCCCGCATGATTTGGGATAAGGTCACAGGCATTCCCGCGGCGTTAACGGTGCGTTACGGTCATGAATATTTGCTGTATATGTACAAAGGAAAATTGATGCCCGTGGCAAAGGATGAACGCGGGAAAATACATACAGTATTCCGCGAAAAGGTGCAGCGGCACAGCCAAAAGCCGGAAATCGCATACAACATCATCGAGCGGTTATATCCCGACACAAGCAAAATCGAACTATACGCCCGCAAACATCGTGCCGGGTGGGATTGTTGGGGGAACGAAGTATGAAAGCGTTGGAGAACACAGAAGCGTTGCGCCGTTGTGAAGTTGACGGCAAAGCCGCATTGTTCCATCGTTGGTGCGACATTTCTGAAATCGTGCCGCCATCTGTTATGGTCGGCGGACACAACGGCGGGGTTGTGCAAGACACCTTCGGCATTGTGGAATACGAAAACGGAAAGATCGAGAGGGTGCGCCCGGAGCGGATCACATTCACGGACAAGATGTTTGAAAAGTTAGAGGGCGCAGAAAATGGCAAAAATCGGCTTGCTTGATGTGGACGGTCACAACTTCCCGAATATCCCGTTGATGAAAATTTCGGCATATCACAAGCAGATGGGCGATGATGTTGAATGGGTGATGCCTATACAACATTATGACAAAATCTATAAAAGCAAAATATTTTCTTTCACGCCGGATTTTGAAGGAATCTTGCAATGTGATGAACTGTTTGAAGGCGGGAGCGGGTACGCAATCCATTTAGAAAACGGCAAGGAAGTTTACGAAAAAGAAAAAGAAGGCG
>JBJEPV010000078.1:0-2082 GCA_051881415.1 Candidatus Fimenecus sp.
AAAATGAATGAAAGCGGGGTGATGTGTGATGCAAATGATAACATCGATTCAACTTGAATTGTACGGCGAAACAAAATTTTATCTTGTTTCCGCAAAGCAAGGTGACAAAGCAACACGATTTGTCGAAGTCGAATTGATGATGTACGGAAATCAATTTGAGATTCCCGCGGATGCGGTTGTGTATGCCAACATCAAAAAGCCGGACAAAAAGTTTTGTTACAACGAATGCAAGGTTGAAAACAACCATGTCATGGTTGAATTGACAAATCAAGCGTTGGCGGCAGCAGGAACGGCATATTGTGACATCGAAATCCGCCGCGCATCAAATTCGGAAATCCTGTCATCGGCATCATTCACAATCGAAATTGAAGAATCAATGCGCGATGAATCCGCGATCCTGTCAAGTAACGAAATCAGCGCACTTGACAAGAAGGTGCAATCGTACATTGATGATCTGCTGAAAACCAAAGCGCAAGTGCTGAACACGGAGGAAGCGTTCAAGATCGCGGAAGCGGCGCGGGCGCGGGCGGAATCGGAGCGGATCAACAACGAATATGAGCGCGTGCAAGCGGAAAAAGAACGCCGCGCGGCAGAGGTCACGCGCCAACAGACATTGACACGATACCAAAATGTTATAACTGACACCGTGGCGGCGGCTGATAAAGCCAGCAACGCGGCGGAGAGGGCGGAAAACGCCATTTCCACACAAGAGCAGTTAAACGACACATTGGAGCGGGTGGAGGCGGCATACGCCGATATGCGGGAAATGGATACCGGCATATATCACAATGTCGATGGCGGCACGCCCGGCAGCCATGACACATTAAACTGTGACGGCGGCACGCCATTCACAACGGATGAAATCAAAATAAATTGCGGCACGCCGTAAGCGCGGAACGCATGAAAGGAGCATGAACACATGGCAACATCAACCATCAAACCGAAATGCGGCACAACGGCGCAATGGCAAGCATCCGGGCGCATTTTGGAAGTGAATGAATGGGGCGTTGAAGTGACGGAGAGCGGCGCATATATCTTGCGCATCGGCGATGGTGAACACCTTTTCCACGATCTCCCCGCCGTCATCGATGTTCCGACATTCGATGCGCTTGTTCAGCAAGTGCAGGAACAGTACAACGAAGTCATTGCGTTCCGAAACAACATGACGGAGGCAACCAACGCGGCAAATTCCGCCGCGGCGGGTGCAAGAAGTGCGGCGGATGCCGCAAACGCGGGCGCGGCGGCTTGCGAAAATATTGCCGCCGGTATCAACTCAATGGCGGATGATACCACGGCAACCGTTTATTCCATCGGAATTGACAACGGAATCATTTATTTAGAGGAGGTATAATTCCAAATGGCAAAAGGCGATAGAATCTATATTGCAGACAAAAAGACACTTGACGAAGTAAAGGCGGACACAACCGGCATTCTTGCGGCGGTGCAGGACATCGACAGCAAGTTTGCGGGCATTAAGCGTTACGGCGTGAAGATCAACAAGAACGACAGCAATCCCGCAACGCGCGTGACATATCTGTATGATGCCGTTGGCATGAATCCCGCAAAGATGGATTTTGCATCCGGCGCATTCGATTTCGGCGATTGGGGTGATATTTGGTTTGTGAAAAACAATTATCCGTGCATGGTGAAGTATGACGGCACGGAAGATTACAAACTGAATCCGAATGACTACACGCTGAAGGAGGACGGAACGGAATCCGATGTTGCAAATTCTGATTACGCAGGAAACGCAATGTCCGCGATCCCCCTTGTGTGGATTTCGCAGTATGAAGTCGGAAACTATGAATATATCATCCTGTGCAACGTGCAGTATGATTCCTCCTATCACGCATACGCGCATACCCGCGCGGATGGCACGATCATGAACGTGAAATATCTTTCCATGTTCAAGGGCAGTTATGATGGCACGCGCCTTCGTTCCCTGTCCGGGATGCAGCCGATGCATTCACAGACCGCACAGACCGAAATCAACCGCGCAGCCGCAAACAATCAAGATGGCGCGGATATTTGGCGCACACGTTCATGGGCGGATCGCAATCTTGTGAACTGTCTGTTGACCGT
>JBJEPV010000079.1:0-11409 GCA_051881415.1 Candidatus Fimenecus sp.
TGCTCTTTAAAATTGATGCTCGTGACTTGCCCGGTTTCGCGGTTGACGCTTGTTTTCTCACGGAAGGCAAGTATCGGCGTTAAGCAAAAGGAAAAGAACATCACAACCGCGTTCAGCGCCGCAAACAGCGCATTGTCCCGAAGCCCCGTGCGGTATGCATAACCGAAGTTATTTTGCAAAGATTTGGGTGAAGTCATAATCCGTCCCCTCCATTTCGTCCAAAAATACTTCTTCCAAAGACAGCGGCAGGCTTTCAACCATGGCAGGCGACAACGCGTTTAATTTTTCCGCCGTCTCTTTTTCGTCGCCCTTAACGGTGATAAGCACCATTTTGCCGTCTTTCTTATAGGATTTTACATCAATGCCGAGGGCTTTGATTTGGTCTTCTGACACATCGTCTTGGAACACCAAACGGAATTTTGCGCGGTTTTCGCTCAATTCCGAAATGGACGAGTCAAGCACCAGCTTTTTGCCGTTAATTAAGCCAAAGTGGTCGCAAAGCCCCTCTAATTCGTGCAGGTCGTGCGACGAAACAATAATCGACGCGTTTGTCTCCTGCATATATTCGTTAATCATATTTTTAATCAGGGCGCGTTTGGCGGGGTCTAAGCCGTCGAAGGTCTCATCAAACAGCATAAACGACGGCTGTGTGGCAAAGCCCAACACAATTTCCGCCTGCCGTTGCATCCCTTTGGAAAAACCGTTTAAGCGCGCTTTGGTATCCAGCCCGAACACCTCCGCCAACTTATGAAAGGTGTCAAAACTGAACCCCGGATAATAGCCGTTGTAAAACTTTGCCATTTTCTCCATATTGGCGTAGGGCTGAAAATAGATGTCATCGGGTACATAGAACATATGCTGTTTCATCAGTTCATTGTCGAAGGCGTCCTCGCCGTCTAAAAGTACCCTGCCTTCTTCCGCTTTATACACGCCCGTAATCGTTTTCAACAGCGTGGTTTTGCCCGCGCCGTTGTAGCCGATGAGCCCGTACAAAGAGCCGTCGCCGACCGTAAAGCTGATGTCGCTGATTGCCGTAAACGAACCGAATTTTTTGGTTACGCCTTGTACTTCAATCATAGTGTTACCTCCTTTAACCACAAACTGTGGCTTCCTACAAGTCCACTATACCCTATCGGGGAATGCTTTGTCAATCAAAAACACCGCATTGTTACTAACTTGTAAGAATGCGGTGTTGTTTTTTGTAAAATTGTTAACTTTTTTGTAAGAATTCTGTGCCGTAGACGGCCTCACCGTCGGATTTTTCGAGCGTCACGCGGCAAAGGGAACCGGGCGCGGCGGTTTCGCTTTCAAAATACACGGGCGTGTAATTGGCAGTATACCCGAAATGCAAGCCGTTTTCGGTTTTGTGCTCACACAGCACCTCGACGGTTTTGCCGATTTGATTTTGCAAAAATGCACTGCGCATTTCTGCGGCAACTGTCAAAAGCGCGGCGGCGCGTCGCTCTTTTTCACACTTTTCAATTTGCCCGTCAAAGGACGCGGCACGCGTGCCCTCGCGTACGGAATACGGGAACACATGGATTTTTTCAAAGCCGATTGCTTTTGCAAATTCCACGGTTTCTTGAAAATCTTCTTCGGTTTCGCCTGCAAAGCCGACCATAATGTCGGTAGTTAAAGAGCAATCGGGAAACGCGGCGCGGAGTTTCTCGGCGAGCGCCGCATATTGGGCCGCCGTATAATGGCGGTTCATCCGCTGTAAGGTGCGGTCACAGCCGCTTTGCAAAGAAATGTGGAACTGCCCGCAGAGTTTCGGCAGTTTCGAGAGTTCGTGGATTACCTCGTCGGTGATGTGGTCGGGTTCCAACGAGCCCAACCGCACGCGCAAAACACCCGACGGCGCACACGCCGCCGCCACGGCGTCGGTAAAGCGTTCGCCGCTGTCTTTGCCGTAGGCGGAAAGATTGATGCCGACCAACACCAATTCGCGGTAGCCTGCGTCGCTTAACGCCTGTGCCTCTTTTTCGATTTCGGCAATCGGCTTGGAGCGCACACGCCCGCGCGCGGTGGGAATGATACAATACGAGCAAAAGCGGTCACAACCATCCTCGATTTTTAAAATCGCGCGGGTACGCTCGTGAAAATCCGCAATCGGCGCCCCGAGAAACGGCTCGCCGCTTTTGTGCTGTTCCACGGCAAAAAGCCGCTGTTTGGTTGCAAAATATGCGCGCAGTTTTTGGGGCAAGGTCACATTGCTTTTGTTGCCGATAACAATATCCGCCGCCGTGAGCGCCGACGCCGCGTCGGGAAACGCCTGGGGCATACAGCCCGTCAGCACCACGGTGCTTTCGGGAAAATTGCGTTTGAGCCGCCGCACCAACTGCCGCGTTTTGCGGTCGCTTTCGGCGGTCACGGTGCAGGAATTGACCACGAAAATTTCCGCTTCGCTGTCCTGCAAAGTGATTTCGTAGCCGTTTTTCAAAAGCAACTCCGTAATTTCCTCGGTTTCATACTGATTGACCTTGCAACCGAGCGTATAGAATTTGACTTTCATAAAAACCTCTTTCGCCGCTTGGATAAACGCGGACGCTTTCGACCATACTGTTCTTGGTGATAGAATGAAAAAATTTCGGGAATATTTTTGTGTGTATTCGTTCGGCGCACTGCTCTACTGCCTGATAGAAGTCCTGTTTCGCGGGTTTACGCATTGGACAATGGGCGTGACGGGCGGCGCGGCGTTGTTGGGCATTTACCGTATCAACGAAAAATGCAAGGCGCGTCCGCTTTGGCTTCGCTGTTCGTTCGGCTGTTTGCTGATAACCTTTTTGGAATTTTCGGTCGGTCTGCTCGTCAACCGTCTGTTTCATTGGAATGTTTGGGATTACAGCGCGCGGCGGTTGAATATATTGGGGCAGATTTGCCCGCTGTTTTCTTTTTTTTGGTTTTTGCTGTGCTTCCCCGCCTGCTTTTTGTGCAAGGGACTCAAAAAGCATTTTTGCAAATAATCACGCGGTAAATACGGACTGTAAAAAGGCAAAGGCGTCGTCAATCCACCCTTCGGCGTCTGTGCCTTCGGCGAGACCGATGCCGTGCCCGCCGTGCTCGTACAAATGCAGTTCACACCGCACGCCTTTTTCGTCGAGCGCATTTTTGAGCATCACGCTGTTTTCATACGGCACGGATTGGTCGTCTTTATTATGCCACACAAAGGTCGGCGGATACTTTTCGGTCACGCGCTTTTCCACCGAAGCGGCGTTTTGCTCGGTATGCCCTGAAAAAAGCCCCAACAGGCGGCGGCGCGAAACAGCGTGCGTCAGTTTGCCCATTGTAATTACGGGATAGCAGAGCACCACCGCCGCCGGTTTGATGCCGTAGACCGCACCGTGATATTCCCCGTCAAAGCGCGCGTATTCGGCGGCGAAAAAGCCCGCCAAATGCCCGCCCGCGGACGAGCCCATCAACGCGATTTTGGTGCTGTCCAACTTCCAATCGGCGGCGTGGCTTCGGATAAACTGCATCGCGCGCGCAACATCCTCCATCGGGGCGGGATAGCGTGCCGCCGCGCCCACGCGATACCACAGCACAAACGCATTGTACCCGTGCGCCTGAAAATATTCGGCAAAGGGCTTGCCCTCGTTGAAATCGGACACCATAGAATACGCGCCGCCGGGCAAAATCAGCACGCTCGGCGCATTGTTACCGACCGTATAACAATCTAAGTGCACCGTTTTTTTATTCGGCGTGACCTTGATTTCTTTTTTCTCATACAGCGGATACGTTTGCATACCGTAAACTCCCTTTCACCTGCAATTTCGGGTTTATCGTATCATATTTCCGCAGACACTGCAACTGCCTGCCGTTCGATTTTTCGCATCTTGCGGAATTCCTTGACAACCATCACGCCCGAAAGCACCGCCGCCACGGTATCGGCAAGCGGGCCCGCATACATAGCGCCGTCCAAGCCGAAGAAAATCGGCAACACAAGCAAAAGCGGCAACAGGAAAATCACCTGCCGCGTCAGCGACAGCAAAATTCCCTTTTTCGCCTTGCCGATAGAGGTAAAGAAATTTGAGGCAATCGGCTGTACGGCATCTAAAAACAACGCCATTAAAAACACGCGGATATACCGTTCTGCAAAGGCGAAATAGGTTTCGTCGCCCGTGCCGAACAAACCCGTAATCTGCCGCGGGAACACCTGAAACACAATGTAAAACACCACGGCAATCCCCGTGCCGAACGCGAGTGCCAACCGCAGGGTTTTGCGCACACGCGCATACTTCTGCGCCCCGTAATTATAGCCGACAATCGGCTGTAAGCCCTGTGAAATGCCGATGACGAACGAAAAGAAAATCATCGTAACCTTTGAAATAATGCCCGAACATGCCAGCGGGATTTCACTGCCGTATACCGACTGCGCGCCGTAATAGGTCATGGTATTGTTTAAGACGATTTGCACCACCATCATCGCCAACTGATTAAAGCAATGCGAGGTGCCGAGCGAGGCAATTTTCAAAGCGTCTTGCAGATGGATAACAAAATGCTTTTTCTGCAAGTGTACGCTTTGAAAGCGGAACATATACGCCGCAACCATAACGGCGGACACCACTTGCCCGATGACGGTTGCCACGGCGGCACCCGCCATACCCATGCCAAAGCCGAAAATAAAAATCGGGTCTAAAATCGTATTGAGGATTGCGCCCGTGAGCGTACAGACCATGGAATACCGCGGACTGCCGTCGGCGCGCACCAGCGCCGTGCCGCCCGTGGTGAAAATCAAGAACGGAAAGCCGTAGGCGGTAATGCCCGTGTAGGTGAGCGCGTAGGAAAGCACCTCGTCCGTTGCACCGAACGCACGCATCAGCGGCCGCAGAAAGAGGAGCACAACCACGCTGATCACCACGCCCACAGCCGCCAAAAGCACCGAAGCATTGCCGACCGCCGTTGCCGCCTCGTCCTCTTTTTTTGCGCCGAGTTTTAAACTGAATGTTGCCGCGCCGCCCACGCCGAACAACAGCGCCGACGCAACGCAAAGCGTAGACAGCGGAAATGCGACATTCGTCGCGGCGTTGCCGAGCATACCGACGCTTCGCCCGATAAAGAATTGATCCACAATATTGTAAAGCGCGCCGACGAGCATCGAAATCACACTCGGCACGGCATAAATGCGCAACAATTTGCCGATTTTTTCTTCTCCCAACGGATTTTTCGCCATATTTTTGTTATCCTCCAACAAAAAAACCGCCGAAAAGCGGTTTGCAAATTGAAAAAACTGAATTATAATGAAACTATATTGAGTATACGCAAAATGCGACGAAAAATCAAGGCGCAAAATGCCGAAAAATCTGCAAAAGCCGTTGCATTTTTGGGCACAACGCAAAGAGGACTTTGTAAATGGACGAGAAGATTTTGAAACTACACGAAATTTTAAAAAACAGCCGTAACATTTGCGTTTTTACGGGCGCGGGCATCAGTTGCCCGTCGGGCATACCCGATTTTCGCTCGGCAGACGGGCTTTACAACCAAAAAAGCGGCTTGAATATCCCGCCTGAGGAAATCATCAGCCACTCCTTTTTTACGGCGCATACGGATTTGTTTTATGATTTCTACAAATCCAAAATGCTCTATCCCGACGCCAAGCCCAACGCGGCGCACCGCTTTTTTGCGGATTTGGAACGGGAAGGTAAAACCGTGTCGGTTGTCACGCAAAACATTGACGGTCTGCACACGGCGGCAGGAAGCAGCCGCGTTTACGAAATTCACGGGAGCGTACTGCGCAACCACTGTATGCACTGCGGCGCGTTTTACGGGGTGAACACGATAGCGCAAAGCGACGGCGTGCCGCACTGTCAGAAATGCGGCGGTGTCATCAAGCCCGATGTGGTGCTGTACGAAGAACCGCTCGACGAAAAAACCGTGCGGGGTGCAGTAAACGCCATTTCGGCGGCGGACACGATGGTCATTATCGGGACTTCTTTGGTGGTCTACCCCGCCGCGTCATATGTGCGGTATTTCGCTGGGGACAATCTTGTCATTCTCAACAAAACCGCCACCGACTATGACCGCTTGGCAAATCTTACGATTTATGACGATATTGTGCATATTGTGGAGCAGGTAAAGGCAATACGCGCGTAGGGAACGGTCTTGACCGTTCCGCGAAATCACATCGCATTTTGACGGGCGAACACAGTTCGCCCCTACGAATTGTAGGGAACAACCTTAGTGTTGTTCCGCGAAATTACATCGAAATCTACGGGCGGGCGTGGATTTTCTCCGAAAACGGGCACCCTTTTGTCCGCGTTCGCGGACATTTCCCCTGTCAGGGGAATAACCCGCCACTACGCAAAACTTCTGTTCGCGCGTACCTTTCTTATTCTTTTCGCACGGCAAGGCAATAATTTACATTGTCAAACGCGCGCAGAGGTGTTTCGGGGTTGGCACGGTTGTGCAGGGCAAAATACTGCGCGGTGATTTCGTCGGGCGTCAAATGCTCATACACGCGAAAGCCGCAGTCGGAAAGCAACCGTGTGAGCGTCGGCAGGCTGTACCCGCCGTACATTTGCTCGCCTGCCGCGCACGCAAGCATTGCTTGCTTTTGCGCGCGAATGCCCGCCGTTTCGCCAAAGGCGTTTGCATCGGGATAGTCAAACACCAAACTGCTGCCCGCACAAAGTAACTTTTGCAGTGTGCGTAACAGGCGAACAAAATCCGCCGTCGGCAGATAATACACAAGCCCCAACAAACTGCAAAAGGTCGGCGTATCCTTGTCAAAATCGGGGTGCTGTACGAGGAGTTGCTCCCACCCCGAAACGGTAAAATCCGCGGCAAGATACCGCACATTTTCGGGTGGTGTAATCCCCGCCCGCGCAAGGCGGGCAATTTTGTCCTGCACGGTTTTTGCACGGTCAAGTTCAAAAATGCAAAGCCGTTTTCCAAATTCCGGTTGTCGATACGCAAAGGTATCATACCCCGCGCCCAAAAGCACATATTGCTTTGTGCCGATTTTTGCCGCCGTGCGGAGGGCTTGCTCCGAAAATACGGCGCGGCCGAGCACCGACGGGCAAAGGTATTCCGTTGCAATCAAGCGTAGTGCCTGTTCTTTTGTGCCCGAAAACTGCGGGGCAAAAAACGAAATGCCGTTTGCCATATGCGCCCCGACGGTGCGATACTCTTCATCCGACAGGAGTTTGCGCGATACCTCGTCTTCCAACACCCGCACCGCGTACCGCTCATTGTGCCACGCGCGGGCAAACAGGCTTAAAAGTGCGGTCATACTTTCTTTTTTCTGCATTGCAATCACCTCGCTATTCTCAATACCATATTTCTTGCGGCAGAACAAGACTTGATTTTTGCGGCAATTTGTGGTAATATACAGACAGAAAAAAGGGGGGGAATTTTTAAAAAGAGAGGCCGTTTTTGTGTCGGCATCTCTTTTTTTGCGTGCGGATTATTTCTTGCGGCGGGTTTGCATATCGTTTTCAATCCGCGTTTTCCAATTGGCGGAAATCGGCAGACTTGCCCGCATCATCGAGACGGTATCGCTGACCACATCGTAATTCAACTGCGTGCCTGCGCTGTCCGAGCAATAGGTAACCGCGCGGTCGGCGCCGATACCGAAATGTGCCGCGGTTTCCACCGCATCGATATTTGCGCCCAAAAACAGGAACTCCCACCCGTATTGTTCCTGTTCGTGCCGTACCATCTGCTTGACGCGTTCTGCCGAATAGCGACGGCTCGCATTTTCCAATCCGTCCGTAATAATCACAAACAGGGTGTGCGCGGGTACATCCTCGGGGCGGGCATATTTGTGAATGTTGCCGATATGGTGTATCGCACCGCCGAGCGCGTCTAAAAGCGCGGTGCAACCGCCGACAAAATAGGTTTTTTCGGTCATCGGCTCCACGGTTTGCAAATCCGCACGGTCATGCAGAACCTCTGCCGCATCCGCAAACAAAACCGTGGAAACATACACTTTTCCGTCCTCTTTTTTCTGTTTTTCAAGCATGGAATTAAACCCGCCGACGGTGTCTTGCTCCAAACCGTGCATCGAGCCGCTGCGGTCCAAGATGAACACCAATTCCGTTGTGTTGTTTTTTGCGTTTTCCTTGTTTTGCATTTTCGTTTCCTCCTAAAAAAATACTGTGGCCGTAGGTGTTATCACCTTACAGCCACAGTATACTTTTTTCGGCACGCAAATAGGTCGCTTGAAAAGCGACAAATGCTTATTCGGTTTGAAGCGCCTTTTCCTGCAACGCCAAAATTGCGTCCTGCACCTCTTTTGTAAGCGTCGGCACATCCTTGCCGTCGGGCAAAATCGCTTTGCCGAAATTGACATCGACTTTGAATTTTTTCATATGCTTCCAATCAAAAAATCGGAGCATTTTGCGGTCGCGCGGCAAAATATCGTACGCCCCTTTGACATACACGGGCACAATCGGCACGCCCGCGTCAATCGCCAAAACACTTGCGCCGCTTTTCATTTCGCGGAATATGCCGTCCGCACTGCGCGTACCCTCGGGGTGAATGACCACGCCCCAATGCTCATGCAATTTGTCGCAAAGACTGTTCATGGTCTTCATATTGATACCGCTGCGGTCAACGGGCACCATACCCGCCGATTTAATCAACTTACGGCTGAACGGGTCATTGCGGAACAGCTCCTTTTTCGCCATACAGCAAAGTTTTTGGTACCGCGCTTTGGAAAATGCCGAAGCAATATACAAATAGTCGATTTTGGAAACATGGTTCGCGCAAAGAATAAACCCTGTATCCGTCGGCACATTCTCAAAATTGTGAATCCGCAATTTATAGACAAACCGCGCCGCATTGCGGAAAAAGCAGTAAGCATAATAGTCGCTGTTTGTTTTTTCCTGCGGGTAATCGACATTTTCCTGCCCTATCGCTTCGTTTTTCGTGCCCTTGTTTTGGAGCGCCGCCACAACATCGCGCACGGTCATTGCCTCGTTATAATAGCTTTCAATGTTGATGCGGTAAATGTCTTCGAGCTCCAACGCCAAATTGATAGAGCTTAACGAGTCAATCGACAGTTCCGAAAAAATCTTGGTGTCGGGGGTAATCTCCGCCATATCGGTATTCGCCACGCGTGCCACAACCTGCCGCACCGTTTGGAGCATATCACTTTCGTCTGCCGCCGGCATCGGTAAAGGCGCGGCGGGCTGTTGGGTCTCTGACAGTGCCTGTTGCTTTAACAAATAGCGTTTCGGCTTTTGCAAAGAAGTCCGCGGAATTTCGGCGACAAAATGGGTTTTCGCCACGCGCATATACTGTGTAAGCTGTGCGCTTTTCTCGCGAATGGCGGCGGTAATGGCATCCAGCCGTTCTTTGGCGGTGGTTTCAGGCACAATAAAGGCGTGAATATCATCATAATCCGCGCCCTCGTGCGGCACGCCGCAAATGACAAATTCCTTGACACCGGGCAGGTCGGAATATTTCTCCTCGACATCGTCGGGCGTCATTTTTTTGCCGTTTGCCAGCACAATATTCTCTTTGGAACGCCCCGTAATGCGCACATAGCCGTTTTCATCCTGCGAGCCGAGGTCGCCCGTCATAAACCATCCATCCTCGGTAAAGGCGGCTTCGGTCGCCTCTTCGTCACGGAAATAGCCCTTCATCATAAAGGGGGATTTTATCAGCAATTCGCCGCTGTCGCTGATTTTTAAGGATACCGCCGGATACGGCTTGCCGCAGGAATCGGTTTGAATATCCTCGGGGCGGTTGCCGACGGTGGGAATGTTGGTCTCCGTCGCGCCGTAGGTAATGAGAATATTAAAGCCCGTGCCGTAATAAAAATCGGCAACCTCCTTGGAAATCGGCGCACCCGCCGAGCAGAGGAATTGGAGACTGCCGCCGAAGCCCTCGTGAATGGATTTGAACAGTTTTTTGCCCAATAAACTGCCGTTTTTGCGGCGCAGTTTTAAGCAAATCGGGAAAAAGGTCTTGAACATTACGCGGGTGACGGCTTTGGAATTGATTTTACGCAAAATCTGCGTCATAAACAGCTCGTACAGCTTCGGCACACCGGGTAACACCGTGGGGTGCACCTCCGAAAACGCACCGAGCACCGCCTCGGCGCTTAATGATTCCATATAATGCACCTGTGCGCCCGAAAGGGCAGGCCCCAGCACCAAACAAATCAAACCGTAAATATGGCTGTTCGGCAATACCGACAAAAAGCGCTCTTCGCTTGTTAAATGCTGTTCGCGAAGCGTCATTTGTGTGGTTTTAATAAGGCTTTCGTGGCAATGCATAATCCCCGCCGCTTTGCGCGTGGTGCCCGAGGAGAAAATAATGCAGGCGATGCTTTCGTCTTTATCGGGCGTAGCGGGCAAGTCCGACGAAACCGTCGTGCGATACCCCGCAAGCGGTGACGCGTCTAAAATATTGAATACGGGGAACAAAAAGGACGGGATTTCTTGGAACTTTGCCGCCGTTTTGGGCGAAAAAAACGCCGCGCGCACATCGGAACGAAGAATAAATTCCTCAAGCTCCGCTGCCGCCATCGACGCGTCTATCAAAGCCGCTGTGCAATGCAATTTGCACGCAGCCAAAAATGCAATTGTCCATTCCGGGCAACTTTCCGAAACAAAAGCCACACGGTCGCCCGCCGTAACGCCTGCCGCCGTTAAACTGTCGGCATACTTGTCCACCTGTGCGAACACCTCGCCGTAAGTATAGGCGCGGCGTTCGCCGTTGTCCATGGTCATGGACATGGCGCGGGCTGCGGGGCGGGTTTGGTTGATTTCATAAACCGTTTCAAAAATATTCATAGGTCGCTCCGATACACAAAATATAAACGGTATAGCCTGTTTTCGCTATACGCACAGAGTGTAGCATAAAGCAAGAAAAATGTCAAACATTTCGACTGTTTTTCCAACATTTTCACCAAAAAAACAGACCGACAAGGTTCCTTTTCCATACTTTTTGTTTGTAAGGTTTATCAACTTTACATACTTCGACTGCCGTAATTGATGTTCGCTTTACGCGCCTGGCTGTGCTGGTCTTTGCGCGGGACACGGTAGAGTTTGCCGTTTTTCCGAAAATTCGCCCCCGTTTGCTGAAAGAAAAACGGTACATTTGCCGCAATGCACTGTGCACGAATGTCCAGAATCCATTGGTAATCGCACACGCGCGCGTCTTCGCCCGACTCCCCCGCCGCTGTCACACCACGGATTTCGGGCGTTAAGTACTTGGACAAGTCAATCGGCGTAAGTAACGGGGAACAGATAATTTCTTTATACTTCGCTTTTGCCGAAAGTAAGTAGGGCAAACGGTAATCGGCGCGGTCTTGATTTTCGACGGTACAGCAAACCACCACATTCGGGTATCCTTCGCCCCAATCGGGCGGCAGGCATTTTGAGAAACGGTCAATGCGTTTGGTGATAAACAAAAAGGTGCAGTCGCTTCGCGTTTTCATCATTTCCCATGCTTTCTCTC